>NZ_JBNJOJ010000006.1:0-173497 GCF_050113655.1 Vibrio sp. TRT 29B02
CCAAAAAAACGCGCGTGTTGGGAGTTCGAATCTCTCCACCCCTGCCATAATTAAGAAGGCTCTAGTCGAAAGACTAGAGCCTTTTTGCATTCTTAGATAACAAGCTATTCCTAAGCAGTTTATCGGCATTTCGAAAGGTCGTTGCACGCAGCAATATCGAGCTACCCAAAGGCCAAATGACGCTCGTTCTACGCCATACCTTTGCAAGTCACCTTCTTTTACTGACTTAACTTATTGACTTTCATTCAGACTTATTGATTGTTATTTGAACTGATATGGTTAATGTTGAATTATAAATAGGCAAAAGGCGATAGTTTGTCGTCTAATAAGTGTTATGTGAATGGGGTCAATATAACAAATGGAATACCAAGTCGTTAAAGCATATCAAGATGCTCCAGAGTCACCTATTCATGTAGTAAAAGGTGAACAATTGCAGTTTGTGGAAGAATCAAATCCGGAGAGTGATTGGCCAAATTGGGTCTTTTGCCGTGGAACAAGTAAAGAAGGTTGGGTTCCAAAGCAAATTCTAATTATCGATAGTGAACAAGTGACAGTTCTTAAGGACTATGTTGCTAAAGAGCATATGCTTTCAGTGGGCGAAACCTTAATTAGGGAGTACGAACTCAGTGGTTGGATCTGGTGCTCAAAGTTAGGTGAAGGAGGCGAGTTTGCATGGGCTCCTTTAAATCATCTAACTAAAAAGTAAATTCAAATAACAATAAATTTAAGCAGATTCACAACGCTTGGCACTCTTAGTTTGAATCAGCTTTAGTGTTTACGGCACAATGATTTAGGTCAGATGGAGGCGTTGCTCACTTAATTTGGTGTAATACGCTTATCAGGATAATCAAAAAGGAGCAAGGAAATGAATCAGCATGAAAAACTTAATTATGTTGAGTTTGGCGCAAAAGACTTAGAATCGACAAAATCATTCTTCTCTTCAGTTTTCGGTTGGGAGTTTGTCGACTACGGACCTGAATATACAGCTTTTTCAAATCAGGGATTAGACGGTGGTTTCTTCAAAGCTGATTGCTGCAACCAAACTAATACCGGTGGAGCACTTTTAGTATTCTACAGCTCTGACATTGAAGGTACTCTAGATAAAGTCGCTCAAAGTGGTGGTGACATCATTCGCCCTATATTTGAATTTCCTGGCGGTTGCCGTTTTCATTTTTTAGAACCAAGTGGTAATGAGTTCGCAGTTTGGTCAGAAGCCCGCTTATAACAAATGCTCAAGATACTTTTACTAGTTTTGTATAAATTCAATATATTTATGTGTCTTGTTAAGGGCGGCTTAATTAACGTAAGTCACCTTTTTGCGTTCTTATATAACAAGCTATTTCTAAGCAGTTTATCGGCATTTCGCAAGGCCATTACACGCAGCAATATCGAGCTACCCAAAGGCCAAATGACGCACGTTCTACGCCATACCTTTGCGAGTCACTACGTGATTCGAGGGGGAAACATCGTCAAGCTAAGGGATACGCTTGGCCATAGTGAGATCACAACAACAATGAGATACGCACATTTAGCCCCTGACCATCTAGAAGAAGCGTTAGAGCTAAATCCGTTAAATCAGCATTATCGTGTTAGGTGACAGTTTGTCGTCTAATAAGCTTTATGAAACAAAGGTGCAATATGTCCCCAGAAAAAATTCCTAGTTTGAGAAAATCGGTGTTACTTACATTGCTTATGTTAGTTGGGGTTCCGATCTTTTGGTTTATCTTTCTGGATATCAAAATGGTTGGGATGTCAGAGGAAATGGCAAGGAAGTGCAGTCAAATAGGAATGTATTTAAATTTGGCATCTGCGCTATCAATGGTTGTCCGCTATCTGTGGCTTAATGGTTACAACAAAAGGCTTGAAGATATTTATAAACTAGATACCTCGGCAGTGCGACACCATGAACACTCTAAGTATTACATTTATGATGAAAGAAATGCCAAAATTGCGGAAGATGACTTAAAAAGTAAGCAAGAGCCGTTGTACCAAGAAATTAGCCATTACAATAAGTTTGAAAAAGTCGAGACAATACACTTCTATATGGGAATAGTGGGTTTAACAGTTGGTACTTATTTACAGATTTTGGCTGCAGGTAGGGTTGTGTCCTAAAGTCGGGGCTGTTTCATAACAAGCAATTTAAGAGGGATTCACAACGCTTGGTACTTTTGCTTCTACTTCAAATTTAGTGTTTATGGCACAATGCTTTAGGTTTTTTTGGGGGGGAGGCGTTGTTCCCCCCCTTAATTGGGCATTATACGCTTTTTGGGATTTGGAGAATAAAATGAATATAGATTTTCTATCAGATTTGTCTGGAGAGTTACAAGTAGCATTGAGAGAATCCGGATTAATCGTTCCATCTCCAGAACAATTACGTCAACAAGATAGGCGTTCTGAGGAGTTAAAAGAAAAAATCGAGCATTATGATCTACACAATCTCCTGAACCATTTCTTTACCGTATACTCTAGGCGTGTGCCCGTACAGAAGTGGAATATCCACATATCAGATAAGTTATCGAACTCTAATAAAATTGTCGAGCTTGCCAGTAAACTGTCAAGAGGCGATGATGTAAATGCTCTACTCAGTAATCGAGTTCTGAAATTGAATCAATCCAAATTTGCAGACTTACTTTTGGCTGAATGGGGAATACATCACTTACATTTTGAAGAGAATAGAAGTGACGAGTTACTTTTTATTTACTTTAGTGGCAGTGACGCTTATTTGATCGACATATTACAACATGAGAAAGCAGATGGTTCGGTAGTCACTTGGACGAATACTGACTTAATTCAAGTAATGCATGACAACTGGCCGAATGTGTTACGACCATATATTTTAAAAACAAACTCTAATTCTCCAATTTTAACAACTGACGAAAGAAGAACGTTAAGGAAGAAAGCAGCTACTAATACTGTAATTGTGAATGATGGTACGGAATATCTACCCATGGGAGGTGGCTACTCTTCAAGTAAACACCCTACTCATGCCATAATGCAGTCTGACTTTCTATATTTAACTGTCAAGCAGTTACAAATGGTCGTTGAAGATAACTATCCCGCTATTAAACAAGCTCTTTCTACATACACATCCTCTCCGAAACTAGAACTCAAACTAGGTGATAATCTTGAGCCAATGGTTGTCGAAGTCGTTCATAATGTTCAACTAAATTTAATCCAAGGTACAGAAAGTGTATAACAAACGTTCAAGATACTTTTACTAATTTTGTATAAATTCAATATATTTATGCACCTTTCTAAGGGCGACTTAATTAACTTAAGTCGCCTTTTTTATCGTCTTAATAGCGCCAAACAAAGCCATTTAACGTGCATATAACGTTGCTTGTCTATTTTTGACTATGCTAAGTGTTGTTTTGTTAGGCGGTTTTCCAAGTCCGCGTGTTGGGAGTTCGAATCTCTCCACCACTGCTGTGATTATTCCGTTAATCGATGGAACTCAGCAGGTTATTGTAGATATAAAAAAACCACTCTATTGAGTGGTTTTTAAAATATCAGCTGTACAGATAATTACTTCAGGATTGCTTCATTGCCGTTTTCACGGATGTGTTTAAGCATGCCTTTAACGCCGCGCGCGCTTGACGCAACTACGTTACCAGATTTCATGTAGTCAGTACCGCCAGCAAAGTCAGTAACGATAGCGCCAGCTTCGCGAGCAATCAATTCACCCGCAGCGATGTCCCATGGCTTTAGGCCAAGCTCAAAGAAGCCATCAACGCGGCCAGCAGCTAGGTAACATAGGTCTAGAGCAGCAGAACCAGTGCGACGGAAGTCAGCGCAGTCTACGAATAGAGCAGACATGATCTTTAGGTAAGATTCAGAGTGTTGCTTCTGTTTGTACGGGAAACCAGTTGCCAGAACTGTGCCTTGAAGGTCTTTAAGTTGCTTAACACGGATACGAGCGTTGTTTAGCTGAGCACCAGCACCACGTTGAGCGGTGAATAGTTCGTTTAGCATCGGGTCGTATACACACGCTACTTCTGTTTTGCCTTTAATGCGAACAGCGATAGATACAGAAAAATGAGGTAAACCTTTTACAAAGTTTGTTGTGCCATCCAGTGGGTCGATGATCCATTGAACGTCTTGGTCTTTACCTTCGATGACGCCATTTTCTTCAGCAACGATACTGTGATCAGGGTACGAAGCCTTGATTGTATCGATGATCATAGTTTCCGCTTCTTTGTCTACGTTAGTAACAAAGTCATTCGTGCCTTTTTGAGTAGATTCGATCTTCTCAACATTTTCTAAAGATTTAGCAATATGATTGCCAGCTTTTCGTGCAGCACGAATAGCGATATTAAGCATTGGATGCATACTAATTTCCCAACGGATGTTAAAGAACAGAAAAACGGGCAGCAGTATACCAGATAAATAGCCAAATGGAAGTGGTTAGTTTTTGTACTTTCAGTTTTAATCGCGAAAAGGGTCTGACCATTTTACTCAGGTATATGGTACTATCTTGCGGCTCGAATTTTACTCTTGGAAATCATTAATGCTCAACAACGTAAAAGTTGTCCTCGTTGGGACATCTCACTCTGGCAACATCGGTTCAGCTGCTCGTGCAATGAAGGTTATGGGCTTATCGAATCTGGTTCTCGTTGATCCTCAGTGTAGCGTTGATGAACAGGCTATTGCTTTGGCCGCAGGGGCAGCCGATATTGCACAAAATGCCACAATTGTAGATGACTTAAATGAAGCGGTTGCTGATTGTGCATTAGTTGTCGGTTCTAGCGCACGTTCGCGCACGTTAGAGTGGCCGATGCTTGAACCTAGAGAATGCGGTGAAAAATTTGTCTCTGAAGGTCAAAACTCACCCGTTGCACTGGTATTTGGTCGCGAACGTACAGGGCTGACAAATGATGAACTTCAAACTTGTCATTATCACGTGTGTATTCCCGCCAACCCTGAATACAGTTCACTCAACTTAGCAATGGCAGTTCAGACGTTAAGCTATGAAATACGTATGGCGTATTTAGAGCGTGAGCAAAGTCAGTTCGCCAAGCAAGAAGAGTTAGAGTACCCAAGACACAAAGAGCTGGAATTGTTTTTTGCACACCTTGAAAAAGTGGCAAAGGATACCCAATTTATCAGTGAAGAACAGCCAGGCAAAGTAATGAATAAACTACGACGTTTGTTCAACCGCGCAAGGCCGGAAGCACAAGAATTGAATATTCTCCGTGGTGTGCTTACCGCGATAGAGAAGCGTATCTCTCAGTAGTCTATAACCACAGTATGACCATGGATAAATACTTGAGTAATTTAGTCAATTAAATACTTGACCATTTTACTCAGGTATGAAAGAATTCATACCACATAAACGGTGTGGATATGGTGTTATATGAGACTTACATCTAAAGGAAGATACGCAGTGACAGCCATGTTAGATGTGGCTCTGCACTCACAGCAAAACCCAGTGCCTCTGGCTGATATTTCAGAGCGTCAGGGTATTTCATTATCTTATCTAGAGCAGCTTTTCTCAAAGTTACGTAAAGCTGGTTTAGTTGCGAGTGTGCGTGGACCAGGTGGTGGTTACCGCTTAGGTGAAGATGCACATTCGATTGCGATTGGTACAGTGATCGCAGCAGTGGACGAATCTGTTGATGCTACCAAATGTAATGGTAAGGGAGATTGCCAAGGCGGTTCACGCTGTCTTACCCATACCTTGTGGCGAGATTTAAGTTCACGTATCAGTGACTTCTTAAACAACATCACGTTAGGTGAGTTGATGAAAGACAACGAAGTCATCGAAATTTCAGATCGACAAGATCTCGATCTTGCCGTTAATCATGGGTTTGCTACTAAAAATACAAACACCGCACCCATCGGTGTTAACGTCCGCTCTTAAGCGGTTTGCCTGTTACATTGGAGTAGAGAATGAAACTGCCTATTTATTTAGATTATTCAGCGACCTGTCCTGTTGATCCTCGTGTAGCTGAAAAAATGGTTCAGTACATGACTATGGACGGTACGTTTGGCAACCCAGCATCACGTTCACACCGTTACGGCTGGCAGGCAGAAGAAGCGGTAGATACAGCTCGCGAACAAGTCGCTGATCTACTAAATGCAGATCCACGTGAAATCGTATTTACTTCGGGCGCTACTGAGTCAGATAACCTTGCTATCAAAGGTGCTGCTCATTTCTATTCGAAGAAAGGCAAGCATGTCATTACTTGTAAGACAGAGCATAAAGCGGTTCTAGATCCATGCCGTCAACTTGAGCGTGAAGGTTTTGAGGTTACTTACCTAGAGCCTGAATCAAACGGCCTTATCGATCTTAAAAAGCTAGCAGCAGCAATGCGCGAAGACACGGTTCTTGTTTCTATCATGCATGTAAACAACGAGATTGGTGTGATTCAAGACATCGCGTCAATCGGTGAACTATGCCGTGAGCGTAAGATCATTTTCCATGTAGATGCTGCTCAATCTGCGGGTAAGTTACCTATTGATGTGCAAGAGATGAAGGTTGACCTTATCTCTATGTCGGCGCATAAAATCTACGGCCCTAAAGGTATTGGCGCACTATACGTACGCCGTAAGCCTCGCATTCGTTTGGAAGCTCAAATGCACGGCGGTGGTCATGAGCGAGGTTTCCGTTCAGGCACACTTCCTACTCACCAAATCGTTGGTATGGGTGAAGCGTTCCGCATTGCTAAAGAAGACATGCAGAAAGATTTTGACCATGCACTAGCGCTACGTAATCGTCTACTTGATGGCGTAAAAGATCTTGAAGCTGTAACGGTTAACGGTGACTTAGAGCAACGTGTACCACATAACCTAAATGTGAGTTTCGCATTCGTTGAAGGCGAGTCACTGCTTATGTCGCTAAAAGACCTAGCGGTTTCTTCTGGCAGCGCATGTACATCAGCAAGCCTAGAGCCATCATATGTACTACGTGCTCTTGGCCTAAACGATGAGTTAGCACACAGTTCAGTTCGTTTCTCATTTGGTCGTTTTACGACAGAAGAAGAAATTGACTACGCAATTGAACAGATTCGTACTGCAGTGATTAAACTGCGCGACATGTCTCCTCTATGGGATATGTACAAGGAAGGAATTGACCTAGATACGGTTGAGTGGGCACACCACTAATCGCAGGTTATTCCCAGGAAATAGATAGAGGATTCGAGGTAAATTATCATGGCATACAGCGAAAAAGTAATTGATCACTACGAGAACCCACGTAACGTTGGTTCATTTGACAAAGAAGACCCATCGGTAGGTAGCGGCATGGTTGGTGCTCCTGCGTGTGGCGACGTAATGAAGCTTCAAATCAAAGTAACACCTGAAGGTATTATTGAAGATGCGAAGTTTAAAACATACGGTTGTGGTAGTGCGATTGCATCTAGCTCACTGGTTACTGAGTGGGTTAAAGGTAAGAGCATTGATGAAGCTGCGGCGATTAAAAATGCTGAAATTGCAGAAGAGCTAGAACTTCCACCGGTGAAAGTACACTGCTCAATCCTAGCGGAAGACGCAATTAAAGCAGCGGTAGCTGACTACAAGAAAAAACACCAACAATAAGTAATCGGTATATAATAGGAGGTTCATCCTCCTATTCCATTCGCAATATAGACAAACTAGGGTGCAGTATGGCCATCACAATGACAGAAACCGCGGCGAGTCGCGTTAAAACATTCTTAGAAAACCGAGGCAAAGGCATTGGTTTACGCTTGGGTGTGAAGACGACAGGCTGTTCTGGAATGGCGTATGTACTGGAGTTTGTTGATGAGCTTAACGAAGAAGATTCAGTCTTTGAGCACGACGGCGTAAAAGTGATAATCGATCAAAAAAGCCTAGTGTATTTAGATGGCACTGAATTGGATTACGTTAAAGAAGGCTTGAATGAAGGGTTTGAATTTAATAACCCAAATGCGAAAAGCGAATGCGGTTGTGGTGAAAGCTTCAACGTTTAATTGATAGTCCCTGTGGGCGTTCAGGTCCACAGGGTTATTGCCAAGGACCGAACTCTCCATGAATTACTTTGAATTATTTGGGCTACCAAGTCAGTTTCAACTGGATGGTAGCCTTCTTTCTTCACAGTTCCGTGAACTTCAAAAACAGTTCCATCCCGATAATTTTGCCACGGCTTCAGAACGAGACCGTCTCATGGCGGTACAAAAAGCGGCTGAAATTAACGATGCGTACCAAGTGCTAAAAAAGCCAATCTCACGCGCTGAGTACTTGTTGGCGGAGAATGGTGTTGAGATTCGAGGTGAACAACAAACACTGCAAGATCCTATGTTTCTTATGGAACAAATGGAATTGCGTGAGGAACTTGAAGAGATTTCAGTAAGCTCGGATCCTGAAGAAGCCCTGTTCGACTTTGAATCTAAAGTGAGCAAAATGTTTAAGCAGCAGCTTACAGCTGTAGAGCAGGAGCTTAATGACTCAGACTGGCAGCAAGCGGCTGACCGAGTCCGAAAGTTAAAATTTATTGCCAAACTTCAAAACGAAATAGGACTAGTGGAAGACAAACTCCTCGGCTAGTGAAAAAAAGGACCACCCATGGCACTACTTCAAATTGCAGAACCGGGTCAAAGCTCGGCACCCCATGAGCATAAACTGGCAGCTGGTATCGACTTAGGTACGACTAACTCGCTAGTTGCTTCTGTGCGTAGTGGTGATGCTGCAACATTAAAAGATGAACATGGCCAGAGTATCTTACCTTCGGTAGTGAACTATTCTGGAGATACACCTCAAGTGGGTTATGCAGCTAAAGCGAAAGCAGAAGTGGACCCTGTAAACACTATCATCTCCGTAAAACGCTTACTGGGTCGCTCTCTAGAAGATATTAAAAATCGTTACCCAAGTTCTCCGTACCAGTTTAAAGCGAGTGACAGTGGTTTACCTATCATTCAAACCGCGAGCGGCGACAAAAATCCAATAGAAGTTTCTGCTGACATTCTAAGAACCTTAGGTCAGCGAGCTGAGCAAACATTAGGTGGCGAGCTTGCGGGTGTGGTTATTACTGTTCCAGCCTACTTTGATGATGCTCAGAGAGCGGGTACCAAAGACGCGGCTAAGCTCGCTGGCTTACACGTCCTTCGACTGCTTAACGAACCAACAGCAGCTGCGATCGCTTACGGTCTTGATTCAGGACAAGAAGGTGTTATTGCGGTTTATGACCTTGGTGGTGGTACGTTTGATATCTCGATTCTTCGTTTATCAAAAGGTGTCTTTGAGGTTTTAGCTACGGGTGGTGATTCGGCGTTGGGCGGTGATGATTTTGACCACTTGTTTGCTGACTACCTCATCGAAAAAGCAGGTTTGACGACCCCTTTATCTGCCGAGCACAACCGTATTGTGTTAAACGTAGCGACTCAAGCAAAGATCGATTTCTCTGCACGAGAAAGTGTTGATGTTGAAGTGCTGGGGTGGACTGGGACGGTTAGTCGTCAAGAATTTGAAGCTCTGATTCAGCCGTTAGTTAAGAAAACGCTGATGTCATGCCGTCGTGCATTAAAGGATGCAGAAGTCGATAGCGATGATGTTCTGGAAGTGGTGATGGTTGGCGGATCTACTCGCGCATTGCTGGTTCGTGAGATGGTGGGTGAGTTCTTTGGTCGTTCGCCATTGACAAGCATTAACCCTGATGAAGTTGTAGCGATTGGTGCTGGTATTCAAGCGGACATTCTCGCGGGTAACAAACCTGATTCAGAAATGCTATTGCTGGATGTTATTCCACTATCGTTAGGCATTGAAACAATGGGTGGATTGGTTGAGAAAATTGTTCCACGTAATACCACCATTCCTGTTGCACGAGCACAAGAGTTTACGACCTTCAAAGATGGTCAAACTGCTATGAGTGTTCATGTTGTACAAGGTGAGCGCGAAATGGTCGATGATTGTCGTTCACTTGCACGTTTCTCTTTGAAAGGTATTCCGCCAATGGCAGCAGGTGCTGCGCATATTCGTGTTACCTATCAAGTTGATGCAGATGGCTTACTCTCGGTTACCGCCATGGAGAAAAGCACCGGTGTTCAGTCGGAAATCCAAGTGAAACCCTCTTATGGATTGAGTGATGATGAAGTCGCCACCATGCTACGAGACTCAATGACTTATGCGAAAGAAGACATGCAGGCTCGTGCTTTAGCAGAGCAGCGTGTTGAAGCTGACCGCGTGATTGAAGGTTTGATTGTTGCAATGCAGGCGGATGGTGATGAACTCCTTTCTGAGCAAGAACGACAAGTACTGCTTCAAGCGATTGAGACACTCATTGAGCTGCGAAATAGCGGCAGTGCTGATGCAATAGAACAAGGTATCAAAGATACTGACAAGGCGAGCCAAGACTTCGCTTCTCGCCGTATGGATAAATCGATTCGAGCTGCACTGTCAGGTCAATCAGTAGATGATATTTAAGAGATAGAGTTATGCCTAAGATTATCGTATTACCGCATGAAGATTTGTGCCCAGAGGGCGCGGTTTTAGAAGCCAAGACAGGTGAAACGGTCCTTGATGTTGCGCTAAAAAACGGCATCGGTATTGAACATGCGTGTGAAAAATCATGTGCTTGTACTACATGTCATATTGTTATTCGTGAAGGTTTTGACTCTTTAGAAGAGAGTGATGAGCTTGAAGACGACATGCTAGATAAAGCATGGGGTCTTGAGCCTGAGTCGCGCTTAGGTTGTCAGGCAAAAGTCGCTGATGAAGATTTAGTTGTTGAGATTCCTAAATACACACTAAACCACGCATCGGAAGACCATTAATCGTCTCAACCCGACCACCCATCGTAACGCTATAGTAAGGAAGGTAAGTAATGAAATGGACAGATTCTCGCGATATTGCTATTGAGTTATGTGATAAGTTTCCTGATACAGATCCTAAAACCGTTCGTTTTACGGATTTGCACCAGTGGATCATGGAACTTGATGACTTTGATGATGAACCAAACCGTTCGAATGAGAAGATACTGGAAGCTGTGATCCTATGTTGGATGGATGAAATGGATTAACCCTAGCGGTAAACCCCTTTCAGTTAACAAAATTTACTAAAAAAAGCGGACCTTATGGTCCGTTTTTTTATCAATTTCACATTAAAGTGTTAACATCCAGTGGTAAATAGAAGAAGGCGTAGACAACGCCAGTAAAGACAAGGAGAAACCATGTCTAGACAGATGTCAGTATTTCTAAGCCAAGAAGCTGCAGGCCCTCAATGGGGAGCTAACGCGATCGTTTCATTTTCTGATCACGGTGCGACTATCCACCTCGTTGAAGAAGACGATCTTGGCACGATTCAAAAGGCGGCTCGTAAACTTGATGCTCAAGGCGTGGCGTCTTTAACTCTCGCTGGTGAAGGTTGGAACTTGGAAAACGTTTGGACGTTTCACCAAGGTTACCGCGGCCCTAAAAAAATTAACCAGCTTGCATGGCAAGAACTTGCACAGGCGGATAAAGTAGAGCTAGAAGCGCGTATCAAAGCGACCGATTTTACGCGTGATATTATCAACAAGACTGCGGAAGAAGTGGCGCCTCGTCAGTTAGCGACTATGGCTGCTGAGTTTATTAAATCTGTTGCTCCAGAAGGTACAGTCACGGCTCGTATCGTAAAAGATAAAGATCTGCTAGCGGAAGGTTGGCAAGGTATTTATGCGGTCGGACGCGGTTCTGAGCGAACCTCTGCAATGCTTCAACTTGACTTTAACCCAACAGGTGATGAAAACGCCCCTGTATTTGCTTGTTTAGTCGGTAAAGGGATTACGTTTGATTCAGGCGGTTATAGTATCAAACCATCGGGTTTTATGACTGCGATGAAAGCGGATATGGGCGGTTCTGGTACCATCACAGGTGCTTTAGGCTTAGCCATCATGCGTGGCCTAAACAAACGTGTAAAACTCATTCTTTGTTGTGCAGAGAACATGATCTCTGGTCGTGCGCTTAAACTTGGCGATATCATCACTTACAAAAACGGTAAGACTGTTGAGATCATGAATACTGATGCTGAAGGTCGCCTTGTGCTTGCGGATGGACTAATCTACGCGAGTGAACAGAACCCGCAACTGATCATTGACTGCGCAACCCTAACTGGAGCTGCGAAAAACGCTTTAGGTAATGATTACCATGCGCTAATGAGCTTTGATGACGAACTGTCTCATCAGGCACTCACAGCTGCTCGTGAAGAGAACGAAGGTTTGTGGCCACTGCCGCTTGCAGAGTTTCACCGAAGCATGTTGCCATCTAACTTTGCTGACCTGTCAAACATCTGTAGTGGAGACTACTCACCAGGTGCTAGCACAGCGGCGGCATTCCTGTCTTATTTTGTGCAAGATTACAAGAAAGGCTGGTTACATTTCGACTGCGCTGCAACGTATCGTAAAGCGGCAACAGATAAGTGGGCCGCAGGTGCAACAGGCGTAGGCGTACGTAGTTTGGCTGCTTTGCTCATGCAGCAAGCGAGCAAATAACATTAAGAGGCCGCAGAGCCTCTTCTATTAAAACAAAGATAAAACGAAAGGATACCTTATGGCTCTTGAAAGAACTTTTTCTATCGTTAAGCCCGATGCAGTAGAACGCAATCTCATTGGTGAAATTTATCACCGCATTGAAAAAGCAGGTCTACAGATCATTGCAGCTAAAATGGTTCGTCTAACTGAAGAGCAGGCGAGTGGCTTTTATGCAGAACATGAAGGCAAAGCGTTTTTCCCTGCACTGAAAGAATTTATGACTTCTGGACCAATCATGGTTCAAGTACTTGAAGGCGAAAATGCGATTGCACGCTACCGTGAACTTATGGGTAAAACTAACCCAGAAGAAGCAGCATGTGGCACCATTCGTGCTGATTACGCTGTCAGCATGCGCTATAATTCTGTTCACGGTTCAGATAGTCCGGAATCAGCAGCTCGCGAAATCGAGTTCTTCTTCCCAGAGTCGGAGATTTGTCCTCGCTAAGCTAAGGACAATAGCAAAATATGAGGTGCTGCTTGTTACCGAATGAGCAGCATTTTTATTCTGAGAAAGCTTAATCAATACCAGCAAATTTACCATTTAGTTGGTGAATTAACTGCTAATATTGGTGAGACAAGTTTTTTTTACATACAGCGCACGCAAGGGTATCAGTCTTGACAGATTGTGATATACTCTGCGCGCAATTTATACCTTATTAACAGAGTAAGACAATGGCAGATTTATCGAAATACAGAAACATTGGTATTTTCGCGCACGTTGATGCGGGTAAAACTACCACCACTGAGCGTATCCTGAAGCTTACTGGTAAAATCCACAAAACTGGTGAAGTACATGACGGTGAGTCTACTACTGACTTCATGGAGCAAGAAGCTGAGCGTGGTATCACAATCCAGTCAGCAGCTGTAACGTGTGAGTGGAAAAACCACCGTCTAAACGTTATCGATACTCCGGGACACGTTGACTTTACAGTTGAAGTATACCGTTCACTTAAAGTACTAGATGGTGGTATCGGTGTATTCTGTGGTTCTGGCGGTGTTGAGCCTCAGTCAGAAACTAACTGGCGTTACGCTAACGAATCTGAAGTATCACGTATCATTTTCGTAAACAAACTTGACCGTATGGGTGCAGACTTCTTCAACGTTGTTGAGCAAGTTAAGAAAGTACTAGGTGCTAACCCACTAGTTATGACTCTGCCAATCGGTCGTGAAGATGATTTCGTTGGTGTTGTAGACATTCTAACTCGTAAAGCGTACGTTTGGGACGAAACTGGTCTTCCAGAAAACTACGAAGTTCTAGATGTTCCAGCAGACATGGTTGACGATGTAGAACAATACCGTGAAGAAATGATTGAAACTGCTGTTGAGCAAGATGACGAGCTAATGGAAGCTTACATGGAAGGCGAAGAGCCAACTATCGAGCAAATCAAAGCTTGTATCCGTAAAGGTACTCGTGACCTAGCGTTCTTCCCAACATTCTGTGGTTCTGCATTTAAGAACAAAGGTATGCAACTTGTTCTTGACGCTGTAGTAGATTACCTACCAAGCCCAACAGAAGTTGAACCTCAAGATCTAACTGATCCTGAAACAGGTGAACCAACTGGCGAAAAAGCAATCGTTGATGCTGATCAGCCACTAAAAGCGCTAGCATTCAAGATCATGGATGACCGTTTTGGTGCACTAACATTTATTCGTATCTACTCTGGCCGCATGAAGAAGGGTGACACTATCCTTAACGCTGCGACAGGTAAGACTGAGCGTATCGGCCGTATGGTTGAGATGCAAGCGAATGACCGCACAGAGATCACTGAAGCTCAAGCTGGTGACATCATCGCTGTTGTAGGTATGAAGAACGTTCAAACAGGTCACACTCTATGTGATCCTAAGCACGAATGTACTCTAGAACCAATGATCTTCCCAGAGCCAGTAATCTCTATCGCTGTTTCTCCGAAAGACAAAGGTTCTACTGAGAAGATGGGTATCGCTATTGGTAAGATGGTTGCAGAAGATCCATCATTCCAAGTTGAGACTGACGAAGATTCAGGCGAAACTATCCTTAAAGGTATGGGTGAACTTCACCTAGACATTAAGGTAGACATCCTTAAGCGTACTTACGGCGTTGAGCTAGAAGTAGGTGCTCCACAGGTAGCTTACCGTGAAACTATCACTCAAGCAGTTGAAGATAGCTACACGCACAAGAAGCAGTCTGGTGGTTCTGGTCAGTTCGGTAAGATCGATTACCGCATCAAACCAGGTGAGCCAAACTCTGGCTTCACGTTCAAGTCAACTGTTGTAGGTGGTAACGTTCCTAAGGAATTCTGGCCTGCAGTAGAGAAAGGCTTCGAAGGCATGATGCAAACTGGTGTTCTAGCTGGCTTCCCTACGCTAGACGTTGAAGTTGAGCTATTCGACGGTGGCTTCCACGCAGTTGACTCATCTGCAATCGCATTTGAAATCGCAGCGAAAGGCGCATTCCGTCAATCAATGCCTAAAGCAGGTGCACAGCTTCTTGAGCCAATCATGAACGTTGACGTATTTACTCCAGATGACCACGTTGGTGATGTTATCGGTGACCTTAACCGTCGTCGTGGTATGATCAAAGACCAACAAGCTGGTGCTACTGGCGTTCGTATCAAAGCTGACGTTCCTCTATCAGAAATGTTCGGCTACATCGGTACGCTACGTACAATGACTTCTGGTCGTGGTCAGTTCTCTATGGAGTTCGCACGTTACGCAGCTTGTCCATCAAACGTTGCTGAGCAAGTAATCGCAGAAGTTAAAGAGCGTAACGCTAAGAAGTAATTCTTATTGTTAGCTAAATAACTTTAAAGCCCCAGTCGTAAGACTGGGGCTTTTTTATATAGGGTAACGTGCTCCTAGCGCTTAGTTTCCCAGCCTACCTTGGGCTACGGCTATCAATGATGCCAAAACCTAACGAATGGCTCTCTTTTTGTTGCTTAGCCTGCTATTTCGCTATGTAGCCAGTTTGCAAAAGCAGCGATTCGATTTCGTCGAGGGGACTCATCATTGTAGAACAGGTTGAATTGGATGCCTGGGGTCATACCAATATCAAATGGCTTAATGAGTAACCCTCTCTCTACATAGTCGGCGGCGAGTGAGTCTGAGGCTAAACAAGCGCCATGACCAGCCATAACCGCATTCATCGCATGATCGAAGGTACTGACATCCATCCATCTCACCGACTCTTTGTTCATCTCAACACCGGCTTCGGCAAACCAAGCTCGCCATGGGTAACCTCCTGATTCATAGTGAATCAACCAGCAACCAAGTAGCTGTTCGGGCGTCGATAAGTTGATTGTTTTCGCTAGGTGGGGAGAACAAAACGGGTAGATCGTTTCTTCAAATAGAAACTCTTTATGTAGCTTGTGGTTGTCACTGACGTCGAGAGTATCGCCTTGCCATATAGCTAGGTCGGCATCACCCTGTTTTAGTTTGGGAGCGTCGCAACTGGTAATGATACGAATAGGGATACTTGGGTATTGAGTAGAGAATTTCCATAATCGCGGTAGTAACCAACGAGACGCAAATGACGGCGTTGAACTAACGCACAGCAAGCCTTCAACAGGCTCGCTCTGGATTTGATTCAGACCACTGATAATAGTTTCAAAGCCTTGAGAAACATGTTTAAACAAGATTTTTCCTTGTTCGGTTAAACGCATTTCTCGGCCATCACGGACAAATAGCTTACAGCCTAACCCATCCTCTAATTGGCGAATTTTTTGGCTCACAGCAGCCTGACTAATAAAAAGCTCTTCGGCTGCTCGGCTATAACTATTGAGCCTTGCCGCGACTTCAAAGTAGCGCAATCCTGGCAGGTGATGCAACCTAGCATCCATATACTGTCCCTATGTATTCTTGTGGCAAGTGAGCATCATAATCGCTTTACTTTATGCCGAAAAGTAAAAAGGAGAGCGTAGGCTCTCCTTTTAAATATCAGTACAAAACTACTCTTCCCACACGACGAGCTGACCTTTAGGCCAGTTGTGCCCAATCTCGTGGTATTTTTGCTCAAGAACATGACGTTTAATTTTCAAAGTCGGAGTCAAGATACCATTCTCAATGCTCCACGGATCTTTGATCATTAAGACGCCTTTTATCTGTTCGTGAGACTCTAGCTCGGCGTTCATTCTCTTGATGACTTTTTTCGTCGTACGCTCATAACGGGCACGATCAAAATTAGGGAAATCATGAGGAACCACAAGCAAAATTGGCGCTGGAAGTCCCAGACCAATCAGACACATCATTTCTATACGGCTGTACTCGAACAGTTTTTTCTCAATTGGAACAGGGGCGACAAACTTACCTTTAGCTGTTTTAAAGGTATCTTTTTTACGTCCCTGAATGTTTAAGTATCCTTCGCTGTCTATAGAACCAATATCACCAGTGTGTAGCCACCCTTCCGAGTCAAATGACTCTTGAGTCGCGATGTCGTTCTTATAATAGCCGGAGAATAAACCTTTTCCTCGGACCATGATTTCATTGTCTTCGGCAATTTTCAGTTCAATACCGGGCCCTGCATTACCAACACTACCGATTTTGTCTGCACGGAATGGGTAGTTAAGTGTGCTGTAGGCAAACGACTCAGTCATCCCCCAAGCTTCTGTGATGTTCAGGCCGACGCTGTGGTACCACTCAAGTAACGCCGGAGACACAGGGGCAGAACCACAACCTAGCACGCGAGCTTTGTCCAGACCGAGTCCATCTGCGAGTTTCTTCTTAATCAAAGAGTTAACAAATGGAATTTTGAGCAAGATGTTCAGTTTTTTCTGCGGCAGTTTATCTTGAATACGCTGTTGGAACAGGGTCCATAGTCGAGGCACTGAGATAAACAATGTGGGTCTTTGCATTTTTACATCTTCGATAAAAGTATCGAGAGACTCAGGGAAGGCTGTCTGAACTCCCCCCATGATCGAAGAACCGAAAATATAGACTCGCTCTGTAATATGGGCGAGTGGTAAATAGGAGAACAGACGATCATTCTCTTGAATACCGATGTGATTGATGAGTTGTTGGACCGACCAACTAAACGCGCCATAAGTGAGCATTGCGCCTTTAGGTACCCCCGAAGTGCCGGAAGTATAAACTAACGACATCAATTTATCGTCGTAATGCTCAGGACGATACTGGCTTGGTTCACAATCAGCGATCAACTGTTTAAATTGGTATTGGCAACTTGGTGCAGAGTCATACGGCAGAGCGATGGTGATAAGGTCAGGCATCGTGTCGATCACTTGCTGTGTTGCTGCTGCATCATCAAGCTTACCGCCAATCAGCGCTTTACTTTCACTGTGCGTCAGACAGTATTCGATGGTATCAGCACCAGCGGTTGGGAAGATCGGCACGCTGACAAAGTCACCAAGCGTCATGGCTAAATCACAGATAAACCATTCGGCACAGTTTTTTGATACCAGTGCAACTTTGTCACCTGGCTGGATACCCAAATTATTGAGTGCTGTGACTAGCTTTAGTGCTTGATCGGCAACTTCCGCGTAGGTGAACTCGATAAACTGGCGGTTGATAATTTGTTTAAGATAAACCTCATTAGGGCGCTCCGCTGCCCATTTTAGGATCATCTCGTTGGGTGGTGGGAGAGCACAGGTTGGTTTGCTTAACTCGTTAGGCTGAATCATTCTCTAACTCCGTGTTATTGGCAAAATTATGGTTATTTTTGTTGTTAATAGATTGTTAACTCTAGCATGGTAAATAAATAGGAGGAAAGCACTAAGAGTAAGTTTAGGAGTTTCTTGTGACCAGCGCGTGATTAGTGAAGTTGACGATAGACTGCAGGGCTAATCCCCGTCTTTTTTTTGAAAATGCGGGAGAAGTAAGAGACATCGTTATAGCCGCACTGGAAAGCGATAAAAGATATTTTCTCTTTGCGCTCATTGGTTAGCAGCTGCTTAGCGAGATTGATTCTTTTGAGTGTCAGGTAATCCCGGAAACTGACTCCAATCGTTTTGTGAAAAAACTTAGAAAAATACGTCACTGAGTAGTGACAGTATTCTGCTACGTCCTCTTCTCTAATCGTTCTTGAGAGGTTCTTATCGATATACCTCAGCATTTCAACCAGATCTTTGTTGATATGTTTTTGTTGATGGTTCTCTACTAACTTATGGATATTAAGGATTTCTTGGTGTTTTGAAAACTGGTAGTAGACCTGCTTATTGAGTTCATCACTCCAAGCCCGAGAGTCATCGTGATTGAGGTTAAAGGTTGAATAAACCACATCCAATTCAGCAATTTCTTGGGGGAGTCCATTGTCGTATACCACGATTAGATTTTTATCTAGGTTTTGACAAAGCTTTGCGGCAGTCAGAAACAGTGAGTGAAAAGAGGCTTCGTAACAGAAAAAACAGAAATGTATTTCAGATTCACTAAGGACAGACACATCATACCCATAGTCGAG
Source organism: Vibrio sp. TRT 29B02 (assembly GCF_050113655.1). Classification (NCBI taxonomy): domain Bacteria; kingdom Pseudomonadati; phylum Pseudomonadota; class Gammaproteobacteria; order Vibrionales; family Vibrionaceae; genus Vibrio; species Vibrio sp. TRT 29B02. The sequence continues at coordinate 18,843 of NZ_JBNJOJ010000006.1, forward strand.
AATATGAAAGTATCTTTCCAGATCTCGAATTATATCTTTGGCGACGTACGTCACCGATTGTCCGAGCCAGTAACCTTTGTACAACACATCCACTGTGTAAAGCCCTTATTTTGTTTTAGTTTTAATCACGCGAACTATACCAATTAGCTTAGTATGTTAATTGATATTAACCAAGCCACTTATTGAGCGATTGAATGATTAGTTGGTGTTTTAATGTGATTGACATCACTTAAATGCGGTGTTCAGCTTTCTGTCAAGTGTCAAAAGTGAGAATGGGTGATTTTGGTTGAGTGGCTATATAGTAGTAACTAAAAAGTGCTTTGTAAGTGCATTAAATTAAAAAGAAAATATATGAAGGACTATTTTTTGAATAAATAGCCTAATTTTAGAATTTGCTTATTTGACGAGCAAATGTGCTTATTTTCTCTGATAGTTAATGGCAAATAAGTACCAAAGATAGCCAAAATAATCCTAACGGTTCTTACTCAAATAAACCTAAATTATCAGTAAGCGAAATAGCTTAATGAACTTTGGAAGGAGACATATCATGAGCAAGCTTATCAAAAACATCACAGCATTTATGAAAGACGAAGAAGGGTTGACGGTTGTTGAATACGTTGTAGGTGCAGGTCTGCTCGTGGCAGGATTAGCGGGTATTTTTGGCACCTTCAGTACAACCCTAGAAAATGAGCTTGGCACTGTATTTGCTGATGAATAGCTGAGAGTATAAGGTGAAAATATCGCCTCTCAATCGATAGTTTATGACCCATAGTGAAGCCACTATGGGTTCTTTGTATTAGGGAAAATAAGGAGGTTTTTGTGTCTATGTCAGATTTTCTTAAGGATGAAGAAGGACTTACCGTCGTTGAGTATGTCGTGGGGGCTGGGTTGCTCGTTGTGGGCTTTGCTGGTTTATTTGTTGCGTTTAGAGGAATACTCACTGCCGAATTTTCGACTATATTTAACTAATAAAGTTGTGTTACGGAGCGGTTAAATGGATGTATTAGTTTGGGTCGTCTTATTTGCCATAGCCGTTTCTGATGCAAAAGAGCACCGAATACCTAATTCATTATTATTAGTTGTTCTTTTTGTTAGCTTTATTAATAAGGCTGTTGTTCTTCAAGACTATAATTTCCTACTCTGGTCATCCGTTAGTGGAATTACATGTTTTGGCGTTGCTTTAGTTTTTTATTTTTTAAAAGTGATGGCTCCCGGTGATGTAAAACTTTTGGGTGTCGTGGGTTTTTGGCTTGGCAGTGGGCATATTTTGGGAGCGGTTTATTGGATTGCAGTTGCAAGCGTGATTATTGGCCTCTTCTATGCCTTTCTTCGCCTCGCAGAATCACCTAACCAATTTAAATCGTTACTAAACAAATACTCGATCTATGTCATGTATGGTTCTTCGGGCAGTAAAGCTTTAACCAGCCCAAACGGTAGCAGAGGACGATATCAAATGCCTTTTGCGCCAGTCGTTGTTGTTGGAGTCGCACTTTATTTCTATTTTCTGAATTAATCACAAGGAGCGTTTATGGTTCAGGCAATGTCCAAGGTTCAACATCGAACAGAGTTGACGCCGCAAGCTCCGCAACCCCCTGTGCCAACAAGCTTCGACGACTTAGGAATACCCAAAGCGGTGGTCGAAAATCTGGTCATTAAACATATTGCCGCCTATCCCAAGTCTGACATTCTCCAATTGACCAAGTTGTTATGTGTCAATAGTCATATGATTGAGGATGTCATCGCAGGCCTAAGAGCAAAGTCAATGGTCGAGGTTTTTCAAGCTGCTTCCTCAACCTTTTCCACTCAATCTACCGGACATGTGCGCTATGGTTTGTCAGAATCAGGCATGCAGGAAGCCGATACCGCTTTTGTAAAAGATGCCTATTTAGGCCCAGTACCCGTCTCTTTGAATCAATATTGCGAAATGGTCAAGGCGCAGGACGTTCGAGCTCAAATGGTTAATAGAGCCGATGTCGAATATGCACTCTCAGATGTGCTGGGCGCTCATCGTATGGTCGGGGTTTTGGGGCCTGCGATTAATTCTGGTCGGGCGTTGTTGCTTTACGGCAGTGCAGGTTCAGGTAAAACCTTTGTCGCGACAAAAATTCTCAACTCACTCAACACGTCGGTTTACATCCCTCACGCTGTCTTCGCCGCGGGTAACATCATCAAAGTCTTTTCGCCTCAGCATCACAAGAGGGTATCCAGCTCAGATATTCAGTCCATCACGTTTAAAGAACAATTTGACCGCCGCTGGTGCCTTTGTGAACGACCCAGTATCCAAGTCGGTGGGGAATTAACCATGAACATGCTGGAGGTCAACCACAGCGATCACAACAAGGTATGGATGGCTCCGTTACAGATGATGGCGAACAACGGAATTTTTATTATCGACGATTTGGGTCGCCAGCCGATGCCAGTTGATACATTGCTGAACCGATGGATCGTACCGATGGAATATTTCTACGACTATCTGAACTTGCCCAATGGTCAACAGATCTCAATACCTTTTATCCTTACTCTTGCCTTTTCTACGAACCTAGATCCGGAAAAGATCAGTGACCCGGCTTTTTTACGTCGACTTGGCTACAAGATTCAGTTTGGTCCTCTACTCGAAGAAGAGTATCGCGAACTGTGGGGCATTATTGCGAAATCTAAAAATCTGACCCTTACCCAAGGGTGTTTTGAAACTTTATTTGACTTACATCGTCAGCATGACGTGGGCTTTTATCCTTGTTTACCAAAAGACATTGTAGGGATCAGCCGAGATATCATCGTATTTGAAGAAGTTGAACCTGTTATCTCCTCTGAAATCGTAAGCCGTGCGTGGGAAGTGTACTTTACAGCTGATGGCAAAGGAGGAGGTGCTCGATGAGTCGAAATCAAGTCATATTACTCTTTTTACTCTCCATTGCGTTTGGTTTAGGAGCCGTGTTTTTCGCCAAACAGTGGATGGACAACCAATTGCAGCCTCAAACTGAAGTAGAGGTGGTCGAGCGAGAGCCGGTGATCATTGCCTCTCAGGAAATACTCGCAGGGACGGTTATTGAGGAGCAACACATTACCAACAAGTTGCTAGAAAAAGCGTGGCGCTCTGAATCTCAATTTACATCGGCTGAAGAGTTGATCGGGCAAGTTGTTGCGAGCAATGTTTATCCGGGCGAGATAATCCATGTTAGCCGTCTAGCCAATCAGGGAGAGGGCTCAACGTTAGCATCTCTAATCCCAGAGAATAAACGTGCTGTGACCATTCGGGTAAACGATGTTATTGGTGTTGCGGGCTTCTTGCTGCCGGGCAATAAGGTGGATGTGTTAAACACGATTAAATACGGAAAAAACTCGGCTAATACCGTAACAGTGCTCAAAGAAATCAAAGTATTAGCTGTTGACCAAACGGCGAGAACCAAAGAAAACAAACCAATTATCGTAAGGGCTGTGACGTTAGAGGTGACACCTAGTCAGGCCGAAAAGTTGTTGTCTGCCCAAAGTCGTGGAGACATACAGTTAGCATTACGTAATCCTCATGAAGAGGAAAAAGTGGTCAAAACATATGTTGCCCCTAGTGTCACTATTATTAAGGGCACCGAATCCAGCAATATCCGTGTCAGGGACTGAGGTGAGCTATGAATAAAATAATAACACTGTTTTTTATCTTGCTGCTGTGCAGTGGTGTTACCTTTGCGGCTTCACAATCAGGGAAAGTGGTCAAAGTTCCCCACCATAAATCCACACACGTAACGTTAGCTGGCAAAGCAAAGCGTGTTTCATTGGGTGATCCTGAAGTACTTGATATCGTAATGCTCAAATCCGATGAGCTGTTTTTGATTGGCAAGAAGCTTGGCTCGACCAACCTGATGGCTTGGGATAGCCGTGGTCAACTGATTGAATCCATCAATATTGAAGTCACTCATGATTTAAACAGCTTAAAAGCCAAGTTATACGAGTTTTTGCCTAGTGAGCAAATCGAAGTTCACAGTGCTCAGAATCGTTTGATCCTAAGTGGGCAAATCAGTAACCAAGCTGCAATGAATATCGCATTGCGAGTAGCAGAGACTTACGCCGTTGGGCAAGAGGCTGATGAAACGAAAGAGTCCCTGAGTGAGCAGACGACTCAAACTGGCGTGATCAACTTAATGACAATCGGTGGTGCGCAACAAGTTCTACTTGAAGTTACCGTTGCTGAAGTGCAAAGAAGCTTAGTGCGTAAATTTGATGCAAACTTTCAGTTTTTGCAGCAAAGCGGCAATTTTTCTTGGGGTGGGACGTCAGCAGGTGGTTTATTACCGACGTTATCAGGAAGTCCAGGCTCTGTGACACCCGTATTTAACTCACCCGCTATAGATACAACAGGTTTGTTGGGATCTTTTATCGATAGCAATACGCTCTTCTCTTTTGCGTTGGATATCGCTAAACAAAACGGGACAGCCAAGGTATTGGCAGAGCCTAATTTGACGGCACTAAGTGGATCTAAAGCTGAATTCTTGGCGGGGGGGGAGTTCCCAATACCTGTACCAGATAAGGATGGAATTACTATAGCTTATAAGGAGTATGGTGTTGGTCTCAAGTTTATCCCAACCGTGCTAAGCGATCAGAAAATTAATCTTAACTTGGCCATTGATGTGAGTGAAATCGCCAATACTTCATCTCTGGTATTAGACCCCAACTTTACTAATAGTACCTATATTATTCCACCTATTACCCGTCGTAGTGCGTCTTCGACACTTGAAATGGCTGATGGTCAGACCATTGGTATTGCTGGATTAATCAGTGAAAACGTTCGTGACATCGTTAATGAAATGCCTGGTTTTAGTGATATCCCTATCCTTGGTCAGATGTTCAATAGTCAGGAGTACATTTCGGGTGAAACAGAATTAGTTATTCTGGTGACTCCGCGATTAGCTAAACCTGTCGATCGTCGTCGCGTGACTCTTCCGACCGATTCATTTGTTGAGCCGAATGATTTTGAATATTACCTACTTGGGCGTGGTGCTTACATAGCACCTGCAAACGCGGCTAAGCCAAGCGATAACACTGAACAAGAATATATCGACCATACCAAAGGTGGTACGGAAGGCACATTTGGACACAGTCTATAGGGGGGCAATATGAAACATACAAAAGTAATTACTGGTGTCATTGTTCTATCCTTGTTGCTCTTTGGGTGTGTCAATAATGCAGAGCAGTTGGGTGGCCATGTGGCGAAGTTAAAAACACAACAAACGTACAACCTTAATGCAACTCAGGACAATTTAGGGGTTATTCCGTCAGGTAGTGGTGAACGAATGGAAGGTGCTTATCAAGTCTATACAGGAAAACAAGGTAAAGAATTGAAAGGGACTGAGAGTCAATTTTTGGAAGGGGGCTCGGATTAGCCTCTAAGGAGCCAGCTATGTGTCGGCGAACAAACACTCGGATGGTGAGTAAGCAAAAAGGCTTAGCGTTAGTACTTGTGACAGCGGCAATGTTGTCGCTAATAGGCGTTGCGGCATTATCTATTGATGTAAACCATGCAATGCTTAATAAAACTCGACTGCAAAACAGTCTTGATGCCGCAGCGCTTGCAGCAGCAATCGTCGTTGATAACGGCGGAACGACAGCTGAAGCAACCATCGCAGCCAATACGACACTGACCAATGTCGCTAATGCGACTGGCAATGATGAAATGGACTTTTCTACTGCGACAGTAGCAGTGCAGTTCTCCAATGATGCGGACGTATTTCCGGATGGTAGTTTTAACCCGGCTGAAGATACATATGTTCGAGTGTCCGTCACAGGTTTTGAATTAGATAACTTCTTTGCCCACGTTTTTAACGTTGATAAGAATTTAGACTCTTCAGCTGTCGCCGGACCGAGTCCTTCGCTTAGCTCGACCACAAACATTGTCCCAATCGCTGTCTGTGAAGGTGAAGATGGTGGAACCAATGGTTATAACCCTGGTGAAGTCTATCCGATTAAAGTCGCTAGTCACATGAACAGTGATATGGGGGCGGGTAACTATCAATTGCTCGATTTTGGCTCCGGCGCCTCAACTGTGCGTGAAGCATTGGCAGGTAATCCCGACTCTATAGAGCAATATCAGCAAACCTACGGCTCCATTGGCGTGGGTAGTACGGTCACGACTAAACCAGGTAATACAGTCGGTCCTGTCGGGCAGGGGCTTAATACCCGTTTTGGTTCATACAGTGGTGGAGGTTTATCCGCAGTTGATTACCCTTCGGATGTTTACGTGCGTGAGCCAGTTACCTCACCGACTACAGACAACGACGGTAACGTTACCTATGAAGATACGAGTGGTGCTGGTGGTCAACCATGGGGATATAGTGACTATCTCAGTGCTTTACCTGATTGCACAGGAGATAGTGACTGCCGAATTTCATCGGGGGGGCAGGTTAACCGCAGAGTTTTAGTTCTTCCTGTTGTTGACTGTACGGGAGCTAAGGGAGGGACAACGAGCTTAGATGTTACTGCCCTAGCTTGTTTCTTTTTGCTGCAGCAGGCACCGACCAATAACGGTAGCAAAGAACCTGTGTATGGAGAGTTTATTGAAGATTGCTCTGTTCTGAGTGGGCCTCCAGGGCAAAATTCAGATAGTGATGGGCCTTATCGAATCGTGCTTTACAAAGACCCTAATGGAGGTGAGTCATGAACCACTTAACTCCAGTATGTAAAAAACAGCAAGGGCTAGCTGCGGTAGAGATGATTATCTCCATACCAGTGTTGTTGCTTGTAATGATGGCAATTACTGAATTTGGTAGCGCTTTTATTCGTTACAACACTCTAAACAAAATGGCGCAAAACGGAGTCCGATACGCGACAACTAATATTTCAGGCTCTGCGAGTTACGATCAAATTGCCGATGTTGGCGAAATAAAGAATATTGTGATTTATGGTCACTCATCAGTGGGAGAAAGTTCAACACCTATGGTTGAAGATGTTTCTACTGCTGATGTGACTGTAAGTCACAGCAATGGTTACGTCACTGTTACTATCTCTCACGAATATACTCCGATGATGATGGCATTTAATCCGGACTTTAATTTTACTGTACCACTGAATTCCTCAGCAATGATGAGGACTGCACCATGAAACGACAAGCCGGTATTAGCATTATAGAATTTACCATTGTATCGACAGCACTCCTGTTGGTGATTTTTTCGGTGATAGAGGTTGGGCGGTATGTTTATTCCTTACAGGTTATCAACGATGTCACTAGAGTAGCTGCAAGACTGGCAGCAGTATGTCGGGTTGAGGATCGCAATGATATTCCCGCATTAGTCCTTCCTGATTATGCCCCTGGGGGCTTAACTACTGCCAACATCGTTATCGATTATTTGGATGATTCTGGAAATGTTGTGGCAGGAACTCTGACAGATGATGATGTGTTTCCTACAATTAGTTATGTAAGGGCTAGAGTGGTGAATTTTAATTATCAATACACAGGGTTATTAAGCTTCGTCAACTTAACAGGGTTGTTGGCTGTTCCTGCGTTTGAAACGATTCGACCGAGAGAAAACTTAGGTCATCATCGGACATCGGACGGTAGCAGTAGTAGTTCAGATTGCTAGGAGGCAAATATGGGAGAGGCTGTGAAGATAACGCCACATGGAAGCGCTCCGTTAAGACTAAAAACCAATCTCACGATTTGGGTGTTTTATTCGTCTGACTCTTTTCATTTACATATCAGTCACGAGCTATCTAAATGCCAAAGTATTAGCTACGAAATGATCTCTTTCCACGGTTTGAACGTTGCCAACTTATCGCATTTTTCACCGCCAGATTTAATTTTCGTTGAAACGGGTCCTAACTGGGCGCAGAAAATAGTCGAGCTGCAGAATTATGAAGCGCCTGAATCCAACAACGAAAACCACGAAGCTTCACTGATTGTGTTTGGCAATGAAAACGATAATGGTGCATTAAAGATTTCTTTGCGTATTGGTGCTGCCGATTTTGTGTCCAATGTCGCTCAAATTGAAGAGCTCATTCCGCTACTTAAAAATGTTGCCGAAGAAAAGGTCGCAAGTCGAAATTTAGGGGAGCTGCTGGTGTTTATGAATACCAAAGGTGGCTCTGGAGCTTCTATCATAGCGCTTAACTCTGCAATAAAAATCGCTAACCAGAACCCAGACCAAGTTTTATTGCTCGATTTAGATCTTCAGTTTGGTGTGATTAATGACTATCTGAGTATTAACCCTTCTTACAGTATTACAGATGCGTTAGCGAATGTGTCTGATCTTGATGAAGTCTCTTTGAGCACGTTTGTCACTAAGCATTCAAGTGGTCTCCATATTCTGTCGTTTAAGCGTGAAAATAGTCATGAAAACTACGAGAAAGCTAAGTATTTAAATAAGTTGATGCCTCTACTTCGAGAACATTACCCTTATGTGATTGTTGACCTTTCTCGAGGGGTAGATCGACTATTTGCTCCTGTGCTTGCCCCTGCTACCAAAGTTTTCTTAATTGCCCAGCAAAACCTTGTCGCCATCAAGAACACGACACAGATGATTAAGTTGCTTTCATTTGAGTTTGGCATTAGTAAAGAGCAGCTCGAAATTGTGATCAATCGTTATGAAAAACACCAGTCGATTGGCCTTAAAGATATTAAAGGAACTGTTGGTGATATATCGGTCCATGTCATCCCGAATGAGTTCAAAGTGGCATTAGAAAGTGCCAATTTAGGTCGTCCATTCATTGAAGCCAAAAAAAACAGTTCGATTTCGAAATCAATTAGCCGCTTTGTAGAGTCTATTTCTCCACAGACTGAAGAGAAGAAAGGTTGGTTTAAGCGGTTATTCTCATAACTTTTCACTTACAGTGACAGAGAGCGATTATGTTTTTTAAAAGAAAAAATCTGAATCCTGAGTTGCAAGAAAAAGTGAATGCAGTAGAGCAACAGCAAGATAATCTTTCGAAAATGTCAGATTCAAATGCACAGACAGGCGCTAACTCTTCTCCATCTAACTCTTTCAAAGAACAGAAAATGTTAGAAAAAGAAGCGAAAGAAAAGGTCATAGAAGAAACTCGTAAGCAATTGACGCTTGAACAGGAAGTGAAGCGTTATTACCACCAAAGACTGCTTGAGACGTTAGACCTTGGACTTTTAGCAAGTTTAGAACCAGAAAGAGCAAAAGCGGATCTACATGATGCCATCGTTCAGTTGATGGCTGAGGACCAGACACATGCGTTAAGTGCTGAGGGTCGGAAACGTGTGATCCAACAAATCGAAGACGAAGTTTTTGGCCTCGGGCCTTTGGAGCCATTACTTCACGATGCGACAGTTTCTGATATTTTGGTTAATGGGCCTAAGCATGTGTTTGTTGAAAGACGCGGTAAGCTTGAACTCACCCCTTACACTTTCCTCGATGAGAGGCACTTACGTAATATTATCGATCGTATCGTGAGTCAGGTGGGGCGTCGTATCGATGAAGCCTCGCCTATGGTCGATGCGCGTCTTGCGGATGGTTCACGTGTCAATGCCATCATCCCGCCGTTAGCACTAGATGGTTCATCGGTGTCGATTCGCCGCTTTGCGGTAGAGAAGTTGAATATGGATAACCTGCTCAACTATAACTCTCTGTCTCCCGAAATGGCTCAGTTTGTTGAAGCAGCGGTGCGTGGGGCGTTAAACGTGCTTATCTCTGGTGGTACCGGTTCAGGAAAAACCACCACACTTAATATCTTCTCGAACTTTATTCCTTCTGATGATCGTATTGTGACGATTGAAGACTCGGCGGAACTACAACTGCAACAACCGCATGTAGTCCGTCTAGAGACTCGTCCAGCAAACCTTGAAGGCAAAGGGGAGATCACGCAGCGAGATTTGGTGAAAAACTCTCTGCGTATGCGCCCCGACAGAATTGTACTTGGTGAGGTGCGTGGTGCTGAGGCGGTTGATATGTTAGCTGCGATGAACACTGGCCACGATGGTTCGTTAGCGACAATACATGCCAATACGCCGCGCGATGCTCTCTCTCGGGTAGAGAATATGTTCGCGATGGCGGGCTGGAACATGACTGCTAAAAACCTACGTTCACAAATCGCATCGGCGATTCATCTGGTGGTTCAGATGGAGCGTCAGGAAGATGGTAAACGGCGAATGGTCAGTATTTGTGAAATTAATGGCATGGAAGGCGAGATTATTACCATGTCTGAACTGTTCCGCTTTAATCGCCAAGGGATGGATGAAGAAGGTAATGTTCGAGGTTATTACACAGCGACTGGAGTCGTGCCTCAATGTCATGACCAGCTATCGAAGAAAGGTATGCACCTTCCATTCGAGATTTTTAATGAGACATTCTTATAAGGGGGCGTTATGCAGCAGGATGCGACGTTATTCTTTATTTTACTCTTCTTTGCAGTAGTATTTATTTCACAGGCATTGATACTTCCTGCTGCTGGTAGCAAAGCCAAGCACAAAGAGCTGTCTCAGCGACTGAAAGAGTCTCAAGCCGGCCTAGATGAGGAAGCGCGCTCTTTGTTACACGAGCACTACGTTAAAAGCTTAACTCCGCTTGATAGAAAGCTGGTTAAGATTGAGACTTTCTCTTCATTAAAGAAAATGATAGAGCTGTCAGGTTACGACTGGAGCCTGACTCAAACGCTTACTGTTACTTTTTTATTTTCGACGATAGTCTTCATCACGACCTTGATATTCAAACAACCGATTTACATTGGGCTTGTCGCCGCTGTTGGTATTTGGTTCATGCTCTACTTCTGGTTGAATAAAAAGATTTCAGATCGTTTAGCGGCATTCGAGGAGATGCTTCCTGAAGCGCTCGATATCATGCGCCGAATGCTTCAGGCTGGTCAGCCAGTCACTCAGGCATTTAATGAGGTTGGTAACGAAATGCCAGCGCCAATCGGGGTTGAGTTTAAGAATACCTTTAACTTACTCAACTACGGTTACGACATGCGAATGGCGATTATGCAAATGGCTGAACGTACACCTACTGTTTCCATGCTTGCTTTCTCGAGTGCTGTACTTCTGCAAAAGGAGACTGGGGGGAATCTTTCAGAGAACTTAGAGAAAGTATCTAAGGTGCTACGTTCTCGGTTCAAGCTACAGCGCAAGATTAAAACGCTGTCGGCAGAAAGTCGCTTATCGGCTTGGATACTCGTTCTTTCTCCATTTATCCTATTTATCTTTATGTCGTTTATAAACCCTGAATACGTAGAGCCATTGTACAGAGATCCGCGAGGATTAGATCTTGTGAGTGGTGGCATAGTGAGTCTATTTATTGGCTCTATGTGGATTAGAAAAATTATTAACTTTGAGGTGTAATCATGGAAAACCTCATAAATCAACTCTACAACTTTAAGATTGATGAACAAACGCTTTTTTTAGTTTTCATCCTGATTGCGACAGTTGTTATTATTTTTACGTTATTTTTGCTGGTGTTGGGCTCGAAATCTCCTATCGCTCAAAAACTAGAGGAGATCCGTAAAAGCACAGGTAGCGAAAAGCTTAAGAAGAGCCGTCGTTTAGACCACACGCTCGAATCGTTGGCACCTGTGATGCAACCTTCTAATAGTAAGGAAAGCCAGAGCATCCGCAGTAAGCTAATGCATGCTGGATACCATGATGCGAGCGCGATTACGATATTCTACGCTATTAAAGGGTTATCAATCATTTTTGGTTTGGCTGTTGCTGCATTTCTTTTCTTTTTCTTGCCAGAAGTAACACAGCTAAACTTATTGATGATAGTCAGTGTCGCTATTGGTCTTTATACCCCCAATATTGCGCTTAACTACATGGTTGATAAACGCCAGTCTCTAATCCGCGGCGGGGTGCCGGATGCACTGGATCTGCTTGTGGTTTGTACAGAATCAGGCTTAGGGTTTAACGCTGCTTTGCGCAGAGTGGCTGATGAACTAATGATCTCTCACCCCGATTTTGCCGACGAGCTTGATACGGTCTGCGCAAAAATCAAAGCAGGGGTAGAGATGTCGGATGCTTTTAATGATTTGGTCGAGCGCACAGGGGTAAAAGAGATAGCGGGTCTTGTCACCATGTTGTCGCATGCTTCTCGAATTGGCGGTAGCTTGTCGCAAACTTTGCGCGAGTATACGGAAGACTTTCGTGACAAGCGTAATCAAGAGGTGGAAGAGATTGCGGCTAAAATACCGACTAAAATGATCTTCCCGCTGCTCATTTTCATCTGGCCTTGCTTCTTTATTGTAGCAATAGGCCCTTCAATGCTGTCGTTGACTTCGACCTTAGGCAATTAAGGATTTGTTATGAAAGGAATTCGTTACTTCTTGATGTTAATGGGACTATTACTGCTGACAGCTTGTGCGAGTAAAGAGCCGCAGCTCGATACTTCACTTTATGATGGGCGGCCAATTGATACTCTATCATTAGAGGAACCGCCAAAAACGGAAAAAGAAGCGATTCAGCGTGGTGATATTTCATTGAGTTCGGGCAATTCAGATCTCGCATTGTATGAATATATTCGCTCACTTGCGTTTGAAAATGGGCAATACCGAGACAGAGCACTGTTTAATATTGGCCGTATTCATCAGTCGCGGAATAACTTAGCTTTGGCAGAAAAGGCCTACTTGATTGCTATCGAAGAGAATCCAAACAACATCAAGGTACTTGAGCAACTTGGTATTCTTTACACTCGTAATGGTGATATCGAGCAAGGTCGCAGTTACTTCCTACGTGCAGTTAATGCTGACCAATTAAGGTTCAACAACGGTGACACGCTAGAAAGTGAAGATTTAGTGACGGTGAAATCGGTTGTGAAGCTTAAGGTTGACCAGCATTCGCCAGAGTATGCATTTATGGGATTAGGGGTCGCGGCAGATTTAGATAAGCAGCATGAGTTAGCACAGGCGTTTTATAAACAGGCTTTAAGCATTGAGCCGGAGTCGGTCAAAACCCTAACGAATGTTGGCTATTCATTCTACATGTCTGGAGACTATCGTAAGGCGCAGCGCTTTGTATTACAGGCGCTCGATCTTGCTCCCGATAACGAAAAAGCGCTCAACAACCTAGCACTGATTTATTTAGCAAAAGGTGAAATTAATCGAGCGCTCAATGTTTTCTCGCAGCATATGGATAAGTCTGAGGCGTTAAACAATGTCGGTTATTTTCTTACATTGCAAGGTAAACCCGATAAGGCGATTCCGTATCTTCAACAAGCGATTAACACCAAATCGACTTACTACAAAGTCGCGAATGAGAATCTAGAAAAAGCCCTTGCTATGGTTAGGGAGGAGAAAGCTACACAAGATCAATAGAAAAGGGAGAGCACGCTCCCCCTTTTCTCTACCCGCATTCTTGTTAAGCGATATAGCCAGTAGCGAACCCCGCCAGCATAAAGAATGCGACCATCCAAACAATCGGCAGTTTCTGTTGCTTATGTAAATAGAAGCCAACGAGAACCAGCGAGATATCAAGTGGATTCATCACTGCGCTGGTAAATACCGGTTGGTATAAAGCGGCGACCAGTAACCCCACAACCGCAGCATTTACTCCGTTGACGGCGCCAGAAACTTTGTGATTTCTAGCCAGTGATTGCCAGTTCTTTAGTACTCCAAGTAGCAATAAAAAGCCCGGTAAGAAAACCGCTAAAGTCGCCATTAACGCACCCGTAATTGGGGCTGAAGGCATCAACTCATAACCTATGTAAGTTGCAAAGGTAAACATAGGCCCAGGAACCGCTTGTGCTGCCGCATAGCCTGTTAGGAAGGCATCTTGGCTTAGCTGATCACCGACAATGTTTTGTAGCAGTGGAAGAACCACATGGCCGCCACCGAAGACCAAACTACCTGCTTGGAAAAAGTCGCTGAATAAACCTAGTGCGGGTAATACTTGCGCCGCAAACGGCAGTCCAACAAGCAAAGCAACAAACAGGGCAAGAGGCGCAATAGAAGGCTCAAACTTGCTGGTGCTGAGCGCGTCGTCATTACCTAAATATTTTACACCGATCAAAGCAGCCACAATCAGGACACCCATTTGGGTCGCAATACCAGGTAAAAGTAAGAGGGCGACAGCCGTTATCAAACAAAGTGCCACCGATAGCTTCTCTTTGCAGAAGTTTTTGTACATCCCCCAAGTTGCATCGGCAACCACCACGACTGCTAGCAGCTTTAATCCATGCACAATGTTTTGGAAAGCGCTCGCTTCAGTGAGTTGGCTACTAAGCACCGCGAGCGCCAGCATAATGATGATAGAAGGTAGGGTAAAGCCGATAAACGCCATACACGCGCCGCCAAGGCCACCTCGTTTGTAACCTAGAGCAAAGCCCACCTGGCTTGAACCGGGACCGGGTAAGAACTGGCTAAGTGCAACAATTTGCGCGTACTCTTTATCATCTAGCCAGTTGAGTTTTTCAACAAAGGTATTTCTGAAATAGCCAATATGTGCCGCAGGACCGCCAAAGCTAATCCAGCCAAGCATAAAGAAGGTTTTGAAAATCGACAGCATGGTTACGTTACTCTTTTGCTAGGTCAAGAGACCTTTAATACTGCCAATAATGTACGCAATGAAATAAAATGATTCAAATTGATAGTCCCAATACAGACTATGAATAAAATGGGACGGGATGAGTGAAAGAGTTTAATTGGAAAGGGGTCGACCTCAATTTGCTGGTGGCTTTTCAAGCCTTGTTTCAGACTAACAGTGTCAGCGCGGCTGCAGAGCAGTGCTTTGTCAGTCAGTCTGCTATGAGTCATACGTTGCAGAGAATGCGAGCGCTATTTGATGATCCTTTATTCGAACGAGTGGGGGCGACGATGCAGCCGACTCGGCACGCTCAAGACATAGCTCCAGTGATCGATAAGCTGCTTGGTAGCATTAAGAATGACTTATTGGTTAAGAAGCACTTTGTTCCGCAAAGCTATACTGGCGTATGGAAAATAGGACTAACGGATTACGCTGAGCAGCTTTTTGCGCCAGCGTTGTACGACGCGATCAAACACCAATCACCAAATTCACAGGTCAGTTTTTTTAACGTCAATCGCAGCAATTATGTAGATATCGTTGACAGCGAAGCGCTGGATATCGTGATTGGAAGTATCGAAAACCTTAATCGACGTTTTCTGTCTGAGCTGCTCTATACAGAGCAACACTTGTGCTTATTCGATCCTAATACGGTTGAAGCAGGTGATACGATGTCGATTGAGGAGTTTGTAGCAGTAGAACATGCCTTAGTTAGCCCTGATGGTAGTTTGCAAACTCAAGTTGATAAATCATTGTATAAGCTCGGATATACCAGAAGGGTAGGTGTGGCATCACGCAACTTTCTTACTATCAGACGCTTGTTACTAGGTCGGAAATTACTGTGTATTGTGCCGAAACGTTTTGCTGAAATGGAAATGTATTCACATGATCTGCAAGCGATCACTAGCCCGATTGAGATCCCTGATTTTGATATTCGCCTGTTGTTTCTGAAGGCGAATCAGTACGAAGAGAAAAGTATCTGGATTAGAAGCGTTGTGGCTTCGGTGGTGAGTTAGTGGCTGACACTCTGTCAGCCACTTTTATTCTGTTAAGACCCTAGACCACCCGCAGACCTTGTTGATCAAAAAGATGGCAATCTGAATGTTTACAGCTTAAGTCCATTGTCTGGAATTTTGTCACTTCCTGATCGCCAGGCAGATGGACCTTAAAGCCATCAACACCGCAAGCCTGACCAAACATATAGGTACTGTTGCCAAGCCTTTCTACCACTTCACTCTGGAAGTTAAAATGAACATCCTCAGACAGTTCAATTTCCAGATGTTCCGGACGAATGCCTAATGTAATGCTGTCACCTGCAGACAAAGAGCGCTGTACTGCTGGCAAGGTGAACAGGGAACCATCCTCACTAACCAGTTGTAAACCTTGACCACTAGAAGACTCAACCTTGGTTGGGATAAAGTTCATCTTAGGAGAACCAATAAACCCGGCAACAAACTCATTCTGTGGTTTATGGTATAGCTCAAGTGGAGAGCCAACCTGTTCTACACGTCCGTCACGCAATACCACGATCTTATCGGCCAGAGTCATGGCTTCAATCTGATCATGAGTTACGTAGATCATAGTGTTTTGCAAATCTTGATGCAGCTTGGCAATTTGCAAGCGCATGTCGACGCGTAGCTCGGCATCCAGATTTGAGAGTGGCTCATCAAACAGGAAGACTTTCGGGTTGCGGACAATGGCGCGACCAATAGCAACACGTTGACGCTGACCACCAGAAAGTTCTTTTGGTTTGCGCTTAAGTAAATGATCAAGTTGTAGAGTTTTCGCTGCGCTTTGAACCTGTTTATCGATCATCGCTTTTGGCTGACCGTTCATTTTGAGGCCAAAGCCCATGTTCTCTTCCACTGTCATATGCGGGTAGAGAGCGTAGGACTGAAACACCATGGCAACACCGCGTTCGGCGGGATCTACATCATTGACCAGTTGGTTATCTATATGGATCTCTCCACCTGAGATCTCCTCTAGTCCAGCAACAAGACGTAAAAGTGTCGATTTGCCACAACCTGATGGCCCAACGAAGACAACAAACTCACCGTTCTCTATTTCCAGATCAACACCATGAATGGTCTGCACATCCCCATAGCGTTTGATGACCTGTTTTAAGCTGATGTCAGCCATAGTTACTCCTTGCCTTATGGCTCAAAATACTTTTCTAGTGAGCGAATCATGTGCGTTAAAACAGCACAAATATCGCCTGATGTATAAAACATACTCGCTTGATAGATTTTTGTTACCTTGTAAAGGGAAATAGTTGATCGTGATCATGGTTATTTAGTGGAAAATGAGCATTTTTGTGGAAACGTTTACAAAAATGATTTCTCGGTATGTATTTAATCATCATAGTTATTAATATGTAATTGTAGATTAGATAAAACTTCATCCTTTAGTAACTTCCTGTCTACTTTTAATAGCGTTTACTGAAGTGGATATAACTAAAGGATGTGACAAGGAGTCACACGAAATGGAGCAATCTGTGAAAACGATATACCCCGAAAATCGTCTTCCTTCCGCAAGACGTAAAGCAAGGGTAAGCGCAAAGCTTTCACCATGGCTGTTTTTAGCCCCAGCAATGGCTATTTTTGCTATTTACGTTATCTATCCAATTTTAGATAGTATCTGGCTTAGCTTCTATGAGTGGGATGGTCTGGGGGACAAAGTTTGGGTTGGCTTAGATAACTACCGTGAGTTGTTTGACTCTGAAGCGTTTTATACCTCTCTAAAGAACAATACTATGTGGCTGGTGTTTTTTATGCTGGCGCCACCCATCGGCTTGGCAATTGCACTGTTCCTTAATCAACAGGTAAAAGGGATTCGCGTAGTTAAGTCGTTGTTCTTTTTCCCATTTGTTATTTCTCAAGTGGTCGTGGGTTTGGTGTTTGCATGGTTCTATGATCCGTCGTTTGGTCTGTTCAATATGGTGCTTGGCGCGTTTGGCATAGAACCTATTTCAATTCTTGCTGATGAAGATTATGTCACCTACGGCATTATCGCAGCAGGCCTATGGCCACAAATCTCCTACTGCATGATTTTGTATCTGACAGGTTTAAACAATCTCGACCCAGAACAAATTGAAGCAGCTCGTCTTGATGGAGCGAAGAAATGGCGCATGCTTTGGTATGTGGTTATCCCTCAACTTCGTCCAGCTACCTTTATTGCTATTGTCGTGACTGTCATTGGCGCGCTGCGCTCATTTGACTTAGTTGCCACTATGACCGCTGGTGGTCCGTGGGGCAGTTCGACAGTTCTGGCGTACCAAATGTATGAAGAGTCGATCTTCAACTACCGAATGGGATATGGCGCATCTGTTTCTGTTGTGTTGTTCCTCATCATGGATGTGTATATCGCTTACTTCTTATGGCGTATGTTGAGGAGTGAAAAATAATGTACCCACAACCGATTCAAAAAGCGGGACGCTTTGCCAATATCAGCTACCGCGTCGCGCTACCTATTGCGATAGTGATGTGGCTACTGCCTCTTATCGCAGTGATGATGACCTCTATTCGTGGCATCGAAGACATCAATACTGGTAACTACTGGGGATGGCCAAGTGAGTTCCAGTTGGTCGAGAACTACACTCAGGTATTTACCTCAACGTCGATGGGTCAGTATCTGTTTAACAGTTTATTGATCACTCTACCTGCGGTAGCGGGTGCGGTTGCTCTGTCTACCTTGGCTGGTTTCGCTTTGGCTAAGTACAAGTTCAAAGCCAATGTCTGGATCTTTGCGCTGTTTATCGCCGGTAACTTTGTCCCTTTCCAAATCCTGATGATCCCAGTTCGTGACCTGACCATTAGCTTTGGCCTATACGATACTCACTGGGCATTGATTCTGTTCCACATCGCCTTCCAAGCCGGCTTCTGCACGCTGTTTATGCGCAACTTTATTGTCGGTATTCCGGATGCATTGATTGAGGCGGCACGAGTTGAAGGGGTCAGCGAGTGGAAAATATTCTGGCATGTTGTTTTGCCATTGGTTCGCCCTGCTTTGGCGGCATTGGCTGTGCTGGTATTTACCTTTATCTGGAATGATTACTTCTGGGCTCTGGTGCTGGTGCAAAGCGACGAAGTGCGACCTGTTACCGCAGGCTTAAGTTCACTTAAAGGTCAGTGGCTGGCATCGTGGCAGTTTATCTCTGCTGGCGCCATTGTTGCTGCAATTCCTCCCGTGGTGCTGTTCTTTACTATGCAGCGTCACTTTATCGCTGGTTTAACTCTTGGTGCGACCAAAGGTTAGTTTTCACAGCTTGTCAGTCACTCTTCTCTGGCTGGTCAGCTCTTTTATGTCGTTAATAAATATAACTATTGGACCCATGAGCATCTGCTCACAAACAAGGACCTGAATATGAAATACGTGAAACATCTTGCTGCCTCTGCAGTTCTCGGGGCAACACTCTCGACCACCGCTTGGGCCGGAACTCTAGTGATTAACTCAGATCAGGCTGACCCTGCACCCAAAGCCGCCTGGCAAGAGATTGTTAAACGCTTTGAAGCAGCAAACCCAGACATCAAGGTTGAGTACAACCTGTATGATAAAGAAGCCTACAAAACCACGATTCGTAACTGGCTGGTGACATCACCACCAGATGTGGTGTTCTGGTATGCGGGTAACCGTATGAAAACTTTTGTTGATCGTGGCCTGTTTGAAGATGTAAGCGATATCTGGGCTGATAAAAATATGAAGCAGGACTTTGCGGCTGCAGCTCCGGCAATGACGGTTAACGGCAAGCAATACGGTGTGCCTTACACCTATTACCAGTGGGGTGTTTACTACCGTAAAGATATTTTCGAGCAGTATGGCATTGCAGAACCTAAAACTTGGGAGGAGCTGAAAGCCGCCTCAGCAACGCTGAAACAGAACAATGTTGCTCCTTTTGCTATCGGTACTAAGTACTTATGGACAGCAGCTGGCTGGTTCGATTACATCAACTTGCGTACTAACGGTCTTGATTTCCACATTGACCTTATGGACGGCAAGATCCCTTACACTGATGAGCGTGTGAAGAAAACTTTTGCCAACTGGGCTGAACTGGTTGAGCCGGGCTACTTCCTTGATAACCATGCATCTTACTCATGGCAAGAAGCGCAGCCATTCCTATACAACGGTCAAGCTGCTATGTACCTGATTGGTAACTTCATTACGCCAAACTTCCCTGAAAATATGCAAGGTAAAATGGGTTTCTTCCAGTTCCCAATTATTGATGCTTCAGTTCCTGTAGCAGAAGATGCGCCAATGGATACTATTCATATCCCTACCAAAGCGAAGAACAAAGAGGACGCACGTAAGTTCTTAGAGTTTGTCGCACAGGCTGAAATTCAGCAATTGATCAATGAATCTATCCTACAAATCCCGACCAACAACAAAGCTAAAGCAGCGGATGATGAGTTCCTCAACAAAGGTGTTCAGATGCTTGCTGGCGCTCAGGGTACGGCTCAGTTCTACGATCGCGATACCGATCCAGCGATGGCTAAAGAAGGTATGAAGGGTTTCCAGGAGTTTATGGTTAAACCTGAACGTATCGACAATATTCTGAAAAAACTAGAAAAAGTACGTCAGCGTACGTTTAAGTAATTCAGCAATAAATCTTCCCTTACTTGCTACTGACGTTCCCTATTTACTGGTTAGTAGCAAGTAGAGGATGGCACCACTCTATTTGGGGTGGTGTTACCTTCAGAGCACTGCCTTGCCAAATGGGGGTGCTCTCTTTTCTCTTATCTTTAGGGTGCTGTGATGAGAACTTTTAGCCAAATCATAGCGGCGCGAGAATGGGAGAACCAGCATGTGGTTCACCATAATGTTCTACCCGCGCACGCTCCTCTTCATGCTTATTCAAGCGAACAGAACGCTTTAACCAAGTCTCAATCGGAGAAGCAGCTTAGCCTCAATGGTTGTTGGCACTTTGAGCTGTTCGAAAGGCCGGAAGATGTGCCCGCTGAGTGTGTTGATAAGAGTTTTGATCATAGTGAATGGAGTGAAATAACGGTGCCGGGAAACTGGCAGCTGCAAGGTTTTGATAAACCTATATATACCAATGTGAAATATCCGTTTGCTGACACGCCTCCGTTGGTGCCACAGCACAATCCCACCGGTGTTTATCGCTGCCATTTTGATTTTTCCGCCCGTGAAGCGCAAACCACCATTACGTTTGACGGAGTGAATAGTGCCTTTCATTTGTGGTGTAACGGTCATTGGGTCGGATACTCGCAAGACTCAAGACTGGCGGCAGAGTTCGATTTGTCACACTTGCTTGTTGATGGTGACAACCAAATTACCGTGATGGTGTTGAGGTGGAGCGATGGCTCCTATCTCGAAGATCAGGACATGTGGTGGCTTAGCGGTATCTTTCGAGACGTCACCTTACTGAGTAAACCTGCCATTCATATTAAAGATGTCGAGGTAGTGACTGAGCTAGACGACAGTTACCGCGATGCCAGACTGAAGGTCGTGACGACCTTGTCAAAAAAGAATCTACCGCATGTGGTTAGAGTTAGTCTTTATGATGCTCAACAGCAGTTAGTCATTACTCAGGATGCCAGTGCTGGAGTCGAGTTTGTCGACGAAAAAGGCCCATGGTGTGACAAAGTCAACCATAGCTTAAATATCAATGCCCCACAGTTATGGAGCGCAGAATCACCGACCCTGTATCGAGTGGTGATTAGTTTGTTGGATGAGCAGGGTAAGTTAGTGGACTGCGAAAGCTATGACGTTGGCTTTAGGCAGGTTGAGATCAGTCAGGGGCAGCTCAAGGTCAACGGGCAGCCGTTGTTGATTCGTGGTGTGAACCGCCATGAGCACCATCCTGAATTAGGTCATGTGATGACGCGTGAAGATATGCTTCGCGACATCAAGTTGCTTAAACAAAACAACTTCAATGCAGTGCGCACCGCTCATTACCCTAACCATCCGTTGTGGTACCAACTGTGTGATGAGTATGGTCTCTATTTAGTCGATGAAGCCAATATCGAAACTCACGGTCAGTTTCCTATGTGCCGCTTGTCTGACGATAGTGAGTGGCTCAATGCCTATATGCGTCGTATGACGCGTTTAGTCGAGCGTGACAAGAACCATCCATCAGTGATTATCTGGTCGTTAGGTAATGAGTCTGGCATTGGCAGCAACCATCATGCTATGTATCAATGGGTTAAGCGGCGTGATCCGTCACGACCAGTACAGTACGAAGGGGGCGGTGCAATGACCGCTGCGACAGATATTATCTGCCCTATGTATGCCCGTGTGGACTGGGATCTACCTGTTGTTGCTCACCAGCCACATGTGACACCGCGAGTAGGAATCAAAAAGTCCATTGCCTTACCTGACGAACAACGGCCTTTGATTCTGTGTGAATACGCTCATGCGATGGGCAACAGCTTAGGCAGTTTCAGTCATTATTGGAAGGCCTTTCGCGATCATCCTCGTCTGCAAGGGGGCTTTATCTGGGATTGGGTCGATCAGGGTTTGACTAAGGTTGATGAGCAGGGCAATCAATACTGGGCATACGGAGGTGACTTTGGTGATGAAATCAATGACCGCCAGTTCTGTATCAATGGTCTTATTTTCCCGGATCGAACCCTTCATCCGACGCTGTTCGAAGTGAAGAAAGCACAGCAGTTTTATCAGTTTAATCTAATCGATCAGGCACCGCTTACCCTGCGCATTAGCAGCGAAAAACTATTTACCTCCTCACTAGGAGAAACACTTCAATGGCAAGTGTTAGAGGATGGGGTTGTGGTTGATTGTGGTCAGATTGAGCTGGTGATTGACCGTCAGCAAAGCGTTGAACTGGTACTGGAAAACAGCGCTGCACGCGACAAAGCAGGCGCTCGTTATCACCTTAATCTTGATGTAGTGCTTAACCAGGCAACACCATGGGCGGAGGTTGGACATATCACGGCTAGTGAACAGTTTGAATTATCGGTCGACGCTCAGTTAGTACTACCAGGCGCCAATCCAGCATGGCTGGCTAATGTCTCTGATAGTCCTGAAAAGCTGTTGGTCTACAGTGATCTTTTTGCTATTGAGTTCGATAAGCAGCTCGGTGCTATCTGCAGTTGGAAAGTAAACGACAACGAAAAACTGACTCAGCCTGTTTTGGATAACTTCTATCGCGCCCCGTTAGACAATGATATTGGTACTAGCGAAGCGGATCGACTCGACCCCAACTCTTGGTTCGCTCGTTGGCAGGCTATTGGCTTGGCCTCTCTTGAGCGTCAATCGATTGATTTTGAATGGAGTGAAAACAAGGCAGGTGTGCAGGTTGTGGCTAAAGCGACCTATCTGCAAGCGGGTAAAGTTTTAATACTTTCTACCTGGCGCTATCAGATTTCGCAAAGTGGTGATGTTTCGATAGATGTCGATGTCGAGCTGGCTAATGGACTGCCCCCATTACCAAGGATAGGTATGGAGCTGGCGCTGTATGACCATGGTGTGAGTGAACATCAGCAACCTGTGAGTTGGTTTGGTCGTGGTCCGCATGAGAACTATCCTGACAGAAAGCTTTCCGCCCATTTTGGCCGTTATCACTCTTCTGTAGAGCTGATGCATACCGACTACATTTTCCCGTCAGAGAATGGCTTACGTTGTGATGTTAGCCAAGCGCAGGTGGGGGAACTCTTTATACGAGGCAATTTCCATTTTGCGGTCAGTGAGTTTAGTCAGGAGAATCTGGCTACAGCCAAACACACCAATGAACTGGTCAAGCAAGATAGCATTTATGTCCGCCTTGATGGTTTCCATATGGGGGTTGGTGGTGATGATTCATGGACGCCAAGTGTCCATCAGCATTACCAGTTACTTGAAAAGCGTTATCGCTATCAGCTCACGCTAAGCTTTGTCATTTAAGGAGCGATTGATGAATCAGTTCGTACAACTACACAGTGATAATGTGTCACTGGTGATCAAACTTAGCCCTGCTCCAGAAGTGCTCTATTGGGGGATGTCTATTAATTGCTTAGATGCTCAGCAGTTTGATTCTCTGGCACAAAGTCAGTTGCGTGCGGTGCCTCAGGCACGTTTGGATCATGATGTTCCTTTAACTCTTTGTCCTGAGTTAGGGCGGGGCAGTTTTGGCTCTTCGGCGATTGAAGGGCATCGCAATGGTCTGGCGAGCATGCCTCGACTTGATTATCTCAGTCACACTCAATCTGGCAATGAGGTTGAGATTGTTTGTCAGGATGAGTTGGCCCAACTTATCTTAACAATCTGCCTTAAGCTCGATAGTACAGGTGTGTTGAGTAAACAGATGACCCTGAGCAACGTCAGCCAACAGGAGTACACGTTAAACAAACTGGCGCTGACACTTCCGCTACCATTCAGAGCTTCGGAGTTGGAAAGTTATCATGGTCGCTGGAGTCGGGAGTTTCAGTCTCAGCGCCAGACCATCAACCACGGTTCCTGGTTGGTGGAAAACCGTCGAGGTCGCACTTCCCATGAATACTTTCCCGGTTGCCTGCTGGGTACAGTAGGGTTTTCTGATCAAGCCGGTGAAGTGTGGGGATTTCATTTAGCATGGAGTGGTAATCATCATTGGCGCGCAGATGTGAAAAGTGATGGCCGTCGATTACTGCAGGCAGGTGAGTGGCTTATTCCCGGGGAAGTGATTCTTAAACAAGGGCAGGGTTACACCACTCCAGAGCTTTTGGCTACCTATAGTCCAAAAGGTATCAATGGTATTCGCAAAGCAAACCATAGCTACGTTCGGCAGCAGATTTTACCTTTTGAAAGTCACAAGTTGCGCCCCGTCCACCTTAACACGTGGGAAGGGATTTACTTCGACCATGACCCTGATTATATATGCCAAATGGCGACTCAAGCAGCTCAGATGGGGGTTGAACGTTTCATCATTGACGATGGCTGGTTTAAAGGCCGTAACAATGACAAGTCTTCATTGGGAGACTGGATATTGGATGCAAGCAAGTACCCAAATGGTCTGGAGCCAGTGATTGAACATGTTAACTCTTTGGGCATGGAGTTTGGTATTTGGGTTGAGCCAGAGATGGTTAACCCAGATTCTGACCTGTTTCGCCAGCATCCAGACTGGTTGCTTGGAGCCGAGGGGTATCAGCAGCCGACCGGGCGTTATCAATATGTCCTGAATCTGCAAAACAGTGACTGTTTTCAGTATTTATTTAACAGTCTGGATGCCCTGCTCAGTGAGCATAACATTGGCTATGTTAAGTGGGACATGAACCGCGAGCTGGTTCAGGCGACTCATCAGGGGAGTGGAGCAGTACATGGTCAGACCAAAGCTCTGTATCGACTTATTGACCAGCTGGTTTCCGCTCATCCTAATGTTGAAATTGAGTCGTGTAGCTCAGGTGGTGGTCGGGTTGATTATGAAATCCTTAAACGAACCTGTCGTTTCTGGACATCCGACTGCAACGATGCACTTGAACGGCAAACTATCCAAAAGCACATGGGGATCTTTTTTCCACCCGAGGTGATGGGGGCGCATATCGGGCCGTCCCACAGCCATACCACAAGACGCAGTCATGATATTAACCTGCGTGGTCTGACAGCTCTCAATGGTCATATGGGGGTTGAACTTGACCCGGTTAAAGAGAGTGAACAAGAGAAACAGGCTTTTGCCAAGTATATTGCGTTGCATAAACAGTATCGAGAGCTGCTGCATAGCGGTGACAGTTTTTATCTCGACAGCAGTGACCAGACCCGTTTGGCCTATGGGGTGACAAAAGCTCAGCAAACCCTGATTACAGTATGTCAAAAAGCGATGCCAGACTATGCCCTGCCGGAACCTTTATTGATTGAACATTTGGAACCACAAAAGTGCTATATAGTTCGTCTGGTGGATTACCCCCAATCCAGCGCTCAGTTGATGAAAGAGGGTGAAACCTGGTGGCATGAGGGAGAGATTACACTCAAAGGTGAGTGGTTAGCCACAGTTGGTCTCAGTCTGCCTATCCTTGACCCTGAAGCTTGCTTATTGCTTAGCATTGAGGCGATATAAATAGTTAAGGGCGCATTGTGCGCCCTTAAACTTAACTCAAGGTGAAGCGCGTCCAGACTTTTGAACGCCAGCGCCTCGCCATGATTAAACCTCGGAACCACTCATCGAGTGCAATCGCCATCCAAGCACCGATAACACCAAAGCCCCAATGCACACCAAATAGGTAACTCATGGCTACGCCTAGTCCCCACATACTGAGAATGCCCATTTGGACTGGGAATTTAATATCTCCTGCGGCTTTTAGTGCCGAGATAAAGATCAAATTAAACACCCGACCAGCTTCTAAGATAATTGACCCTGCAATGAGACTGGCTGTGAGTGCTGAAATCTCGGGATCGGCGGTGAACAGCGGAATAATGTTGTCGCGCAGTAAATAGATAGCAATAGTCACCAGTGTCGAAACAACAAAGCCAATCACAAAGTAGCGTTGTACCAGCTTGAGAATCGAATCGATCCAACCACGCCCAATATAGTAGCCTGCTTGTATCTGGCTGCCTTGCCCTAATGCAAGGGCAAAGGCGAATGACAGACGCGCAATATTTTGTGCGTAGGTAAAGGCGGCGAGTGAGGCGGTGCCCATCTGAACGATAAAAAAGGTGATGCATATTTGAGCCATATTGTATGACAGGACCTCACCTGCATTCATAACACCTATCTTTACGATGCGAGAATAAATCGTCTTCGGAATCTGCTTAAATTGACCAAACGGTAGCGAAATATCACTACGTCGAATGACCACCGCTAAAATCAGAGTGCCGATAACTTGGCTGATGACAGTAGCAATCGCGACACCTTCCACGCCATATACGGGTAAGCCGAAAGGTTGGTAAAGGGCGATGTAGTTGCCGACAATATTGATGACACCACTAATCAGGTTGACGACCATTGGTGCGCGTGAATAGCCATTACTGCGCAAAATAGTCGTCAGGACAATGCCGAGTGTAATGTTAAACGTCAACGCTCCACTGATGACTAAGTACTCATGAGCATATTGCTCTACCTGTGCTTCAAGCCCGTACAGCGGTAAAAAATGATAAGCGCCGATCACTGCGATCACGCTTAACGAAATTCCGACGAGCGCGGAAAGGGCAATACTTGCGATACCAACATACGCAGATTCCAAAGTACGGTTGGAACCATTGTATTGAGCAATAAGGATCCCAGTCCCACTGCTAACCATTGAAGATACAATGATAAGAAAGAACGATAGCTGAGAAATGACGCCTACGGCAGAAACGGCTTTGTCTGAGTATCCACTTAGCATGAATACATCACTGGTATTGAGTGCTGTCCTTAGCAAAATTTCGACGAATAGAGGCCATGTCAGGGCGACGATATTCATACGTTTATCGATAGAACTTGCTGAATTCGACATAGGGGTCTTAACAAATGAAGTGGAACCGATAATTATATAATCACAAAGAAAGTGTGGATATGAGTTTTCTTACTTACTGGGAAAATCACTAAGCTGTGGACTTTTCTTTGTGTGATAAAGTGGTGCTTTGATAGTGAATGGATTCAGGACGAAACATTGAGCGGAAAAATTACAGTCAGAGCATACAGTCGCAGCTCAGATGGACACACTCATGATCATCATCAGGTACTGCTTCCTCTTCGGGGCTACATTGATCTGACATTGGATGGCCGTGCTGCCAGTGTCTCTTATGGAGACTGCGTTGTCATTTTGTCTGGCTGTTACCATGAATTTCGTGCTCGTGAAGATTTCCGTTTTTTGGTGATCGATGTAGAGCAACTTCCACAATCATTGCTCACACTGGAACAGCCAATTCTTTTACTTGATGAAGCGACCCATCAGTATGTCCGCTTTATTGAAAAACAGTTGGAACACAATATTGAGGATGAGCTAGAAGAGAGCATGCTTGGGTTACTCTTTGAGCTGCTTTCACGTCAATGTTCGACAAGTAAAATGGACAACCGAATCAAGCAGGTGATCCAATATATTAATCAAGATATTGCTGCGAATTACACTATCGAAGAGTTATCTAAGGTGGCTTGTTTAAGCCCTACTCAGTTCAAGCATTTGTTTGGCAAAGAGATGCAACTCACGCCTCTCAAGTATCTCGCCAAACTAAGAATGGAAAAAGCGCGCACTCTGCTGACCAACACCGATATGCCAATCAGCAGAATTTCAGAGGAAGTAGGATTTAGTAATCCATCTTCGTTTACGCGAAGCTTTAGCGGCTATTTTGGCTTATCACCGAAGAGCTTTCGTAGTCATGATTAGTGGATGTCTGGCGACGGTAGATAAGAACGCTAAACGCAACCAAAGTCATACCGAACAAGGTCGTACTGCTTAATGTCGTGCCAAACAGCAAGTGGTCAAACAGGTAAGTCAGTACCGGAACTGCATAAAACAATACGCTGACTTTGTCCGAGCTCTCTTTGTTGACCATATACATCAGCAATAGCAAGGCGCCTACAGAGACAACAATGCTCATCCATAGCGCAGAGAAAACAAGCTCACCAGTCCAATTAATCTCCCATCCAACATACAGGCTAACAAGCGTAAATATCGTGCTTGATAGTAGACATTGATACCACATCGCTTGAACTGGTTGGATGGTGACTTTTGTCTGTTTGATGGTGCCAAACGTGAGTGCTAATAGCGCGAGCACGGCAGACAATAATCCAGACCAACCTATTTCAGTCAGAGTTTGCGCGCCAGCTATGGCGATGCATAGGCCAGTGAAGCCTAAAACTAACAACAACACTTTGATGCGGTCAATTTTTTGCTGACAAAGTAACGGGGTGATGAGTGGCTGAATTCCCAGTACTAAAGTGACCAGCCCCGGTGACATCCCACTATCAATCGCCAAAATATAGAAAGTGAGGTAGAGAACTTGTAACAGTAAGCCGACCGTCAGTATTGAGGCGACATCACTTCGGGTTGGCTTAGAAAATGTTGCCTTGTTGAAACGTCTCGCGATGAGAAAAATTACCGAGATACAGAGCAGAGAAATCAGAGCCCGCAGGGCTAGAAAACTCCACTGTGAAGAGAACTGCAAGCCGAGCTTAACGATCACCGCACCACTACTCCACATCACCAGAAATAACACGGGTGCTATGGTATTGAGTTTAGTCATTGTGATTAACCTTATTGTTGATATGACAGAACATGCAAGTGGCGGCCGCGCACCTTGCTGATCACTATATCTGGTCTTGAGCTGGATAAATGATCCGAAAAGACGCTTTTCTGTTCGTGAAGGTCGTAGTTGACAGTGATAGACAAAACAAAAAAGGGCACCACTAGGTGCCCAAAAGGGGTTGTCATTATTATTTTAGGGCAACGGCAGGCGCGGCCTCTTGTAAGCGCTCTTGATCATTGAGTGACTTTTCGTATTGGCTGTACTTCCACCAAGCAAAACCTAGGAAGATAACAATGCCGCCAACGTTGTAGAAAATGATGGTCATGATGTCTGCGCCTGTTGGGAACGTTGACGCTAGGAAGCCCACAGTGAAGATACCGATCAGAATCGAAACCACGGCAATCCCTGTCATGCGTGAACCCATTTTGAAATCACGCTCTAGATGATCCAGTTTTAGGCGCAAGTTTAGGTAAGCCAGCATAATGAACAGCGGTGGGAGCATTGAAGCCGCTGCGGTCATATTGATCACCGTATTCATAAGATCCTGAGCTGTATTTGAGCCTAAGGTTGGGATAATCATTAGTGGGAATACGATGGCGTACTGTACCCAAGCTGCACGTGCTGGAACGCCATTTTCATTAAGCTCTACCGTTTTCTTACCAAAGATACCTTCAGGAATTTCTGAGAAGAAGATTTTTACAGGTGTTGCAGTCCACATTAGTAGAGAGCCAAACATGGCTGTGAATGAAACCAAGCCCACGAAACGGTTCATCAGGATTTCAGGTAGGCCAAAGTAACTTGCTAGCCCTTCAAATACCTGAACTGAGCCACCTGTGTATTTTAGCTCTGAGCTAGAGACAAATACGTTGATGAGTACAGAAGAGACAGAGTAAAGCGCACCAATAAAGATACCTGCAATAATGATCACTTTTACAAAAGACTTAGAACCACCTTTAACGTCGTTGACGTAAACCGCGACAGACTCAGCACCGCCCGCAGCCATAAAGATCCATGTAGTAATGCCAAGGAATGCCCAACTGAAATCAGGGATCATTGCTTCAACAGTTACTGGGTCAGCCGGTTCTACGCCGCCAAGTAGCGCAGCGCCAGAAAGCAAGATGTACGAGATAGTCAGTAACAGCATTAATGATGAAGTGACGGAAGTAATTGGCCCCAGCATTTTTGCGCCGTTGGTAGACACATAAGTTGCGAACGCAAACAGGATCATACTGAGAGCAGTGGTCGCGAATGGTGTCAGAATGTACTCATAGCCAAGGAAAGCATAGGAAGCGTAGGCGATAACGCGTGGCAGTAGTGAGGTAAAGAAGAACAGGTTTACGAACCAGTAAGTGTAAGCAGAAATAAATGCCCAGCGACCACCGAGTGAGCTTTTAACCCAAGCATAAACCCCAGCTTCTGAATCTTTGTTGAGAGAAACGAACTCAGCGATGATTAAGCAGAAAGGGATGAAATAAAAGATGGTCGCTAAGAAGAACATTGGTGCCGATGCTAGACCGATTTCAATATTGTTGTTAATGACGTTGTTGAAACTGAATACGGCAGCAAAGGTTAAGGACAGCAAGCCAAACTTGCCTATGGTGTTACGTTTGGTATCAGACATTTGTTATATCTCCGAAGAGTCACGTGTTTGTAGGGTTTTATCGAGAGGCTGATGCGACAGGCATCGCCCCTCGTTGTTATTGGTATGAATGTCTTGGTTACTTGTTGAGGAAGTAGCCATCTTCGATGGTTACTTTCAGCACCACTTTGCGCACTCGGTTGTCACCTAAGAAACGATAGCCTTGGCTATTGTCAAAAATGGCCAACTGACCTGCGCTCAGTTCACGTACTTGCCCTTTACCTATCAGGTATTCACGATCCGTTTCATCGCTATACGCCTCAAGCTGTTGTAGCTGAGACTTATCCGCAAATTCTACTGATTCTTTGCCTTCCAGATAGTAGTGCACATCAAAGTAGCGGCGGTTACCGATAAAAGTGTCATTGTTCAGTGAAATGCCATCTTCAATCATGTACACCAGTGAGTCGCCAATGGAGTGCATTACGCCATCTTTGATGTTGACGCAGTTTTCAATCGCCTCAACACAGCGGTTCCATTTACGACCATTGCGGTACACTTGTTTGAATTGCTCTAAGCTTTCTAACACGATCATGGGTTATGCCTCGTTTACATCAGTTGTTGTGACACGCTTGTTCTTAAAGAAGGCGTCACCAAAGTTGTGTGCAGCCAGTGCTTGGGCGTTACAGTCACCCGCTTGCAGTGGCATTAGTGTCAGGCCATAGCAAAACTCATCCATGTAGACACGGTATGAATCGAGCACTTCACTGCCCCAAGAATTGGAACCAAGTCCCATCAATTTGTGGTCGAGATTCAGAGTGATGTAACCACTTTTCTCAAGCTCAATTGTGTGCTGAGCTTGATGTAGATTTTGGTTGGTGTAGAACCAAGCACTGAAGTTGATCTCTTGCTGAGGCTTTACTAACAAACCGGTGCCATTGCGATTAGTCAAAGCTGCCCAGCGAACGTTTTGACGGTTGCCGTTATTTTGAGGGAATGGGTAGTTCTCAAACATATCAGCGACGGTTGTCTGGTAAACATCAATCATGTTGGCTTGCTTGCTGTCTTGGTAGTTTTCTTCTGGGCCACGACCATAGTATTTGACCTGTTCGAACTCACCATTGATCCCAAGATCTAAACCGATCACAGGAATGACATGCGGGTAATTGCCATAGCGTTCGCCGCTCAGTTCTAGGTTGAGTTGTCCTTCAGCGTTGATCTGGTAGCGGTAGCTGCAACGCATCCCGAAATCGAATACTGGTGGCGCGATGATACTGGTCGTGGTGATTTCGACTTTGCCATCAATCAGCTCAACATTGAGGGTGCGGAAGTGCTCTTGCATGATTTGAAGGTGGGCAGGTTGCCACAATCCTTCATGCTCTTGCTTGTGGTTGTCGATCATTGGTTTGAAGAAGTTGAGCTTCGGTTCAGATTTGATCAGCTCCTCACCATTGACCAACCAGGAGGTTAGCTTGCCATTGACTTTCGAGAAGTTAATTGCAAAGTTATGGCCCTCAATCAAATAACCAAGACGGCTCTCTTCGATATTTAACCTGGTTGCGTTGGCGTTACTATAAGTTGTAGTGGTTGCCGTATTTGCTTTGATTGGGTATTGGTAAACCGCAATGTCGTGGTTAGCCGCGCTGTAGAGAGTGCAGCTATCTTTACGCACGGTAAAGTTGACGAAGACTTCACGTTGATCCAATTCCGGGATCGCAATCTCAATGTCTCGTTCAGAGTTGGCGGCTAAGTCAGCTACTTTGAATTGAACGGTGCGTAAAGTCTCACCTTCGGCGCGAATATCTGCGGTAATGGTGTAATCGTTGATGTCTGAGAACCACAGCTTGTTTTCAACGGTAAACTTACCCATTTGTGGGTCGATAGCGCGGATTTTTACTGGCGCGATCACCTGCTTGTACTCTTTCAAGCCTGGGCCTGGAGTTTGGTCAGGGTAGATCAAACCATCCATACAGAAGTTGTAGTTGTTAGGGTAGTCGCCATAGTCACCACCGTATTTGTAGAAAGACTCACCTTTCTCATCGTGGGCTAAAATGCCATGGTCACACCATTCCCAAACATAATGACCTTGGATGTGATCATGTTTGTAGAACACATTTTGATATTCAGTCAGACCACCTGGGCCATTACCCATAGCGTGGGCGTATTCACAGATGATGCGCGGTTTTTCGTGCGGGAACTCGCCGAAATAGTTCATAAATTGTGCACGTGAGTACATGGTTGAAATGACATCAACAACCTCCGCGTCACGGTCTTCTTCATAGTGGACGAGACGAGTGTCATCAATCGCTTTGGTTGCCGCGCACATCGCGCGGATGTTACAGCCGTAGCCTGATTCGTTGCCCATCGACCACATGATGATGGATGGATGGTTTTTTTGTGCGTGGATGTGGCGTTCGGCGCGCTCGACAAACACAGCTTCCCACGCGGCATCATTCGTGATTCGGCTCAAATCTCCCACGTTGGCAAAACCATGAGTTTCTACATCGGTTTCCGCCATAACGAACAGACCATAGATATCACACAGTTCATAGAAGCGAGGGTCATTAGGGTAGTGAGCTGTACGCACAGAGTTAATATTGTGTTGCTTCATCAACACGATGTCTTTCTCGACGCGATCCATTCCCACAGCGCGACCCTTTAGATGATCGTTGTCGTGACGGTTAACCCCGTGGAGCATTACATATTGATTGTTGATGTAAAACAGGCCATCACGCACTTTAATGTCACGGAAGCCAACTCGTTGTGGGATCACTTCCAAGATGTTGCCTTGATTATCACGCAGAGTGATCAGAAGTTGATAAAGGTAAGGATTTTCAGCGGTCCAGTGAACTGGGTGGGTCATCTCGATGTTAAAGCGAGCCTGAGCAGATTGGTCGATAGTCAGGTTACTGCATGAGCCTTGAGCAATAACCTGACCTTTATCCATCAGAGCGTAGTCTAGTGAGTAGCCATGCGCTTGCTGGTTACTAAGGTTCTCAAGTTCCACCTGACAAGAGAGCGTTGCTGCGACGTAGTCGTCGGCAAAGTCAGTGCGGACGGTAAAATCTTGCACATGGGTTTGTGGTCTACCCACAAGGTAAACATCACGGAAGATGCCGGCGGTCCACCACATATCCTGATCTTCGATGTAGGTAGAGTCAGCCCACTGCATCACGCGCACTGACAGAAGGTTATCGCCTTGTACTACGTATTTTGAAATGTCGAATTCGGCGGTAAGTCTGCTCCCTTTGCTAAAACCGACATATTGACCATTTACATAGACTTCAAAGTAGGTTTCCACACCATCAAATTTGATGATGGTTTGTTGATCATTCCAACTCTCGCTCAGAGTGAAATTACGCTGATAAGCGCCAGTTGGGTTATCGCTTGGCACAAAAGGAACATCAATTGGGAAAGGAAAACCTTCATCAGTGTATTGAAGATCGCCATGGCCTTCCATTTGCCACATATTTGGAACCGTAATCTGGCCCCACTGTTCCATCTTGTCAGTGTAAAACTCCTCAGGAACCAAGAGCGGGTTTGTGAAGTAGTTAAAACGCCACTGTCCGCTTAGCAGCATAAAGTGGTTGCTGAGCTCGCGTTGAAAAGTTTGTGCGCTGTTGACGGAGTCGTATGAGAAAAAATAGGCACGTGGTGCCATGCGGTTCTCATGTAAGTGTAGGAAGTTTTCCCAATTGTTCACGATTGCTCTCCCTCGGCTTAAAGCGTCCGATGACTGCCGACGTTCTGTTAAAAAATGCTCAGTGAGCTTATGGGAAAGATATTAGTAAAACTTTTACTAAAATAAATTAGTGAAAACGTTTTACTTTAACTGGATCACGATTTATTCGAGTCGGTAGGTGAAAGCTGTGATCACGATTAAAGAATAATGTTTAACCACATTTTATTGCTGGGTGAGGGGGGAGTAGCAGCATGGATTTGAGTTTTAAGTAATAAAAAAGGCACTGAAATTCAGTGCCTTAGAGATGCTGTTTGATTGATTTTATTTGAATCGTTGTTCAAGATGCGGAGTGAGAATGGCTAGCCACTGCTCTGGAGTCATTGAGTGGTGCCTCTTAGTTTTAGCTTGCTCGGAACATAAACCTGTAATGGTAGGGCGCGACCATCACGAACTTTTTCAATGAGAAGGTTAACGCCTTGAATTCCCATCATCTCTGAGTGAATTCGCACCGTAGACAGGGATGGGAACGTAAACTTTGCGGTAGGAATATCGTTCACACTAATAAGCGAAATGTCTTCAGGGATATTAAGCCCGTGCTCATGAATGGCTCTTAACACCCCAATCGCAATTGAATCCGAGGCAATAAATAACGCTCTAGGGAAGTCCGGTTTTGCCAGCATTTCTTTAGCAAGCTTATACCCAGATGAGCTGGTGAACTCGCCACGATAGATATCATCAAGTGACACTACGCCTTTAAGTTGCCCATATTCAGCGAAGGCAATTTCACGAATGTCGGCACAATTGGGTTTATCCTGACCCCCAATAAAACCAATACGTTTAAAGCCCTGGTCGATGAAAAAATCGGTGATTTGTTTGCTGATTCGTTTGAGGTCAATGTCGACAGAATCGAATTCAGAGTCACAGTCACTGAAGTCGACATAGCAAATATTGTCAGTCATCTTAGTCAACTGGGCTAAGGTGGTCGGATTGCTTCGTCCAACCAAAAGAACACCCGTTATCTTATTGCTTGCTGCGACGATTTCATTGTTATAACAATTTGTTAGCTCAATGTTTAGTTTATCGCATTGAGTTTCGATGCCGTGGCGGATAGAAAGGTAATAGGGGTCGTTGACTTCCGCTTCCTGAGGGTAGTTGTATACCGCCATAAAGTGATGATTTTGTTTTCTAGCTAGCGCCGCTTTCTTGGAGCTACTGGTTTTATACTCTAGCTTTTCTGCGATCTCAAAAATGCGGTGCTTAGTCTCTTCTTTAACACTTAATGTTGGATCGTCGTTAAGTACCCTTGATACGGTAGCTAAGGAAACCCCCGCTTCCGTCGCAATATCTTTCAATGTTGCCATTAATTATTACGTCCCTTTATTACTTGTTGCGCTTACGTAGGCAATCTAACTATGCCAAGTATTGTAAACAATCACACCGATCAAGTACCGATTTTTAGTAAAAAATAGCAAACATTGTTATCTATTCGAATGCTGAATGGAAAAAGCTTCAACGGAAATCTTGTTTACTACGGCCAATCGGTCATCAACTTTGATTAACTAAACCATTTATCACACTAATCTTGAAGGTCATTTATGGTTAATTTTGTGGAAACGTTTACATAACGCGAAATTGATCACGGATCTTGGACGTCGTTGATTGATAGACTTTTGCCATCGAAGAGATTTGAGCATGGTATTGCTCACCGATTGATGGAGATCGAATAGTGAAAGTTCTTGTTACCGGCGGTATGGGATACATAGGCAGTCATACTTGTGTGCAGATGATTGAAGCAGGTATTGACCCCATTATTGTAGATAATCTTTGCAACGCCAAAGAAGAGGTGCTTACTCGTATCGATGCTCTGACTGGTAAAACACCGACGTTTTACGTCGGTGACATCCGTGATGAAGCATTTCTCGATTCTGTATTTTCGAAACATGACATCACGTCGGTGATCCACTTTGCTGGGCTAAAAGCGGTTGGTGAATCTGTTGAAAAGCCCCTCGAATACTATGACAACAATGTTAATGGCACAGTGGTTCTTGCTCGTTCGATGCGTAAAGCGGGTGTCAAAAGCCTTGTTTTCAGCTCTTCTGCCACTGTTTATGGCGATCCTCAACAAGTTCCTATCACCGAAGAGTCGCCAACTGGAGCGACGACAAACCCTTATGGTCGCAGCAAATATATGGTTGAACAGTGCCTCAGTGATCTGTTTGCTGCTGAGCAGGACTGGAGCATCACGTTGTTACGCTACTTTAATCCTGTTGGAGCACACCCTTCTGGAACGATGGGGGAAGATCCCCAAGGTATTCCAAATAACTTGATGCCATTCATTGCTCAGGTTGCTGTTGGGAGACGTGAGCGCTTGTCTATTTTTGGTGACGATTATCCTACACAAGATGGTACCGGTATCCGCGACTATATACATGTCATGGATCTCGCTGACGGGCATATCGCGGCACTGAACTCTGTGGGGAGTCAACATGGTTTGCATGTCTACAACCTAGGTACGGGGAAAGGATCGAGTGTATTGCAGATGGTGGAGGCGTTTAGTCGTGCCTGTGGACATGCCGTTCCTTACCAAATATGCCCTCGTAGAGCTGGTGATATTGCTGAGTGCTGGGCAAGCACTGAAAAGGCTGAAAAAGAGTTGGGATGGCGCGCGCTGCGCAGTATCGATGAAATGACAGCCGATACTTGGAATTGGCAGTCAAACAACCCTCAGGGTTATTCCGCCTAACACCATATTTGATTT
Organism: Vibrio sp. TRT 29B02; assembly: GCF_050113655.1. NCBI lineage: Bacteria > Pseudomonadati > Pseudomonadota > Gammaproteobacteria > Vibrionales > Vibrionaceae > Vibrio > Vibrio sp. TRT 29B02. Next base: position 55,393 of record NZ_JBNJOJ010000006.1, read on the forward strand.
GAAAATAGTTTAAGTAGTTGAGTAAGTACGATGTCGAAGATTGAGTTTAACCCTGTGGATCATCCACACCGCCGATTCAACCCATTAACTGGGCAGTGGATTCTTGTATCGCCACATCGAGCCAAGCGACCTTGGAGTGGCGCTGATGAGAAAGCGGCTGTAGATGAACTACCTGAATATCAAGCAGATTGTTTTCTATGTCCAACAAACCAACGTATTTCGGGGGATGTGAACCCAGATTATCAGGGCACTTATGTGTTTAGTAATGACTTTGCTGCATTAATGCCAGATTCACCAGATGCACCTGAATCAGACAATCCATTGTTCAAAACACAAGGCGTTCGAGGGCTGAGTCGAGTTATCTGTTTTTCTCCTGATCACAGCAAAACCTTGCCAGAACTCTCTGTGACTCAGATCCGCGGTGTAATAGATACTTGGAACCGTCAGATCGAAGAGTTAGGTGAGCACTACATCTGGGTTCAGGCATTCGAAAATAAGGGGGAAACCATGGGCTGTTCTCAGCCTCACCCACACGGTCAGATTTGGGCGAACAGTTTCCTACCGAATGAAATCGAACGCAAAGAGCAGAATCTTAAAGCCTACTACCAACAACACGGCAGCAATTTGCTGGTGGACTATGTGAATGCTGAATTGAAAGACGGTTCACGAGTTGTGGTGGAAACCGAGCATTGGGTAGCTTTGGTGCCATATTGGGCGGCATGGCCATTTGAAACCCTGTTACTGCCTAAAACGCATATTCGCCGTATGAGTGAATTGACTGACGAACAACGCGATGATCTTGCCGTGGCGATCAAGAAGTTGACCAGCCGTTATGACAACTTGTTCCAATGCTCATTCCCTTACTCAATGGGCTGGCATTATGCCCCCTTCTTTGAACAGGGGACGGATATTGAACATTGGCAGCTTCATGCACTGTTCTATCCACCACTTTTGCGCAGTGCCACAGTACGAAAATTTATGGTTGGTTACGAAATGTTGGCCGAAAGCCAACGTGATCTCACCGCAGAACAAGCTGCACAACGTCTTCGTGACTTGAGTGATGTTCATTACAAAGAACAGAAGTAACCAACCATTTTAGCCAGCAATGCAGTGCAAGCGCTGGCATGAAAAATTTAACAGAATTCTAGAGGGCTTTATGTCAGAACTAATCAACAGTGTGAAAGCATCATTTAGCCAAGTACTTGGCTACGCAGCGAGCCATATCATTCAGGCTCCAGGGCGCGTCAATCTTATTGGTGAACACACCGACTACAACGATGGTTTTGTATTGCCATGTGCGATCGACTATCAAACGGTCGTTGCTGCGGCGAAACGTAACGATAGTATTGTGCGAGTTGTTGCCGTTGATTACGAAAACCAAACCGATGAGTTTGATATCAGCCAAGAGATCACTTTTGTTAAGGATAAAATGTGGGCCAACTACATCCGCGGTGTGGTCAAGTGCTTGCTCGCCCGAGGCTATGAGTTTGGCGGTGCAGATATTTCTGTGAGTGGTAACGTACCGCAAGGCGCGGGCTTGAGTTCTTCTGCTGCGCTAGAAGTCGTGATAGGTCAAACTTTTAAAGTGCTTTATCAGCTAGAGATTTCTCAGGCGGAGATTGCGCTCAATGGTCAACAGGCAGAAAACGAATTTGTTGGCTGTAATTGCGGCATTATGGATCAGATGATTTCCGCTGAAGGCAAAGAAAATCATGCAATGTTGCTAGATTGTCGAAGCTTGGAAACCGAATCTGTCTCTATGCCTGCTGATATGTCCGTTGTGATCATCAACTCCAATAAAAAACGCGGTCTGGTGGACAGTGAGTACAACACTCGCCGTCAACAATGCGAGCAAGCGGCCAGTCTCTTTGGTGTTAAAGCGTTACGTGATGTCACTATGACTGAATTTGAAGCGAAAGCAGATCAGCTTGATGAAGTGGTCGCTAAGCGTGCTCGTCACGTAATCACCGAAAATGAGCGAACACTTGCAGCCGCTCAAGCATTGCGTGCAAACGATCTCAAGCGTATGGGGCAGTTAATGGCACAATCGCACATTTCTATGCGTGACGATTTTGAAATTACCGTCAAAGAGATTGACACCTTAGTGGATATTGTTAAAGCGGTTATCGGCGAGCAAGGCGGTGTACGTATGACGGGGGGCGGCTTTGGTGGTTGTATTGTTGCAGTAATGCCGCCTGAACTTGTCGAGCCAGTCAAAGCAGCTGTTGCTGAGCAATATCAAGTCGCAACCGGATTAAAAGAGTCTATCTACGTTTGTCAGGCCAAAGATGGCGCCGGCCTGATTGAAATGTGCTAAGGACTGTTGATGGAAAATTCTCTCTTTCGCACCATGACTGAGCAGCTTGCCTATGACGGTCAGCCCGCTCAGTTATTTGAATTAACCAATGTGAGTGGGGTTCGCATTGTGTTGATGGACATCGGAGCAACATGGCTCAGTTGTCGTTTGCCTTTGGCGTGTGGTGAGCTGCGCGAAGTTTTGTTAGGTGTAGGGACCATGGCAGACTTTGAGCGTCAGCCTAGTTACATGGGGGTAACGGTTGGCCGCTATGCGAACCGCATTGCCAATGGGCTTTTTACGCTTGATGGGCAGTCATATCAGTTGTCTGTGAACCAGGCTGGTAACTGCTTGCATGGTGGCATCTCGGGTTTTGATAAGCGGCGCTGGCAAGTGGTCGAACAGCAAACCAATACCATTATTTTTGGCTTGAGTTCAGCCGATGGGGATCAAGGTTTCCCTGGGAATCTTGATGTTCAACTGCGCTATCAGCTCCATGATGATGGACGATTCGATATTGAATACATCGCTCATTGTGACAAAGCGACGCCGATAAATTTGACCAATCATGCTTATTTTAATCTCAATGGTACAGAGAGTGAGTTGGATGCCCGTTCACATCAACTGCAAATCGAAGCGGATTACTACTTGCCGACAAATGAGAATGGTATCCCACTTGACGATTTGGTCAGTGTCCAAGGTACTGGTTTTGATTTCCGTAGCGTCAAAAGTGTCGCTCAAGACTTATTAGCGGATGAGCAACAACAAGCCGCTAAGGGATATGATCACAGCTACTGGTTTGATCCACAACGTGATACCAGTGTGCCTGTAGCGACGTTGACCAGTCAGGATCAGCAAGTGTCTCTTTCGGTGATAACTGACAAACCCGCGATGCAACTTTATTGCGGCAATTGGTTAGCGGGTACGCCAGCGAGAGCGGGAAAAGAGTATGCAGATTATGCGGGATTAGCCCTAGAAACGCAGTTTTTGCCGGACTCGCCCAATCACCCACAATGGCCGCAGTCAGGTGTCATTCTACGTCCGGGAGAGGAATATCGTTATCAAACGACATTCCAATTCTCCCGCTCGCGATAATCGCCAGATAGAAAAAGCCAGTCACACGACTGGCTTTTTATTATTTAAGGAAGCGTCAGCTACGCCGTTTAGAATCCTTCATGCTGGTCAATTGCAACGCGAGCTTCACTCATCGAGCAACCTGTTTCTTGCACGAGTTGACTAACGGTCATGGTGGGATTGCTGAGCAGTATTTGAGACAAATCGACGTCAGGTTCGGGCAAGGATTTGCCAATCGCTGCAACTATCCACTGTTGATCCTCATCTTTTAGAGTCTCTATCAATGAGCGCAATTGCTGTTCGTGTCCGCTCAACTGCCAATGCCTTGAACGTCGAATTCGCTTTAACTGACAACCATGCTGGTTGGCACACTTGATCACCGTTGTTTTGTCTGCAACACGGTGGACGAAACTGTTGAGAGTGATGGACAACATGCCTTAGTGTTCCTCAAACCAATGTTGGACAAAATCGATGAAGGCTGACAGCTTGGTGCTACGACGAAGCTGAGGAGGGAAGATCAGGTAGATGTTGCTTTGAGTCATTACATAGTCAGGTAAGACTTGCAACAGTTTGCCGCTATCCAGCGCGGGCTTGACTAAATAACAGGGCATCTTGATCACCCCTTTGCCTTTCAACGCCGCATCAAGCAGTAGAAGGTTATCGTTGATGAGCATATCGCCATCTGTTGCCACTTCAATCATCTGATTATCGTTTGTGGAAAATGGCCATTTACGTAGATTTGGATCAGATAAACAGTTGTGTTTAGTGAGATCTTGCGGATGAGTCGGGATGCCGTTTTGAGCCAAATAGTCTGGTGAGGCGCAGCAAATGTGTTGGTACGGCATCAGTTTTTTCGCCACCATATTCTCTGGTGGGGTATTGGTCGCACGGATGGCTAGGTCGAAGTTGCTTTTGGTGAGGTCTTCTCTGGTATAGCCAATGTCTAAGTCAAATTCGATGTCAGGGTGCAGCAGTTGAAATTGATGGCAAATCTCGATCAGAAAGCGGTGGCTGAAAATGGTGGGGGCGGTAATTCGTAGCAGTCCGCCGACGGTACTCTTGGTGTGATCGAGTTCCTTTTCTAACTCAAGGATTGACGCATTGATACCTTGCATTTTTGCTAGAATCTTTTCCCCTGCGGCTGTTAAGCGAACACTGCGCGTAGAGCGGATTAATAAGCTGGTTTCTAGCTCCTGCTCTAGCTGGAGTATTTGCGATGAGAGATAGCTCCTCGAAATGCCGAGATTATCTGCGGCTTTAGAAAAGCTAAGTTGTTTGGCTACCTCGCCAAATAGTGCGTAGCGCTCGAAACGCTTGTGCATTTTATGCATCAACACAAACCTATAATTCGAAATCTGTTGTTGATTATATCGTTCAATATAGAAAATTAAAGTAAGTTAATTGTGCGTTATACCGAATTATCTTTTCGTCTTTATGGTCTTAATCGTCCTGCTGGCTGGCAGTATACTGAATCCAGAACAGCGCAAGTATCGCTGATAAATTGCATCTTTCAGGGGACAAATATGAACAAGTCACACCCGGTTTTTTCACCGATGATCCAAGGTTACTGGCGCATGGCAGAGTGGGGTATGAATACTCAGCAACAGCATGCGTTTGTACAGCAACATCTTGAGTTGGGTATCACCACGGTTGATCATGCTCCAGTGTATGGACCAGACTCTGCATGTGAGAAAATGTTTGGTCAGGTGCTGGCACTCGATAGTCGCTTGCGTGACCAGATTCAGATCGTTTCAAAATGTGGTATTTACCGTGGTGAAGGCAAGCAGGTCAATCACTACAACAGTAGCAAGGCTGCGATTATCGAATCGACTGAACAATCTCTTCGCCGTTTGAATACCGATCATCTCGACGTCTTGCTATTGCACCGTCCAGATCTGCTGATGGATGCCGATGAAGCCGCCGAAGCGTTCGCACAGTTAAACAGTGCTGGTAAAGTAAAGCATTTTGGTGTGTCTAACTTTACCCCAGCTCAGTTCGCGTTACTTCAATCTCGCCTTGATGTACCACTTATCACCAATCAGATTGAAATTAATCCGGTGAACTTACAAGTGACGGAAGATGGTACGCTGGAGCAGTTACAAAAGCTGCGAGTTCAGCCGATGGCTTGGTCATGTCTTGCTGGTGGTCGAATATTTAGCGATAGCAGTGAACAGGCATGCCGTCTACGTGACACATTATCTGAAGTTGGCCAAGAAATTGGAGCCGACTGTATTGACCAAGTCATTTTTGCTTGGGTGATGAGAATGCCTGCGCGCCCAGTTCCTATCATTGGTAGCGGTAACATCCAGCGCGTGAAGACAGCGGTTGGCGCATTACAGCTGGAGTTGACACATGAACAGTGGTACCGCATCTGGGTTGCATCGAAAGGTCATGGTGTCGCGTAACTACCTGTATCAAAAGAGGGCTCTAGTTTGAGCCCCCTAAATACCGTTACGCTTATTGGCTACTTGGCAATTTTTGCAACCGAGTTACGACGTACTAACGTTGGTGTAAACATGATGGCTTCGTTGTTAGTTGCTTCTTGTTTGGCGAGATTCAATGCTAGTCGCGCAGCGCGCTCTGCCATCATAGCGATAGGGTAACGAATCGTCGTCAATCGAGGGCTGATGTAACGAGCAATCAGACCGTCATCGAATCCCATCATAGAGATTTGATCTGGCACTTTGATGCCATTTTCATCGAGTACAGACAGTGCTCCCGCAGCCATGTAATCGTTATAGGCGACCACACCAGTGATATCGAGTGATTTGGTGAGTAAGGTGGTCATAGCAACTTCACCTCCATCGTTGTTTGGCTCACCACGTTCGATATAGCTGCTAGGCAGTTCAATATTGTTGTCTTTTAGCGCCGCGAGATACCCTGCAACTCGTTGCGAAGAGTCTTCTATTTCGTGAGCTGACGCTACACAAGCAATTTTAGTGTGTCCATGACGGATCAGGTATTCAGTCGCTAGATAAGCCCCTTTGAAGTTATCGAGTGCGATGCAGCGTTCCGCAATTTCTTCAATAAATCGGTTTATGAGCACCAGACCTTTGACTTCTTTCGCGTAGCCGATGAGCTCTTGATCAGATAAGCCTTTTGAGTGGATGACCAGAGCCTCACAGCGATTGTTGATAAGCAGTTCAATCGCTTTGCGTTCTTCTTCAGCATCATGGTAACCATTTCCGATCAGTATATGTTTACCATGCTCGTGAGCGACATTGTCCACTGCTTTGACGAGGGCTCCGAAAAAGGGATCGGACACATCACCAACCAATACGCCAACGGTATTGCTGCTCTGGCTAACAAGCGCTTTGGCGGCGGCATTGGGTCGGTAGCCTAGTTTTGCCATCGCTTTTGAGACCGATTCTATCGATGCTTTGCTCGCTTTAGGAGACTTATTGATCACTCTGGATACTGTAGCAATCGATACGCCAGCTTCCTTGGCGACATCTTTTATGGTTGCCATATTTGACCTCGAAAAATACGAATGGAGTTATTTAACCTTGTTGATGTAAATAAGGCAAATACTGTTATGAATACATTTTTAAATTGAGATCTTTACCACTTGCAATATAAGTGATTGCTGATAGTGTAAACGTTGTCTTTTAGTAAAATTTTACTGGTATCTTAACATGGAAAAAGTCGCTTATTCAGATTTCGCTAAATTGGAAATTCGTACAGGAAAAATCATCGAGGTTGTCCGCCATGAGAACGCGGATAAGCTATACATTGTGCAAATTGATGTTGGTGATAAAACACTACAAACTGTGACCAGCCTTGTGCCTTATTACACAGAACAACAGCTGATGGGGAAAGAGGTGGTTGTGCTGTGCAATCTGGAAAAAGCCAAGATGCGCGGTGAAACATCAGAGTGCATGCTGCTGTGTGCAGAAACAGATGATGAATCGGAAAGTGTACTGCTGACTCCTGAGCGTTCGATGCCAGCTGGTATTCGTATTGTCTAAAGGTAGACACCAAGCTCGAAGGCTTGGTGCTCCATTTAACTTATCTCTTTTTGGCTGAGGGTTTTCAGGCTCTTACTTCAGCCACCAGAGCATCAATTTGCTTGTGGTGCTCTGGTTTTACTCCTGCTAGGTTGCCATATTTTGGTTCATGGCGATCATTTTCGAGCGGAAAATGCCAGCCTATCGTTTGCTCAATAAACTGTTTGGCAAACTGTTCCGATATTTCTAGACACCCAACGAGAACAGTATCCACATAAGTTTGCATTATTGGACTGAGTGTACAAGGTGGCTCAGGATTGTCTTTGATGTAAACCCAAACTTGATCGTTGTCGCTAAGTGGCAACTGTGACTCAACTTGATTCACTTGGACTTGAACGCGATGGTAGCCTCGTTCACGAATATCGAATTCTTTAAGACCGCATTGACTTACTTCGAGTAAAACACCATTAACGTACCCGTGTCCTTTATCGACCACCAAGGGTGAGAGCGTATAACTCTCATCCACTTTGCCCCAATAGCGTTTAAACCCCTCTACGGTTGCGGTGGTTGCCGCCGAAGTTTGCCCTGTTAATTGGCGTGATGCGGAATTCATCAGACTGCCATAACCGAAGATATAGTTTGCCACTGTTGTCACCTCATCTTGGATGTGAAATAGGAGTATTCGTTAAACTAACCAGTTTCACTGAGAATTGAAAGTCGTTCATATCGTATCTATCGTGTCTTTTTGACATTTTTAAATTGGGTTAATTTGACTTCTTTTTTGGCTTGTTAATATCACTAAGCCTTTGAGATAAAGGAGTTACAAGGGTTGGAACATTTCTTGCGATAGCCTAGGAAGATTTCAGTTTTTTATAACTTTTAGGAGTCACTTAGTGCTCAATATTACTGATAAAAAAGTAGAAGAAGCGATCCCAGCCGTTTTACGTTTAGGTTTTAGACCTTTCTTCCTATTAGGATCCATCTACGCGGTTATTGCTATTGGCTTATGGGTTTGGATGTTCCAAAGCGGACAACCCGCGATGCTTCAAGTGCCTGCATTATGGTGGCACGTCCATGAGATGTTGTTTGGTTTTGCCATGGCGATTGTGGCTGGATTTGTCTTAACCGCGGTTCAGAACTGGACGGGAATTAATGGTACAAAGCATCACCGTTTAGCTGCGATAGTGGCACTGTGGCTGTTGCCGCGATTGTTGCTATGGACTCCAACGCCGCTTTGGCTGGTTTCTAGCCTTGAAGCCTTGTTTTTAGCTTTTGTCGCCTACGAAGTCGGCAGCCGAGTTGTCAAAGCGAAAGGTTGGCGTAATCTGTTTTTTATTCCGTTATTTTTGTTGGCTATCGTGGCTAATTTTGCCAGTTATGCGGCGGTAAAAGGTATGCCGCCATTTCCCGCTTCAGCGGTTTGGCAGGCGATGCTTTGGTGGTTTACTTTGCTGCTCTCTGTTATGGGCAGCCGTGTTATCCCATTTTTTACCGCTCGTCGTTTTAACTTTGAAAAACCTCAGCCAATAGTCTGGTTGGACTGGTTAGCAAACCTACCTCTGGTCGGCTTATTTATACTAAGCTTTTTCCCGATGACCTTTGCTCAACTTGGTCAACCATTGATGTTGTTAGCCGGTGTGGCGCATCTGATCCGAATCATACGCTGGAAACCGTGGCTTACTTTGAGCGAACCTTTGGTTTGGTCACTGCATGCTACTTACCTGTGCATCCCAGTGAGCTTGCTATTACGTGGTTTGCTGGATAATCCATTTGCCAGCCACAACATGTTGCATTTATTTGCGATTGGGGCCATTGGCGGTGTGATTTTGGCGATGATCGCTCGCGTGACAATGGGGCATACTGGTCGTGCGATTTACCAAGGTCCAAATATGAACCTAGCTTTCGGTGCTTTGGTATTGGCTGCAATTGTACGTGGGATAGGGGGGGCGTTCTTCCCTCAGTATCTGATTTCTGCGCTAAACATCAGTGCAGCGTTGTGGATATTCGCTTTTGTCATGTATGTCGGTCTGTTTGGAAAAATGCTAGTCACCCCAAGGGTCGATGGTCATCCTGGTTGATTGCCAGTTTCGATTAGAGCTAAAAAGGCTTGGTGTCGTAACCAAGCCTTTTAATGATAAATTGCCTTACTTAGGTGGTTAGCCAGCTTCAGACAGGCTGATCACCTGCTGAGGTTGTTTCCCTGAAATGTACTTGGTGACAGCTTCAATCTCGTCCTGATTGAGGTAGAGACCAAGTTTGGTTCGACGCCACAGCAGATCATCGGCTGTGAGAGCCATTTCATGTTCAATTAGATAATCAATCTCTTGCTGATAAACGCCTTGCGCAGAGTCAGAGAATGGGACACCCATACCTTCAATACTTGTTACCCCTTGAAGTAGCTTCCACGTATAAGTACCAAACTGAGTGACATAGCGCAGTAGCAACGCTTGTGATAGCCAAGGGTACTGAGCATGGATCGTTGCAGCCAGTTGTTCCCTGGTGCAACTAAAGTTACCACCTGGCAGGGCGTGGTTGGCTGTCCATGGTGTCCCCATATTAGGTAAATATGGGGCGAGCTTTGCCAATGCCGCTTCACCAAGTTTACGGTATGTGGTTAATTTTCCGCCAAAAATTGATAGCAGAGGAGCTTGATCGTACTCAGATTCAAGTTCCAGAGTGTAGTCTCGTGTGATGGCTTGTGGAGAGTCAGATTCATCATCACAAAGAGGTCGCACGCCACTATAACTCCAGATGACATCCTCACGTGAAAGTTGCTGGACAAAGTGCTGATTGACGATATCGATCAGATAATCCACCTCTTGATCTGAGATCGCCACTTCTCTTGGATCTCCTTTATATTCAACATCGGTCGTACCTATTATCGAAAACTGATCCAAATAAGGGATCATAAACACGATTCGATGATCTTTGTTTTGCAGGATATATGCTTGTGGCTCATCGTGAATGCGAGGAATCACAATATGAGATCCTTTGATTAGACGTATATTACGTGGTGAAAGGTTTTCTAACCCTTGATCAAAGAACTGCTTGACCCAAGGCCCTGCGGCGTTCACTAGCGCTTTCGATTTACGCTCAAAGGTTTCTCCTGTCATGACATCGCGAATGGTCACGCGCCAGATATCGCCTTCGCGTATTGCGCCTTCTACATGGCAGTAGTTACGAATTTCAGCATTATTTTCTTTTGCAGCCAACACGTTTAGCAATACTAATCGCGCATCATCTACCCAACAATCAGAGTACTCGAAGCCTTTTTTCATTTCCGGTTTGAGCAAGCCAGATTGAGCCAAGTCGATGCTTTCACTTGCCGGCAGCGTCGTTCTTTTGCCTAGGTTGTCGTAGAGGAATAAACCGCAGCGAATCATCCATGCTGGACGTAAGAAAGGGCGGTGTGGGAGTCGAAAGCGCATTGGTTGCGCGATATGTGGCGCTTTTTTCAGCAGCACCTCACGTTCAGCGAGCGCTTCCGAAACTAAGCGAAACTCATAGTGTTCGAGATAGCGCAACCCACCGTGAATGAGTTTTGAGCTGGCAGATGAGGTTGCAGAGGCGAAGTCTTGGGCTTCATATAAACCGACAGATAAGCCTCGGCCAGCAGCATCAGCAGCGATGCCTGCACCATTAATGCCACCACCAACTATGATTATGTCTAACGTTTTGTCTGATTGTGCAGCATTAGCTGAAATACTCATGAATTTAACCTTTTGTTGAGCGAACGAGCATTTTTGACCATAAAAGAATCCTAACGCAGCTTTCGTTTTAGATCATTATTTATTTTCGTTTGCGCTCGTTTGTGTGATTTATGCACAAAAAAACCTTTATTAGGGAATAAAGGTTTCTTGAAGGTTAAATTTGATTGAAATTACTGTGACTATTTACTGTCGTTAATTACTTCAAGTGGAATTGAGTGTTCTTTGAGGATAGACAGTATTTCTTTTGGCGGTTGTTTGTCAGTAAACAGCATATGGAGTTGAGAGATATTGCCCAGCTTGACCATCGCATTACGGCCAAATTTAGAGTGATCAACAGCAAGAAAAACACTCCGGCTATTCTCGATAATGGCTTGCTTTACACGAACCTCATGGTAGTCGAAGTCAAGCAGTGAACCGTCATAGTCGATACCGCTAATCCCCAAGATGCCGAAATCAAGTCGGAACTGTTTCACGAAATCAAGAGTGGCTTCACCGACGATACCGCCATCACGGTTGCGTACTTCTCCACCAGCAAGGATGACTTTAAACTCTGGGTTTTGCAGCAAGATGGTTGCGACATTAATATTGTTAGTAACCACACGTAGTTGCTTGTGATTTTTGTTTAGTGCTCGTGCAATGGCCTCTGGAGTGGTACCAATATCAATAAACAAGGTCGCCCCATCGGGAATGTGTTTAACCACTTCTTCTGCAATAACATCCTTCTCGTTGAAATTCATGCTCTTGCGCGCGGTGTACGAGGTGTTTTCTGAACTCAGTGGAATGGTTGCACCACCATGGTAACGGCGAATTTTATTGTCATCGGCAAGTTCGTTGAGATCGCGTCTGATGGTCTGTGGACTGACATTAAATTTCTCTACCAGCTCATCGGTGCTGACATAGCCTTGCTTTTGAACCAACGCAATTATTTGCTGATGTCTTGGAATTTGTTTCACGGGCAGCTCCCTGTGCATTGAGCCAATATGCTCATTACACTGATTTTCGAAAATAATAACTCGCGTTATTGTGCTCGAATTAGCGCATTGTGAGAAGAGAACGATGTAAGGAATAGGGGATATAACGCAAAAAGAGCGCCATAATCGGCGCTCTTGAATAGGAGTTTGTGACTTTAATCTTCCTCGTTATGCATTTCTGCCCAAACCTGCGCACACTTAACGGCGCGCTTCCATCCCTTGTAGCGGCGATTACGTTTTTCTTCATCATGATGAGGTAGGAAGGTGCGATCGAGCTCGGCTTTGTCTTTCAGCTCATCAATACTATTCCAGTACCCAACGGCAAGACCTGCTAGGTAGGCTGCACCTAAGGCGGTAACTTCCGTGACTTTAGGGCGGTGAACTTCTGTATCTAGAACATCAGATTGGAACTGCATTAAGAAATTGTTTGCCACCGCTCCACCGTCGACTCTTAAGCTAGCCAAGTTAATGTTGGAGTCCGCTTGCATTGCATCCAAAACGTCGCGAGTTTGGTAGGCAATACCTTCAAGCGTGGCTCGGATAATGTGGTTTGAGCTGACGCCACGCGTCAGACCGACAATGGTCCCACGCGCCCAAGCATCCCAATAAGGAGCACCAAGGCCAGTAAAGGCAGGTACAACGTAAACACCGTTGGAAGAGTCAACTTTGGTCGCAAAGTACTCTGAGTCTTTGGCATCTGCGAGTAGCTTCATCTCATCGCGTAGCCATTGAATTGAAGCGCCTCCCATAAATACCGCGCCTTCTAGTGCATAGGCAGGCTCGCCATTTGGACCACAGGCTAGCGTGGTCAAAAGACCGTGAGTTGATGTTACTTTCTCTTGGCCGGTGTTCATAAGTAAGAAGCAACCTGTGCCATAGGTGTTTTTCGCTTGTCCAGCCTCAACACACATTTGACCGTAAAGCGCAGCTTGTTGGTCTCCGGCAATACCTGCGATAGGAATACGAGTACCGCCTTTACCACCGATGTTGGTCTGACCGTAAACTTCCGAAGAACGCTTCACTTCAGGCATCATTGAGGCTGGGATTCCTAGTTCGTCGAGCAGTTTTTGATCCCAGCTTAAATTATTGATATTGAAGAGCATGGTGCGAGAAGCATTGGTATAGTCTGTGACGTGTACTCGGCCTTGGGTCATTTTCCATACCAGCCAAGTATCGACAGTACCAAACAACAATTTGCCTGCTTCTGCGTCTTCACGTGCGCCTTCGACATTATCCAGAATCCACTTAATCTTAGTGCCGGAAAAGTATGGGTCGAGTACTAATCCGGTGTTTTCGCGGACATACTCTTCTAGGCCACGTGCTTTGAGCTCTTCACAAATTTCTGCAGTGCGACGACATTGCCACACAATGGCGTTGTAGACAGGTTTGCCAGTTTCTTTGTTCCATACAATGGTGGTTTCACGTTGGTTGGTGATACCAATGGCCGCAAGCTGGTCGCTACTGATTCCTGACTTGGCGAGAGTTTCGATGAGAGTTGAACTTTGTGTCGCCCAAATTTCAAGAGGATCGTGCTCGACCCACCCAGACTGAGGGTAAATTTGGGTGAACTCACGTTGAGAGATGCTAACAATATTGGCATCGTGGTCCAGTATCACCGCGCGAGAGCTTGTTGTGCCTTGGTCTAGGGCAACAATGTACTTTTGCTCAGTCATGGTAAGAATCCTTTTGTCTTATTATTACTATTTTAGCTAATCTTGGCTTGCTTATCGTTTGAGCGAGTTCGATGTGTGGCAGCAGCAGATTGGTGTATTCCCTATTTACGCAGAGTAATTTTGCATAAATAGGCGAATTCGAAAATAAACGAGCACTAAAAATGAGTGTTTGAGCATAAAAATGTCAATGAAATGTTATCTGAAACAGCGAGTCGGTGTGAAGTATCTCGCTGCGAAACGGAAAAAACTGTTCGTTCGAAAGCCGATTATGGATTGTTAAGACTCGCCCAGTAACACTCGATATTTGTACTCAAGCTCTTCCAGCGCAAGCTCCATATCAGGCACCTCTTTGCTTAAGTGACTGATTAGAGTCATGAAGTAACAATCTAGGATAACTGGCATTTTATTGATCACTGAAGCGGGAAGGATGGTGGTCTCGAACAGAGACAGATTGAAAGATTGGTAGTAACCCATGTCCCAGATTACTTCTTTAAGTAATGCTCGGCTGAGATTGATATTCGCAAAGTAATAGCCGTAGTAAGTTCGCGCAAACTGCATACCTAGCTCAAGAGCATCCTGAGAAGGTGAGCTTAATGTTTGTTGTGAAAGCTCTGCGAGTTGGCTCAACATTCCTTCACGCAGAATAGCGAGTTTGGTGTCAAAGTGACTAAATACTGTGCCGTCAGCCACCCCTGCATGCCGAGCTATCTGACGAGTGGATGTTTCTTGATAACCTTGCTTTTCAAATAGTTGCCATGCTGCGGTGAGAATCTTTTGTCTTGTTTGCTCTCGTTTACTCATCATTATCTCAGCTTTAAACCTTACCTGTGAATCATACGCTTTGGCAGATAATTTGACAAACTGAGCATGCTCATTTATAAAATTGAGCGTGCTCATTTATTTTTGTGAATGTTAAGGTCTGCTATGGAAAGTATAATTCGAACTCCCATCATTCAGTTATGTCGTTGGCTGGTATTTATCCCCGGGCTTTTTTGTTTCTCTTACTTGTTACGGCCGTTGCTTATGATGATCTTGATTCCCGGCGCATTGGCCTTTTTAGCCGTTATTGGCGGTAAAGAAGTACGAAGTGCACTAAAACAGATGATCAAGGAGCTGATATGAGTAAGGTGGTTTGTGGAGGAGTGCCTGCCCATAGCCAACTCAGTGGTCGCCTAAGCAAAAGAAGCTTTAGCGACAGCCTGAGCTTTTCACTTGACGATCCGAATCTGAGCCCAGCGCAAGTGTATGTGAATATATTTGGTCAGTTACCAGCTGCTGTTACCGCTATGATGGCGTTAAGAAACCGGCTTGTACGGCCGTTAGGCTTTGCCGTTTCGTCTGAGCCAGAGGTGCTGAGCGTAGAACTGTTGGAGCAAGGGACATCGGACGGACTTCATCAGGTCGAGTGGCTATCAGATGAGGAAATAATCTGCACTACGCAGGACAGGCACATGCAGGTGAGCTTGTCGGTACTCAAAAGCGGGGAAGGCCAGTTTACCTTATCGACTTTGGTCAATCCCCACACCTGGATAGGCTACGGTTATCTACTGGTGATTGTTCCTTTTCACAAAGTGATTGCATTAGCGAGCGTCCGCAGCGCGATAAAACGAGCAGAAAGGTCATCAGGTGAAAACAAAAAAGCCGAGCATTGAAACTCGGCTTTATCAACTCGCCTTGGCTTAGTTGTTGCTGTGTAGCTCTGAGTTCAGCTCTACCGCAGACTTGTTTGCAAGACATTCGATTTGGCCTGTCACTGAGTTGCGACGGAACAGTAGATCAGATACACCAGCTAGATCGCGAGCTTTCACTACTTCAACTTCTTGGCCAGATGAATCTAACATGCGTACTTTAGAACCTGCCGTCACATATAGACCAGATTCAACAGTACAACGATCGCCTAGAGGGAAACCAAGACCCGCATTCGCACCTAGTAGTGAGTTTTCACCAATTGATACCACTACTGTACCGCCGCCTGATAGTGTACCCATGATAGAAGCGCCACCACCGATGTCAGAGCCATTGCCGACAACAACACCCGCAGAGATACGACCTTCAACCATGCTCACGCCTGTAGTACCAGCGTTGAAGTTGATGAAACCTTCGTGCATAACTGTGGTGCCTTCACCCACATGAGCACCAAGGCGCACGCGAGATGTATCAGCAATACGAATACCAGCTGGAACAACGTAATCGACCATTTTTGGAAATTTGTCGACACAGTCAACAGACAGTGAGCGGCCAGCAAGACGCGCTTCAATTTGACGGTCAGCCAGCTCAGGCAAGTCGATTGGACCTTCGTTAGTCCATGCAATGTTATGCAGCAGACCGAAGATACCATCTAGGACAGTACCGTGTGGTTGAACTAGGCGGTTAGAGATAAGTTGCAGTTTAAGGAAACCTTCAGCAACGGACTCAGGTTTCTCATCTGTTGCTAGAACCACAACAACCAGAGGTTGAGAAGACTCTGCCGCTTTTGCAGCGAAAGAAGCATTCGCTGTATCCCCGTTTGCTTCAAAGGCACTAACTAACTCAGCACTTTGAGCTGCAGAGATTTCGATAGCTTGGTTACCTTGCTCATAACCTGCAACTTTAGCAACGGCTTCAACCAGTGCATCTGATGGGTTTAGAACTGGGTTTGGAAAAAATGCTTCAATGATTTTTCCATCGCGGTTTTTAGTTGCTGTACCAAAGGCTAGAGAAAAGTAAGCCATTTTAAATCTCCATGTTTATATTCATCCAGAAAGAGCAATGATGCTCAGTCTCAAATTAAGTTAAATTCATCATAAAGAGAGCTATGCAGACTTTAAAGGGCTGAATCCGAGAAAGTCTGTAAGACGATATTTTTTGTCTCTTTAGCGATATATTGTCTTTTTATCAATATTTCGACGTTGGTAGTGAAATAAAAAAGCCCGAAGCAGTGCTTCGGGCTTTGATTAAGACTTTACTTAGAACTGATTGGCGTTGCGCTTATGCGCTATGTGCTTTTATATACTTACCAACCATATACCCGTTGAGCTTGGGTATAGTAAGCAATTACTTGCTTAGGTCGTCTGCGTGCTCAGATAGGAACGCTGCAACACCCTTAGGAGATGCGTCCATACCTGCTTTACCTTCTTCCCACTGTGCAGGACATACTTCACCGTGTTTTTGGTGGAAGTTTAGTGCGTCAACCATGCGTAGCATTTCATCGATGTTACGGCCTAGAGGTAGGTCGTTAACAACTTGGTGACGTACAAGACCGTCTTCGTCGATTAGGAAAGAACCACGGAACGCAACACCTGCTTCTGGGTGCTCAACGTCGTAAGCTTTACAGATTTCGTGCTTAACGTCAGCAATTAGAGGGTATTTTACTTGACCGATACCGCCGTTTTCGATCGCAGTGTTACGCCATGCGTTGTGAGAGAATTGAGAATCGATAGAAACACCGATAACTTCAACGCCTTTAGCTTTGAAATCTTCAAAACGGTTGTCAAAAGCGATTAGCTCTGATGGGCAAACGAAAGTGAAATCTAGTGGGTAGAAGAAAACAACTGCTTTCTTACCTTTGGTGAACTCTGCAAAGTTGAAGTTATCAACGATTTCACCGTTACCTAGAACAGCTGCAGCAGTAAAATCTGGGGCTTGACGACCTACTAGTACCATTTTTTTGCTCCTAAAATATTTGGTTAGTTCCAATGCAAAACGTCTGTTCCGCTTTGGTCCGTGTTTGTACGGGACAAACTATAGTACACATTGTAGTATGTAAAAAAGCGAATTAAATAGATTAAGTTAATCGAAAAAAGCGATAAGTTTGATTTTATTAACTTGGTCAATATCCAGTCGGAAGTTATAGATAAATCTATGAATAAGTGGCCCAGCCTCAAACAGTTACACTATCTAATTACCTTGCACGAAACACGTCATTTTAGCGATGCCGCTGAAAAGTGCTTTGTCAGTCAATCTACCTTAAGTAAAGGTATCCAGAATCTCGAAGAGCTGATTGGGTGCCCTTTATACGAAAAGAAAGACAAGAAAAGCCCTTTGGTTTTTACCTTGGCTGGCGAGCAAGTGGTGCAGCAGGGGCGAGAGTTATTGGCAAAAGGACAAGATCTCGTTGAACTTGGGCGTTTGTGCCAAGGTGGAGAAATGGAAGGGCAACTGCGCCTTGGTTGCATCCCTACTATCGCTCCCTTCTTATTGTGTGATTTGGTTCAGGAGGTGAATCGCCGCTTTCCTCAACTGAATCTGTTATTAAGAGAAGATACGACGACCAATTTGCTCGATGCGTTGCGCCATGGAGAATTGGATGTGCTGATTTTAGCTTTGCCAGTCGACATATTAGGTATGGAAAGCCGCATTGTGGGGAGTGATCCATTCCGTATGATCATTAGTCGCAATCAAGCTGATGCGATTCAAACGCCAATTAAGTATGCGGACTTACCCAATGAGTTTGTCTTTCTTTTAGAGAAAGAGCATTGTTTAACCGAGCACGCGGTTTCTGCCTGTCAGTTAACAGACAAAGAGAAGATTAACCCTTTCTCCGCCACAAGTTTGCATACCTTGGTACAGATGGTTGCCAATGGGATGGGAACGACCTTTATACCTCAAATGGCGATTGATCATGGTTTGATAGATAACCAGAACTTAGTTGTGATTGATGCCCCCGGGCAGCAAGCTCATCGTGATATAGGTCTGGTTTGGCGACCAAGTTCATCCCGGGTAAATACTTTTAAACAATTAGCGGATGTAGTGTCAGAGCTACTTTAGCGATAAGTATTAGTTGAAGAAATCGATTTCCTATCAAAAAGCACACTGGTTTTGGTGTGCTTTTTAGCATTTTATCCTGCCGGTAAACTTTATCTTGTAAAATTTTACAAGTAAATTTTGATGAAGCTTTCATTAAATTGTGAAATTTCACAGTGTGAATTTTACAACCCTACGATTTTCCATTGTTTGATAATCCGATTGCATATTCCCTTCACCTCTAGTGATAAAAAGGATTTATCCCCACTGCATAGAATTAAACGCGCGTTTGAAACGATTTTACATCGTTAATTTCACTGTAATTAAATTACGTAACTGGTTACGTTTTTGTGAGTGCGAACACCACTTTTGTGCGTGCGGAATAAAACTTCGAATTTAACGTTTTGTTTACTTTAGTACTTTTACTCTAGTCATGTTTGGTATAGGTTAAATAAAGGCTCAGTAAGACTTATGTCTAGATTGAAATGAATGTTTTACTGATTCAATCTAACAGCCAACAGAACAAGAAACCTCTTCAGAGAATGATCAGTTAGGAAGTTTGATTGTTGTTTGATAGTTACAAATGTAATTGGGGCGTTCGTGAATCGAAATGACCCGATACAGAGGTGGGCTGGCAATGACAGTGACGAGCTCGGCAGAAGTGTTCGCAGTGTCAGATAAGTGCTGCTAACCAGTGACGGTTTCATATACAGCAGGATATTAAGGAAGAAATTATGCTTGCCAACACACCAGAAAGAGATAAAACAACAGTAGAAGCCCAAGAAACCCTACTAAAAGAAGGCATGCTTGATGTCGCTGGTACCCTTTCACCAGAGCATCAGGCGATTTTCCCTGTTGAAGCCCAAACCTTCTTATCTCTACTGTGTGAAAAGTTCGCTGGTCGAGTTGATGAACTGCTCGCTGCTCGTGAGGAGAAGCAGGCACGCATTGACGCTGGTGAACTGCCGGACTTCCTAACAGATACGCAAGATATCAGAGAAGGAAGCTGGAAAATCCAAGGGATCCCTAAAGATCTTCAAGACCGCCGCGTTGAAATCACAGGTCCTACAGACCGAAAAATGGTGATAAACGCTCTAAACGCTAACGTAAAAGTGTTTATGGCTGACTTTGAAGACTCATTAGCTCCAGCGTGGGACAAAGTGCTTGATGGCCAAGTCAACTTACGTGATGCGGTAAATGGTGATATTAGCTACACCAATCCAGTTAATGGCAAGCTCTACCAGTTGGAAGACGATCCTGCGGTTCTTATCTGCCGTGTACGTGGACTACATCTCAAAGAAAAGCACGTTACTTTCAACGGTCAGATTATCCCTGGGGCCCTGTTTGACTTTGCGCTTTACTTTTACAACAACTATACCAGTCTGTTGAGAAAAGGCAGCGGCCCTTATTTTTACATTCCAAAGCTTCAGTCTCACACGGAAGCAAAATGGTGGAGTGAAGTGTTCCACTTTACGGAAGAATACTTCGGTCTCGACACTGGAACTATCAAGGCAACCGTACTTATCGAGACGTTACCCGCTGTGTTCGAGATGGATGAAATTCTATTTTCACTAAAAGAACATATCGTTGGTCTTAACTGCGGTCGCTGGGACTACATCTTCAGCTACATCAAAACACTGAAAAAACACCCTGACCGCGTTCTTCCTGACCGTCAGGTAGTGACAATGGACAAGCCGTTCCTAAACGCTTACTCCCGTTTACTTGTCCGTACTTGTCATAAACGTGGTGCTTTCGCTATGGGAGGTATGGCCGCCTTTATCCCAGCGAAAGACCCACAAACTAATCAGCAAGTGCTGGATAAGGTCTATAACGACAAATCACTAGAAGCCAACAATGGTCATGACGGTACTTGGGTTGCACACCCTGGATTAGCTGACACGGCATTGGCTGTATTTGACCAAGCATTGGGACCAAGAACAAATCAGCTCAATGTATCTCGTGAACAAGATGCACCAGTGACAGCGGCAGACCTTCTTGCACCGTGTGAAGGTGACATCACAGAACAAGGTATGCGCCATAACATTCGTGTTGCTTTGCAGTACATCGAAGCGTGGATCTCAGGTAACGGTTGTGTGCCTATCTACGGATTGATGGAAGATGCCGCGACCGCAGAAATCTCGCGTGCTTCGATTTGGCAATGGATTCAACATGGTAAATCGCTGGACAACGGGCAAACCGTCACCAACGAGCTGTTCAAACAGTATCTGAGTGAAGAGATTGACGTTGTTAAACAAGAAGTGGGTGAGGAGCGTTACCAAGCGGGTCGCTTCGAAGAAGCTGCGGACTTGATGACTGAGCTCACAACCAGTGACCAACTAACCAATTTCTTAACCATTCCAGGTTACGACTACCTGGATTAGAAACAAACTCCACAACAATAACGTGAATGTTCTAAGGCAGAGATGGATGTACTGCCAAAGAAAAAGGAAAACACAGCGCCCGTTAACTCAACATAAGAAGCGCTCATCAATAGAGGGATAGACCGATGACTAACTTAACTCGCCGCCAACAAATTGAAGCTCTAGAAAAAGATTGGGCAACCAATCCACGCTGGAAAAACGTAAAACGTCCTTACACTGCTGAAGAGGTTGTTGAACTACGTGGCTCAATGGTACCTGCAAATACCATCGCCCAGCGTGGTGCTGACAAACTATGGTCACTGGTGAACGGTGATGCTAAGAAGGGTTACGTAAACTGTCTGGGCGCACTGACTGGCGGTCAAGCCGTTCAGCAAGCGAAAGCAGGTATTGAAGCGATTTACCTTTCAGGCTGGCAGGTTGCTGCAGACAACAACACTGCATCAACAATGTACCCAGACCAATCGCTATACCCAGTAGACTCTGTACCATCAGTCGTTAAGCGTATTAACAACTCATTCCGTCGTGCGGACCAAATCCAATGGTCTAACGGTAAATCACCAGCCGATGAAGGTGCTGTTGATTACTTCCTACCAATCGTTGCTGACGCAGAAGCGGGCTTTGGTGGCGTATTAAACGCATACGAACTGATGAAGTCGATGATCGAAGCGGGCGCTGCGGGTGTTCACTTTGAAGACCAACTTGCTTCTGTTAAGAAATGTGGTCACATGGGCGGTAAAGTTCTTGTTCCTACTCAAGAAGCGGTTCAAAAACTGGTTGCGGCTCGTCTAGCGGCAGACGTTGCTGGTACAACAACACTCGTTATCGCTCGTACAGATGCGAACGCTGCTGACCTACTAACGTCTGACTGTGATTCATACGACAAAGACTTTATCGTTGGTGAGCGTACTCAGGAAGGTTTCTACCGTGTACGTGCAGGGATTGACCAAGCGATTTCTCGTGGTCTAGCTTACGCGCCATACGCAGACTTAATTTGGTGTGAAACAGCAACGCCATGTCTAGAAGAAGCGCGTAAGTTCGCAGAAGCGATTCATGCTGAGTACCCAGAGCAGCTACTTGCGTACAACTGTTCTCCATCGTTCAACTGGGAGAAGAACCTAGATGCAGAAACCATTGCGAAATTCCAGCAAGAGCTTTCTGACATGGGCTACAAGTACCAGTTCATTACGCTGGCAGGTATTCACAACATGTGGTTCAACATGTTCGAACTTGCTCACGACTACGCGAAAGGCGAAGGCATGCGTCACTACGTTGAGAAAGTACAGCGTCCAGAGTTCCAAGCTGCTGAGAAAGGCTACACATTCGTGGCTCACCAACAAGAAGTGGGTACAGGCTACTTCGATAAGATGACCAACACAATTCAAGGTGGTAATTCTTCTGTAACAGCATTGACAGGTTCAACAGAAGAAGACCAATTTTAATCCCTTAGCCATTAATACCCAGCCTAGTGAGTCAGAAATGCAGGCTTTGACTCACTAGCCTTTGGGTATAGATATTCTGTTTAGGCATAAACTTTGACATGCTTTTGAGCGGTGCAGACCGCTCTTTTTTTTGCCTGTAATTTCTACATTCCTCGTTTCAAGTACCCTTTTTCGAACCCTGTATAGCGGTGCTGCACAAGTCAGTTTCAGTTTGTGAATGTGGTGTTTTTCAATGGCAGATAGATGTAGCCTGCTCTGAATTAGCGGTAAGCCAAAGAGGATGTAGCATCAGGTGCCTACTCTCAGAGAGTAAGCACCGGAAAGTGTTGAGCATAAAGGGCGATTATTCCATCTCTTCAGGTTCAACTTCTTCTTGTAATTCAAGTAAGTTAATTGCGATAGCGACAAAGTCACTGTCGGTGATAATTCCGACTAGTTGACCTTTTTCTACCACGGGTAAACAGCCCACTTTGTGTTTTTGCATGTAGATAGCGCTCTCTTTTAATCCCGCTTGTGGCGCAACGGTCATCACACCGGTTTTCATGACTTCGTAAAGTGGTGTGTTAAGAGTGAATGACTGATTTTCTGGAATCTGTTGCAAGCTGGATTCTTGAGCGGCGAGCACGTCACGTTGAGAGATGACTCCGAGTAGTTTTCTGTCTGCGTCTATGATGGGGATATGACGAATATCAAGTGCTTCCATCATGCTTTTAGCATCAGCAAGATTATGTGAGCGAAGAAGCGTATGGGGACTACGCGTCATCATGTCTTCTACTTTAATCATGGCTGCCTCCTGAAGTTGTTCTTTACCTTATAAATATAGTAATTTTCTCGCTGTGAGTATGAGAGCTAATCGCGCTTTATTGTCATAACCTTGCTTTTTTTGTGGTAAATCAATTATTGAATAACTCAGCACGAAAATAACACTCTCAGAAGCTGTAATTACGTAAATGATTACAATAATTCACATCTCTTTTCTTGATATTGCTCTGATGCGGAATATACTATTCGGCTGCGAAAAACTCGTCGTCTGTTTGTGACAGAATCAGTTCGACTCACATAAAGAACCCACGACAAAAGATTAGTAACATGCAAGTATCAGATTTCCATTTTGACTTACCGGATGAGCTTATTGCTCGTTATCCTCAGCCAGAACGCACTGCGAGCCGTTTACTACAAATGGATGGTAATACGGGTGAGCTTGTTGATGGCACATTTACCGATGTACTGGAGCAAGTACTACCTGGTGATTTAGTGGTTTTCAACAACACTCGAGTGATTCCTGCGCGCATGTTTGGCCGCAAAGAATCAGGTGGCAAGCTTGAGGTGTTGGTTGAACGGGTTATCGATGAGAAAAGCATTCTGGCTCATGTGCGTTGTTCAAAGTCACCGAAGCCGGGAAGTACTATTTTTGTTGGTGAGAATGATGAGTTTTCAGCGCAGATGGTCGCGCGTCATGATGCGTTGTTTGAGTTGAAGTTCAATTCAGAGCAAAATGTTCTAGCGGTATTGGAAGAGATTGGTCATATGCCTCTTCCTCCTTATATCGATCGCCCAGATGAAGACTCTGACAAAGAGCGTTACCAGACGGTTTATAACCAAAAGCCGGGGGCTGTAGCCGCGCCAACGGCGGGTCTGCATTTCGATCAACCATTGCTGGATAGAATCAAAGCGAAAGGTGCGGAGTTTGCTTACGTGACTCTCCATGTGGGCGCAGGTACATTCCAGCCAGTGAAAGTTGATGATATTCATGATCACCACATGCATGCGGAGTACGTTGAAGTACCGCAAGAAGTGGTTGATGCGATCAATGCAGCTAAAGCTCGTGGTGGTCGAATTATTGCGGTAGGTACGACATCGGTTCGTTCACTAGAAAGCGCGGCGCAAGATGCACTTAAGAATGGTACTGAACTGGTTCCTTTCTTCGGTGATACTGAGATTTTTATTTATCCAGGTTACCAATATCAGTTAGTTGATTGTTTAATTACTAACTTCCACCTGCCAGAGTCGACACTGATTATGTTGGTCAGTGCGTTCGCAGGTTACGAGAATACAATGAACGCTTATAAGCACGCGGTGGAGAACAAGTATCGCTTCTTCTCTTACGGTGATTCGATGTTTATAAAAAAGAAACTAGCTACGAGTTCCTAGTCGCTAGAAACTGAAATCTAGAGACTTAAACAATTTACGAGTGCTAGCAGTAAGCTAGGAAGCAAAGCAGAAGGATGCTTTGTCTCTCGCATGGAAGGCGACCGCTCCTCATAGAGCTTAATGCTCTGAACTTAATGTCAGACTGTTTCTCTGACAACCGGAGGCTTCGTGAAGTTAAAATTCGATCTTAAAAAGAAAGACGGTGTTGCGCGTCGTGGTCAACTGACCTTTGAACGTGGCACAGTTCAAACACCTGCATTTATGCCAGTAGGTACTTACGGTACTGTTAAAGGTATGACGCCGGAAGAAGTAAAAGGCACTGGTGCTGAAATCCTGCTAGGTAACACTTTCCACCTATGGCTACGTCCTGGTCAGGAAGTGATGAAAATGCACGGCGATCTGCACGATTTTATGAACTGGCAAGGTCCTATTCTTACTGATTCAGGCGGTTTCCAAGTATTCAGCTTAGGTAAGATGCGTACCATCACTGAGCAAGGTGTTCACTTCCGTAACCCAGTAAACGGTGACAAGATTTTCATGGACGCTGAAAAGTCGATGGAAATCCAAAAAGACCTAGGTTCAGACATTGTTATGATCTTCGACGAGTGTACGCCATACCCAGCGACACATGACGAAGCGAAAAAGTCGATGGAAATGTCGCTACGCTGGGCACAACGTTCACGTGATCACTTCGATAAACTAGAGAACCCGAACAACCTGTTTGGTATCGTTCAGGGCGGTGTTTACGAAGACCTACGTGATGTGTCGGTTAAAGGCCTGACTGAAATCGGTTTTGATGGTTATGCAGTAGGCGGTTTGGCAGTAGGTGAACCTAAAGAAGACATGCACCGTATTCTTGAGCACACATGTCCTCAACTACCAGAAGACAAGCCTCGTTACCTGATGGGTGTAGGTAAACCGGAAGACTTAGTTGAAGGTGTGCGCCGTGGTATCGATATGTTTGACTGTGTAATGCCAACGCGTAACGCACGTAATGGTCACCTATTTGTGACTGGCGGTGTGATCAAGATCCGTAATGCGAAACACAAAACAGATACAACTGCGTTAGATCCGCACTGTGACTGTTACACTTGTCAGAATTACTCTAAGTCGTACCTTCACCACCTAGAGCGTTGTAACGAAATTCTGGGTGCGCGTCTAAACACGATCCACAACCTTCGTTACTACCAGCGTCTGATGGAAAGCATCCGTAACGCGATTGATGAAGATCGTTTTGATGAGTTCGTGAAAGAGTTCTATGAGCGTCGTGGCCGTGAAGTTCCGCCACTAGCAAAAGAGCAGTAATCGACAGATTTAATGAATTAAAGCCTTTGGCATTACGCCAGAGGCTTTTGCTAATAAAGTAGGCAAACGCAAGCTATTTTTGAGAGAGTGATCGCTATTGGTTACTCTCAGACTTGAAACTAAATCGCGAATGCCCAACTTGGATATTAATAAATAATAATAGAGGATATTTTAATGTTTATTTCTCAAGCTCACGCAGCAGCTGAAGGTGCACCAGCAGGTGGCGGTTTTGAAATGCTAATCATGCTAGGTATGTTTGCGGTGATCTTCTACTTCATGATCTACCGTCCACAAGCTAAGCGTGTAAAAGAGCATAAAAGCCTAATGGCGTCGATGGGTAAAGGTGATGAAGTTCTAACCAGCGGTGGTCTAGTCGGTAAAATTACTAAGATCGCTGAAGACAACGACTACATCTCGATCGAGCTAAACACCAATAACGAAGTTGTTATCAAAAAAGACTTCGTTACAGCAGTGCTACCAAAAGGTACGCTGAAATCTCTATAAAACAGCTTAAGGATCCTCGCTGTGCTTAACCGCTATCCGTTGTGGAAGTACCTGATGGTGGTGTTTACCATCGCTATCGCAGCATTGTATGCACTTCCGAATATCTACGGTGAAGATCCGGCAATTCAAGTTACAGGGGCGCGTGGCGCCTCTGTAGATATGTCGACGCTGGATTCTGTCACTCAAGCTCTTGATAAACAGGGCTTATCTCATAAATCCATTGCTCTAGAAAATGGATCCATCCTTGTTCGCTTCAATAACACTGACACACAAATTAGTGCTCGTGATGTTATCAGCGAAGCGATGGGCAACGATATAATTGTTGCTCTTAACCTCGCTCCTGCAACGCCAGACTGGCTTGAATCCATTGGCGCTGCGCCGATGAAGCTAGGCCTTGACCTACGTGGTGGTGTTCACTTCTTGATGGAAGTGGATATGGACGCTGCGATGGAAAAGCTGATTGGTCAGCAGGAAGAAGCCTTCCGCAGTGAACTTCGCGAAGAAAAAGTACGCTATCGTTCGATTCGCCCTTCAGGCAAGAACGCGGTTGAAGTACTACTGCGCAATGAAGAACAACTAGCCGAAGCTCAGCGCATTCTTGAGCAAAACCACCCAGACATGCTCTTTACTGATTCCGTGTCTGAGGGTCGTTTTGCTCTCATTGCTACTTTTACTGAGCAACGCCTAACTGAAATTCGCAACTACGCTGTCGAGCAGAACATCACGATTCTGCGTAACCGTGTTAACGAACTTGGTGTTGCAGAGCCATTGGTTCAACGTCAAGGTGCAAGCCGCATCGTTGTTGAGCTTCCAGGTGTTCAAGATACAGCTCGAGCGAAAGAGATTCTTGGTGCGACGGCAACGTTAGAGTTCCGTGAAGTTGATGCTAAAGCTGATTTGGCTGCGGCGGCTAGTGGTCGCGCGCCAGCAGGCAGTGAAATCAAACAAGATCGTGACGGCCGTCCTGTGGTGCTGAAGAAACGCGTCATCTTAGGCGGTTCGAGCATCACGGATGCAAGCTCAAGTGTTGATGAGTACGGTCGCCCTCAGGTTAACATCTCGCTAGATAGCGAAGGTGGTAACAAGATGTCGGCTTTCTCTCGTCAGAACATTGGTAAGCTAATGGCGACCGTGTTTGCTGAGTACAAAGACAGTGGTCGTCGTACTCCTGAAGGCAAAGTGATTCTGACTAAGTATGAAGAAGTGATTAACCAAGCGACGATTCAATCTGCGCTAGGCCGTAACTTCCGTATTACTGGTATTGATTCTGCGGCTGAAGCACATAACCTAGCACTATTACTACGTGCGGGTGCCCTAATCGCGCCTATTTCTATTGTCGAAGAGCGTACTATTGGTCCTTCAATGGGTCAGCAGAACATCGACATGGGTATCCAAGCAATGATTTGGGGTATGGTGGCAGTTATGCTCTTTACTCTGATGTACTACCGTAAGTTTGGTCTGATTGCTAACGTCGCTTTAATGGCAAACCTTGTGTTGATTATCGGCGTTATGTCGATGATCCCAGGTGCAACCATGACCTTACCAGGTATTGCCGGTATCGTTCTGACTGTCGGTATGGCCGTCGATGCGAACGTACTGATCTTTGAGCGTATTCGCGAAGAGTTACGTGATGGTCGCAGCCCGCAGCAAGCGATTCACCAAGGTTACGCTAACGCATTCAGTACGATTGCCGATGCGAACATCACGACCTTGATTACTGCGATTATTCTGTTTGCTGTCGGTACCGGCGCAATCAAAGGTTTCGCTGTGACTCTGTCTATCGGTATCTTAACTTCTATGTTTACAGCCATTGTTGGAACACGTTGTATCGTGAATCTGGCTTACGGTGGTAAACGTATCAACAAACTGTCGATCTAAGGCTGGGAATTAGTATGTTTCAGATTCTAAAAGCAGAGAAAACGATCGACTTTATGCGTTGGTCAAAATTCGCATTCTTGTTCTCTATTTTGATGATTGGTGCTTCAATCTTCACTCTATCAACCAAATGGTTGAACTGGGGTCTAGATTTTACGGGCGGTACTCTAATCGAAGTAGGTTTTGAACAGCCTGCGAACCTTGAAGATATCCGCAGTGCGCTGGAAGCAAAAGGCTTTGGCGATGCAACGGTTCAGAACTTTGGTAGTGCACGTGACGTTATGGTTCGTTTACGTCCTCGTGATGATATGGCAGGTGAGACTCTGGGCAACCAGATTATCTCTGCGATCAAGCAGGGCACTGGCGAAGACGTTGAGATGCGTCGTATCGAATTCGTTGGTCCAAACGTGGGTGATGAACTCACGGAAGCTGGTGGTCTGGCGATTTTAGTTTCGCTTATCTGTATCCTGATTTACGTTTCAGTGCGTTTTGAATGGCGTCTCGCTGCTGGTGCGGTAATGGCACTGGCTCATGACGTTATCATTACCCTTGGCGTATTCTCGATGATGCAGATCGAGGTTGACCTGACTATCGTTGCAGCCTTGCTGACGGTTGTCGGTTACTCGCTCAACGATACTATCGTTGTATTCGACCGTATCCGTGAAAACTTCCGCAAGATACGTAAGGGTGAACCATCAGAGATCATGAACAGCTCAATTACACAAACATTGAGCCGTACCTTGATTACCTCTGGTACTACACTCTTTGTAGTTATCGCTCTGTTTGTACAGGGTGGGGCTATGATCCACGGTTTCGCAACCGCTCTTCTACTAGGTATTACGGTTGGTACTTACTCTTCAATCTACGTTGCTTCGGCGCTGGCATTGAAACTGGGTATTACCAAAGAACACTTAATGCCACCTCAAGTAGAAAAAGAGGGTGCAGAGTTTGATGAGATGCCATAAGGTATTGAGTCAAAGATCTTAATCAAAGCCGCTGTTATTCAGCGGCTTTGTTGTTTTAACGGAGTTATGAATGCGATGGTTTACGGCTTTTATTGCCTTGGTTGTCCTTAATGTATCAGCAAATACTTTAACGCTATCCAGTCATCCCAATACCCTTGCACAAAACATTCGCGACTCATGGCAAGAGTGTGATGAGCAAACGTGGTGTGAGGATAAGCTCGCTTATTATCGAGGAAGTTACTTTGCCGAGGCGGTAGTGTCGCAGTCTGAGCTTGAGATTGAGCTATTTAGTGAATTCTCTACTCACCAGTTATCTCAGCTGCAACTCAACCTGCGTAGTGATGGCTTTTCTTTACTGAGCGTAGACATCATGGGCGAACGCTTTGATATCTCGCAACAGAGCTCTCAACCTTCAGTTAGCGAGGTCAACGCAGCGTTAGTACAATTTATCAATCGTTACCCTCAAAACGCACCGAGGAAACTGGTATGGCAATCTTCGCTGTGGAGTGCTGAGTTAATCAGTGATGGTGAGATCATTTCATTGCGTTTTATGTCTCGTGATTGAGCAGAGTAAAGGTATTAGGTGAATATTGTGCGATCTTGTCGCACACTTAAAATAGAGGCTACAGACTTAGAGTAATAACTTGCTATGATGAGTGAAAATAATCAATAGGAAGCAAATTATGCCACACTTACGTTTTCGAGCAGTAGAGCCGCAGACAGTACAAACGCTATCTAAGCCGCTAATTGATGAGCTTCAGCCTTTGATGGACTGCCCTCGTGAAGATTTTACCTTTGAATATATCTATTCAACATTCTTCCACGAAGGGGAGGTGAGCAGTGCTTATCCGTTTGTTGAGGTGTTGTGGTTTGATCGTGGCCAAGAAGTTCAGGATGCCGTCGCTAAAGCGGTGACGTCGCAGATTCGTGGTGTGATTGGTGAAGATGTCGATGTCGCGGTGATTTTTACAGCGCTTGACGCCAAAGGCTATTACGACAATGGCGAGCATTACTAATTCGCTCAATTAATCATTTCAAGTAAGAGGAGAAAACAATGCAGGTTAGTCTAGACACATGGCGTAAACTGCTTTTGTTATGCTCTTCTTTACCTTTTGCTTCCTCGGTAGCCGCGACGCCGTGGGAGAATATAGACGCCCCTTCAAATGGTTCACCTCAAGCCATTGGCAGCTACGCCAATGGCTGTTTGTCCGGTGGCGCAGCTTTACCGCTACAAGGGGAGGGCTATCAAGTTATCCGTAGTCAACGTGAGCGTTACTATGGTCACCCTAATGCGATCGGTTTTATTGAGCGTTTAGCTGAACTGTCACGTAATGAGCTAAAAACTAATATCTTGATCGGTGATATCTCCTTGCCACAAGGTGGGCGTTTTTCATCAGGGCATTCTAGCCACCAAACTGGGTTAGATATCGATATTTGGCTTAAGTTTGCGGATACGCCACTTTCTGAGCCACAGTTAGCGAAGCCGACGCCTCACAGCGTAGTCAACTTAGAGCAGTATCAACTACTCAAACACAACTGGGATGAACGTCATTTCGAATTAGTGAAGTTTGCTGCCAGCGATGAGCAGGTAGCGCGTATCTTTGTCCATCCAGTGATCAAAGAGAAATTATGCGCAACTGAACAAAGCAGCGAGCGAGAGTGGCTGCGAAAAGTTCGTCCATGGTGGGGGCATCATTACCATATGCACGTACGCTTGAACTGTCCTGAAGGGAGCCAGAACTGCAAACCTCAAGCTGAGCCGCCTAAAGGTGATGGTTGTGGTGCCGAGCTAATGAGTTGGAAGCCGCAGCCTAAACCCGCAGCCCCTAAAGTGAGCAGTAGCAAACCCAAAGAGAAGAAACCTAAGGTGCTTCCCAGTCAGTGTGTTGAGCTGTTGGAAAGTATAGGGAGCTGACATATTAATAACCCTATATTTTATCTAGTTTTTGTAATTTTATTTCACATATACCATAGTCAAAGTTAGGAATACTCGAAGAGTCCACTTTCACTCATCCCAATGGTTACATTTGCTTTCTTATTGATACCTTTAGCGGCTTTTTGTCGACTTTTGAGATAATTTACTCCACTCATTTCCTTCCTCAACTTGATATAAATCATTGTCAGAGATGGGCCATTTCACGGCTTTTCTCTTTGAATGAATCCAATTCGTCGATTTTTACGTAATTAAATTACAGCTTAATACTCTAAAATGTACGACGAGTCTTTGAGGACCCAAGATGTTAGATACCCTCATGCTGTCTCGAATCCAGTTCGCAGCAAATATCAGTTTTCATATTCTTTTTCCCACCATCACGATTGCTCTAGCTTGGATGCTGGTGTTTTTTAAGTGGCGCTATAACCGCACTCAGGCCCCCGTTTGGCTGGATGTCTATTACTTCTGGGTTAAGGTCTTTGCCTTGACGTTTGCATTAGGCGTTGTGTCAGGCATCACGATGAGCTTCCAGTTTGGTACCAACTGGCCTGGATTTATGGAGCGAGTTGGCAATGTTGCAGGGCCGCTGCTTGGCTATGAAGTGATGACAGCGTTCTTTATGGAGGCGACCTTCCTCGGTGTGATGTTGTTTGGTCGTGGTCGAGTCCCTGATTGGTTCCACACACTTGCAACGGTTTTAGTTGCGATAGGAACCAGCATGTCAGCATTTTGGATTCTTGTCCTGAACAGTTGGATGCACACGCCAAGTGGCTATGAAGTGATTGATGGCATTGTGCATGTCACCAGTTGGAAAGAAGTGATCCTCAATCCTTCATTGCCTTACCGTTTTGCGCATACTTTGCTTGCTTCAGCATTGACCGCCAGTTTCCTCATCGCAGGCATTTCTGCTTACCAAGTGCTAAAGCAGCCGAACCATCGAGCGGCCAAGTTGGGCTTGAAAGTGTCTCTGTTTGCAGCAGCAGGCTTCATTCCACTGCAAATATTGGTTGGCGATCTCCATGGGCTCAATACCCTAGAGCACCAACCTGCCAAGATAGCTGCGATGGAAGGTGTTTGGGAAACCGAAAAAGGCGCGCCTTTGCTGCTGTTTGCGATGCCAAATGAAGAGACGCGAAGCAATGATTTTGCTGTCGGGATTCCTAAGCTTGCCAGCCTGATATTGACCCACGATTTAGATGGGGAAATCGTCGGCCTCAATGAGTTTGCTCCTGATCATCCTCCCGTCCAACCATTGTTCTTTGGTTTTAGAATCATGGTTGGTGTCGGCGTTCTTATGTTGCTGGTTAGTTGGTTTGGAACGGTCAAACTGGTGCGAAAAAAAGCGCTGCCGAAACCTTATTTGTTTACCGTGCTAGCGATGACATTTTCCGGTTGGATTGCCACATTGGCAGGTTGGTACGTGACTGAGATTGGCAGACAGCCTTGGTTAGTGAGTGGTGTGTTGCGAACATCCGAAGCGGTCACGACGGTTGAAAGTAGTAGTGTCATGATCTCACTGGCAATGTACTTGGTGATCTATGCGTTATTGCTGGTCGCGTACATTCATACTCTGTTTTATCTGGCACGTAAAGATGTGGCAGCACACCAAGTATCACTCACGGCTAAAGAGGCTTAATCATGCTCGACTATTTACCGGAAATTTATCTTTTGTTGCTGGGTTTTTCAGTCTTTATGTATGCTGTATTAGATGGCTACGATTTAGGCGTTGGGATTCTTCTGCCGAGCGATAATGAAGTTCAACGCGATCGTATGATTGCATCAATAGGGCCATTTTGGGATGCCAATGAAACATGGTTGGTGCTAGCGGTCGGTATTTTGTTGATCGCGTTCCCTGCCGCTCACAGTTTGATTCTTACCGAGCTCTATTTGCCAACAGCGATCATGTTGATTGCTCTTATCATGCGTGGCGTTTCGTTTGACTTTAGAGCCAAAGCCAATGCTGACCACAAAAGTCGTTGGGATTGGTGTTTTAGGATTGGCTCATTGGTGACTTCGCTGACCCAAGGTTATATGGTCGGCCGTTACATTATGGGCTTTGAACAAAGCACAGAAGCGTTGGGTTTTGCATGGTTAAGCGCATTATGTGTAACCGCAGCCTACGTGTACATTGGTGGAGCTTGGTTGGTACTTAAAACGGAAGGGGAGTTACAGATCCGATCGGCTCGTTGGTCGAGACGTGCGGGTTGGCTTGCTGCTCTAGGGATTTTAGTGGTGAGTGTTGTCAATCCAGTGGTGAGTGAACAAGTCGCTTTGCGATGGTTTAGCTTCCCTGAGGTGCTGCTGCTTGCTCCGATTCCACTTGTGGTATTAGCGACCATCTTTCTTGTCGACCGTTATTTGCGTCAAGTACCTATGGTAAATGACCTTGGTGTTCGCTGGCCCTTCTTTGGTGTTACGCTGATTTTCGCCCTTAGTTTCCTTGGTTTGGCGTACAGCTTTTTCCCTGAAGTGGTTCCAGGTGTCATGACCGCGAAGGAGGCGGCTTCGTCGCCCGCTACTTTGATGATTGTCGGGTATGGTGTGATGATCGTTATGCCGATGATTTTACTCTACACCTTTGCGGTCTATCGGATCTTTAAAGGTAAAGCGACAGAGCTGAGCTATAAATAATCGACCAGAAATGAAAACGCCGCTCAGTGAGCGGCGTTTCTAATTAAGCTAAACCTTGAATAATCACGAATTTCTCTAGTAACTCTTCTTCGGTTTCAACATGATTAGGGTCAGTAATGATACACTTTGTTATCGGGCATACTGACTGACACGTAGGCTTTTCGTAGTGGCCTTTACATTCAGTACATAAATCAGGATCGATTTCAAAGATAGAGTCACCCATAGAAATAGCACCATTTGGGCACTCAGGGTCACACATATCGCAGTTAATGCACTTGTCAGTAATGAGCAACGCCATGATTACTTACCCGTTGGGTTACGGGTATCCTGACCTGCATTTAGGTTACGCATTAACAGGCCGTATTCCAAATCCATATCTTGTGGAACTGGAATGAATACGAAATGGCCATTTCCTTTTGCGTCTTCGATTTGCTCGGATTTACGGTTTTCCATCGCTTCAAGCGTGAAGATAACGTTACCTTTTGGTGTCATTAGCTCTAAGCTGTCACCAACAACGAATTTGTTCTTCACTTCTACTTCTGCAAGGTCACCACGACGTTTACCTGTGAACTCTCCCACGAACTGCTGAGCGTCAGATACCGAGTAACCGTAGTCATAGTTTTGGTATGCATCATGAGTGTGACGACGTAGGAAGCCTTCTGTGTAACCACGGTGTGCCAAGCTCTCTAGTGTACCCATTAGGCTCTCATCAAATGGTTTGCCAGCAACAGCGTCATCGATCGCTTTGCGGTAAACCTGAGCAGTACGTGCACAGTAGTAGAAAGACTTAGTACGACCTTCGATTTTAAGTGAGTGAACACCCATCTTCGTCAGACGCTCTACGTGTTGAACCGCACGTAGGTCTTTCGAGTTCATGATGTAAGTGCCGTGCTCATCTTCATACGCGGCCATCTTTTCTTCTGGACGGTGCGCTTCAGACAGTAACACAACTTCATCGGTTGGTTTGCCACGACCAATGGTCGTTTCTGGACGCTCGTCTTGGACTTCAACCGCTTGTGCTTGAGCAGGGTCGAACTTCTCAACGATATCGCCAGTGTCGTTCTCTTTGCCTTGCTCAACCTTGTATTCCCAACGACATGCGTTCGTACATGTACCTTGGTTAGGATCACGTTTGTTGATGTAGCCAGACAGTAGGCAGCGGCCAGAGTAAGCCATACACAGTGCACCGTGAACGAAAACTTCTAGTTCCGTTTCAGGACAGTGTTCGCGGATCTCTTCGATCTCTTCTAGAGAAAGCTCACGAGAAACAATCACACGCTCAACGCCGTTCGCCGCCCAGAATTTAACTGTTGCCCAGTTTACTGCGTTCGCCTGTACAGACAGGTGAATTGGCATTTCAGGGAAGGCTTCACGAACCATCATGATTAGGCCAGGGTCTGACATGATAAGTGCGTCAGGGCCCATTTCGACCACTGGTTTAAGGTCGCGGATGAAGGTTTTTAGCTTAGAGTTGTGCGGTTGGATGTTACATACCACGTAAAGCTTTTTGCCTAGGGCATGGGCTTCATCGATACCTATTTTTAGGTTCTCGTGGTTGAATTCGTTGTTACGTACACGAAGGCTGTAGCGAGGTTGACCTGCATACACTGCGTCTGCGCCATAGGCAAATGCGTAGCGCATGTTTTTTAGGCTGCCTGCTGGTGACAGTAGCTCTGGTACGAATGCTTTCTCAGTAGTCATTGTCTTTTTCTCTAGTCTGATCTCAAGTCAGGTTACTCCCACCTAGTGGAAGTAAAGGGGCGCAAATTTTACGTCAAAACGTGACTTGTGACTAGGAAAAGCTTTCAGAAAGGCAATTAAAAAACGCCCTGTGAGTCGGGCGTTTATAGAAAGTACGTTATGCGTTAGGGTGAGGTAAGCCACCTAAGCATTCATAGAGGTTGGGTAGGAAAGCGCTTAGCTCGCCGCACATCAGTGAAAAATCGGCATCGAAACGTGCCGCTTGATCTTCACGAGGAATATCGTCGTTTTGGTCTTTTAGCTCATCTGAGAACTTGAGGCGTTTGATGCTGCCATCTTCCGCTAAAATGAATTCAAGGCGCTCTTGCCACCATAAAGCCAGTTTGGTTACTACCTTACCAGCATCGATATGGCTGCGAATTTCATCTGCGGTAAGTTCTTGCTTCTTACAGCGAATGACACCGCCTTCTTCAAGCACAGATTTAAGCTCGGCCTCATCCAGCATCTGAATGCCAGCTGGAGTGTTACCTGTTTTTACCCACTCTGTTAACGTCGTTTCTACTGCGGTCTCAGGAATGGCTGGGACGACAGGTAAGCTGCCCATCGTTTTACGCAATAGAGCAAGGACATCTTCTGCTTTTTTGTAGCTACTAGCATCAACAAGAATAAAACCTTCATTAGGCAAAATAACGACATTGGTATAGTTGCTGCGACTGAAAGCGCGCGGTAGCAAATCTATGACGATGTCTTCCTTGAGGTTATCCTTTTCTTTCTTCTTGAGAGGGCGGCCTTCCTGAGCTTCCATTGCTTCAATTTTGGCATTCAGTGAATCTTTAATCACAGAAGCTGGCAGCATTTTCTCTTCTTTCTTTGCGCAGATAAGAATACGGTTTTCAGAGACATGCGTCATCATATCGCCATGTTTACCCATCGCAGTAACCCAACCAAATTTGGTTTTGTCCTGACTGCCACATGGAGTAAAGCGAAACTCTTGAAGTTGTTTCTCTAGTTGGTCAGCGTTGAATTCGATTTCACGATTAAATCGGTAAACTAGACAGTTCTTAAACCACATACTTTTTCTCTATACCTAAATTTGACGGCTCATCATAAAGACTTTTGCTTTGTTTGTCTTACAGCAAACACGCAATAGTGGAATGAAAGTTATATGAAAATTAGTTTTCAAAGGTCACAAAAGTGTCATAATTGCTAGTAATAATGCCTATGCATCAGAAGGCGGTTTCACTGCCTTACTTATTGAGAAAGCTCAACTAATATAAGGTTATACAGTTATGTCTAGAAGGATTCTAGTTGTCGAAGATGAAGCACCGATCCGTGAAATGCTCTGCTTTGTCCTTGAACAGAAAGGTTACCAAACAGTCGAAGCGCAAGATTACGAAACTGCGGTAACTAAACTAGCAGAACCCTTCCCAGATCTCGTCCTGCTTGACTGGATGCTTCCAGGCGGCAGCGGCATCAACTTCATCAAGCATATGAAGCGTGAAGAGTTAACGCGTAATATTCCTGTGGTGATGCTGACAGCGCGCGGTGAAGAAGAAGATAAGGTGCGTGGTCTAGAAGTTGGAGCCGATGATTACATCACTAAGCCATTCTCACCTAAAGAGTTGGTTGCCAGACTGAAAGCGGTAATTCGACGTGTTACGCCGACGGCGCTTGAAGATGTTATTGATGTCCAAGGTCTGAAATTGGATCCCGTATCCCACCGTGTTATGGCTAACGATCAAGCGCTTGATATGGGGCCTACCGAGTTTAAGATGCTGCACTTCTTTATGACCCATCAAGAGCGAGTTTACAGCCGTGAACAGCTACTTAATAACGTATGGGGTACCAATGTCTACGTTGAAGACCGTACCGTTGATGTTCATATCCGTAGACTGCGTAAAGCTTTGGAAAGTGCAGGGCATGACAAGTTGATTCAGACAGTACGTGGCGCTGGCTATCGATTCTCGACTAAGGCGTAAAATACAATACCGGTGGAGATGTAGGTGGTAGAACGGTTAACGTGGAAAAAATTAGCTTGGCAGTTGGTTTTCCTTTAC
Source organism: Vibrio sp. TRT 29B02 (assembly GCF_050113655.1). NCBI lineage: Bacteria > Pseudomonadati > Pseudomonadota > Gammaproteobacteria > Vibrionales > Vibrionaceae > Vibrio > Vibrio sp. TRT 29B02. The sequence continues at coordinate 92,728 of NZ_JBNJOJ010000006.1, forward strand.
ACCCCTTGGGTGATTGTCGGCTGGATTTTCGGTTATATGCCGTGGTTGCTTTTTGCAGCCACGGTTTTGCAGCTTGTATGGCATTTAAACAATCAAATGCGTTTATCGGCATGGCTGTGGGATGAAAAACGTCTGACACCGCCCTCCGGTACAGGCAACTGGGAATCTTTGTTTAACGGCATCTATCGCTTACAACAGCGGCAGCGTAAAAAGCGTAAAGAGCTGACCAAATTAATCCGTCGTTTCCGTAATGGTGCTGAGTCATTACCTGATGCGGTAGTTGTTTTTCGTAGTGAAGGCAACATTGTATGGTGCAACAAGCTTGCACAACATTTACTTGGTTTTCGTTGGCCTGATGATTCAGGACAACCCATTTCTAACTTAGTCCGAACACCAGACTTCATTCATTATCTTAACAAGCAAGATTATTCTGAACCATTAGAGATGCGCTCACCGCTTAATGTGGATCGTATGATCGAACTACGTATCGTGCCATATATGGAAGGGGAGCATCTGATGGTGGTGCGTGACATTACTCAGTTGCAGCAGTTAGAAGGTATGCGTCGCAACTTTTTTGCTAATGTTTCCCATGAGTTGCGTACCCCGATGACAGTGCTACAGGGCTATCTGGAAATGACGGAAGATCCGGATATTGTTGCCGGTCCTATGTGGAGCAAAGCCCATGGAGTTATGACTGAGCAGTTGAATCGGATGAATACTCTTGTTAATCAGTTACTGACTCTGTCAAAAATTGAAGCCTCTTCGACACTTGAACTTGAAGATGTGGTCAACGTTCCGGCGATGCTGGAAGTTCTAGAAAAAGAGGCCGCTAGTTTAAGCGGTGACCTCGGGCATAAGCTCTCTTTTGACGTTGACAGTGAATTACACGTGCTTGGTGACGATGATCAGCTACGCAGTGCCATCTCTAACTTGGTCTACAACGCCGTCAAGTATACCCCCGCGGGCGCGGATATTCATGTTCGTTGGTACAAGACATCTCAAGGAGCTCACCTTGAAGTTGAAGACAGTGGAGATGGTATCGAACCTCAACATTTACACCGATTGACTGAACGTTTCTATCGAGTAGATAAGGCGCGGTCACGTGATACTGGCGGCAGTGGTCTTGGCCTTGCGATTGTGAAGCATGCCTTGAGCCACCATGATTCGCATTTGGAAATCAGCAGTGAGGTTGGGGTTGGCAGTAAGTTTTCTTTCACTCTGCCATCGCGTTTAGTGGTTAAACGATGAGAAGCTTACTTGTCGTTGCATGGCTTTCATTACTCAGTTCAGTACCTAGCTGGGCTGGGAGTACGGCTTTACCTAATTACAATAAGGTGGCTGGAATTACCGGTGAACTGACGACGGTTGGCTCTGATACTTTGGCCGGAATGACCACGTCATGGGTTGAAGAATTTAAATCGCTCTACCCCAGTGTCAATGGTCAGGTGCAGGCATCCGGCTCTTCAACTGCCCCTCCAGCATTGACAGAGCGCATTGCTCAGTTTGGCCCGATGAGTCGACCGATGTTAAAGCGGGAAATCGAGGCCTTCGAACGTGAAAATGGTTATAAGCCAACAGAACTGAGAGTCGCGATCGATGCCATCGGCATCTTTGTTCATCGTGACAACCCAATCAAAGGGCTGAACTTTTATCAGCTCGATAGTATTTTTTCTGCCACGCTGCGCTGTGGGGCGACTGAGTCGGTCTCAACTTGGGCTGACTTAGGACTGGATTACCAGTGGAGTAAGCGAGGGATGCAGATGTTTGGACGTAACTCTGTATCAGGGACTTATGGATATTTCAAAAAGAATGCTTTGTGTGGTGGCGATTTTAAAAATAGCGTCAACGAGCAACCCGGTTCGGCATCGGTAGTACAGTCTGTCGGCTCGGCAATCAATACCATTGGTTACTCGGGAGTGGGTTACAAAGTCTCGCGTGTGAAACTATTACCGATCGCTAAATCGGGTGACAACTACATAGAGGCGAGCCAAGAAAACATTCTTTCTGGTAAGTACCCACTTTCGCGCTACCTCTATGTATATGTAAACAAGCACCCTTTCAAACCGTTGAGCCCCATTGAACGAGAATTTGTTCGTTTCATGTTCTCCAGTCAGGGGCAAGCTTTAGTTGAAAAAGAAGGCTATGTGCCGATTTCACCACAGATAGCCAAAAAAGAGCTTGCTAAAGTAGGTTTAGAAAACTAGTTCCCATCCTGCACTCGTCCAATAATCTTGTTCGGTCAGTAAATCCGCGTGTAGCAGTTTATTCTCTTCAAGCCATTGATCATTAGTGGAAGAAATTTTCCATTGCTCTCCATCAATCGTGATCGAAAGGTTCGGCAGGGGATCGTCGTTTCGTTGACCATTGAGCAAAATGGCGAGACGGAGGATACGAATCAGACCTACAATGTGCTTTTTCTTAAACAGAGTGAACTCTTCCATCTCATTTAGCTTGAGCGATTTACGCTGAAAACGTACCAGAGTGGCGAGAACACGCTGCTGTTCTTGGTTGAAACCAGGCATGTAAGTGTTGCGTAGAATGTATGCTGAGTGACGATGAAAAGCTTGTAGGCTGATGCTTAATCCCACTTCATGCAGTAGTGCGCTCCATTGGAGTAGGTCAAACAACTCGCTGCTTTTCTTTATGCCGAGCTGTTTGTGTACTTGCTGGAGAAACTCACTCGCGTGGCCTTTAATTTTAGCCGCGTGTTCGAGATCAACCAGATGTTTACTGGCGAGATTTTCCGTTGTGCGCATGCGAATATCTGAGCGTTTAAAACTATCTTCCATCTCAAAGAGCAAACCTTCACGTAGTGCACCCTCTGAGAAGTGCATTTCATTGATCTTCAGACTTTGGAAGACAGCGCTAAGTATTGCCACACCTGCGGCGAAAACGGGTTTTCTTTCAGGTGTTAACCCTGATAGTTCGATCTCTTCGATGGTTTCCCACTGGCACAATGTTTCAGTCAGTTTTGATAGACGCTTGCTGGTAATGATGCCATCTTCATGACCAAGACCAATCAGAACCTCTTTGATCGCTTTGATGGTTCCTGAAGATCCGAACGCGACTTCCCAGCCCGTGCGGCGGTAACGATGAGCGATAGATTCAAGCTTTTGCTCAGCCAACAGCGTCGCTTTGGTGAAATTGCTACTGGATAACTTATCATCTGTGAAAAAGCGTTTGGTATAGCTGACGCAGCCCATTTGTTTACTGTTGATCAGTTCGGGTTCAAACCCCTTACCAATAACCAACTCTGTACTGCCACCACCAATATCAACCACGAGTTTGGAGTCTGATTCTGGTTGAGTGTGAGCCACCCCCAGATAAATCAAACGCGCTTCTTCAACACCAGGAATGATCTCAATTGGGAAGGGCAGAACATCTCGAGCTCGTTGAAGAAAAATATGTGCGTTGTTGGCTTGGCGCAGAGTATGAGTGGCGGCAATTCGAACGTTATCAGGATCAAAGCCTTGGATACGTTCAGAGAACATTGCGAGGCATTCTAATCCGCGTTGCATTGAGGCGTTATCTAAGTTTTTAAGTGCGTCTAACCCAGCTGCAAGTCTAACTCTTTGCTTGTGGCGGCTGACTAATTGCAAATCCTGTTCAACTACTCTTGCCACGACCATATGAAAGCTGTTTGAGCCTAAGTCAATGGCAGCAACATCTCGTATTTCCGGATTCTGAGTCATTCTATTCCAACCTAAATAAGTCGCGTACACACTTGGCGCTTACCCCCTTCACTGCGTGTATAGAGTGATGGGACCCTTACCAACATCAGCAAAGCTACTGCTCAAGTTGGGTATGTAACTGTGCTTTGCGTTTCTGATTCCTAGTTTGTCTTTCTACCTGTTTAAGATAGTCGTAAATGGCAATCTGCGAGCGTACTTTCTTGCGGTTTCCACGCGGCACATAGTGATTGCTCATCTCTTTATCGATCCATCTCGCTTTTACTGTATCGGTAAAATGGATGTTAATGATATCAATAATGCGCTGTTTAAGTCGTTGGTCACGGACTGGCGCTGTGACCTCTATACGATAATCAATATTTCGCGTCATCCAGTCAGCGGATGAGATATAGACCTGAGGATCACCAGCGTTATGGGTGATCAGCACTCGAGGGTGCTCAAGGAATCGATCAACGATACTAATGATTTTGATATTGTCGCTGACTCCTTCGACACCAGGAACAAGTGAACACATTCCGCGGATGATCATTTTAATTTCAACGCCTGCTGAACTGGCTTCGTAGAGTCTATTGACTAAGCCTTTGTCTACCAGATTGTTGACTTTGAGCGTAATCGCAGCCTTTTTGCCCTCTTGAGCGTTGGTTATCTCGGTATCAATGAGGCGATAGAGCTGTTTACGGGAGTTCCTTGGCGAAACGATGAGGTGATTAAACCTAATAGGTCGGTAGGGGTTCTCAATGTAGCCAAAGACTTTACTCACTTCATTGGTGAGTTCTGGATCAGCGGTTAATAGCGAAAAATCGGTGTAGATTCGTGCGGTTTTCTCGTGAAAGTTACCCGTACCAATATGCGCATAACGCACAATGTCGTCCTCTTCTCGACGACTTATCAGTAGCAGTTTGGAGTGAATTTTAAGGCCTGGAACACCAAAGAGCACTTCTACGCCAGCTTCCGTCAAAACGCGTGACCATTCGATATTCGCTTCTTCATCAAAACGTGCTTGAAGTTCGACGACTACCGTAACGCTTTTTCCATTGTGTACGGCGTCGATAAGTGAGTTCATTAAACGCGAGTCTTTGGCGACGCGATAAATATTGATTTTTATACTTAGCACTTTCGGGTCGAACGATGCTTGACGTACCAATTCACTGATATGTTCAAAGGTATGGTAAGGGTAGTGGAGCAAAATATCTTGCGCCTTGATGGCGTCAAATTTGTTGGCGTACCCTTCAAAGTCCGCACACTCCATTGGCGGTAACGGCTTGTTTTCTAAGTAGTCTCGGCCGACGTTAGGAAAAGCAATAAAGTCTTTAAAGTTGTGATAACGACCACCAGGAATCAAACTGTCGTAGTTTGATATTTTGAGCTTTTCGCATAAGAAATCGAGCATTTCCTTAGGCATCTCTCTTTCGTAAACGAAGCGCACAGGCATAGCGGTTAAACGTTGGCTTACGCCTTCTGACATCTGTTCAAGTAGGCTGTATTCAACCTCGTGACTCAAGTCGTACTCTGCATCGCGTGTCATTTTCATCGCGTAGCCATTTAGGCTCTGATATTCAAAAAATCCGCTAAAAAGCTCATCTAGACAATATCGGATGATGTTATCGAGCAAGATGATTGTTTTACGTCGTTTTCCTTTCTGCTCAGGTACCATCACAAAACGTGGCAGGTGATCGGTTGGGATTTCGATCAGTGCGTATTGGTTGAACTCCTGTTGTTCGAGTTCAACGGCGATATAGGCATATTCATCTTTGAGAAACTGCAAAACGTCAATATCATCACGAAGCATCAAGGGCGTGATGTGGGGCAGAACCTGATGACGAAAATATTTTCGTACCCAAACTTGCTGCGCTTCACTGAGTTGGGTTTCGTTAACAAGAAATATGCGTCTTCGGGCCATATCACGAATCAAGTCCGCGTAGAGCTCATCAAAGCGCTCATTAAGGCGCAGCGCTTTGGTTTGCATTTTGGTCAATAGATGTTTGGAGTTGTCATTGCCACCACGTTCTTGGTTGATCAAAATTCGGCGTTTGACATCGGCAAATCGTACTTTATAGAACTCATCTAAGTTATTGGAAAATATACCAAGAAATCGAATTCGTTCGATCAGTGGGACATGTTTGTCGGCCGCCTCTTGCAAGACCCGTTCGTTAAAAGAAAGCCAACTTAATTCCTTTTCAATATACAGCTTCTCTGTGCTCATGATCTTACCCTATGACCTACTTGACGGACTCGAGTGAAGCTCCTCCTCACTCACTTTGGATAGCAACTTAAGGGGTTTATATGACATTTTTATTGCAAATTTTATTGCATTGTTTTCAGTTGTTTAATGGGAACTGTAATATAATTGTCACCTTATAGAAATATTATACCCTAGGGCAAAAATAGGTAAGAGACAGGAATGACACAGGCAGAATTTTCTTTGCGAGAACGTGATCGAAAGCGATTGATAAAAGATCGATTGGTTCGTTTCACTGTATCTGCTGGTGGCGTTGGTGTTCTTGCCGCGTTGGTGTTGATTTTTGTCTATCTCGCCATGATGGTTTTGCCACTGTTTAGTGACGCAAAATTCACACCTAATGTACGTTCGATAAAGATACAAGCAACGCAAGCTCTTGCGGCGGGTGTCGATGATTATGGTGAAAATGCTTTTGTCCTGTCGTCACAAGGTAAGCTCAATTTCTGGTCGTTAACCGATCCTGAACGCAAGCCTGTGCTATCGGAACAACTTGGTCGTTCGGGTGATCTGTTTGCTAAAACCATCCCTGTGCTTGGGTGGTTTGCTTATGCTTCCCAGCAAGGGGAAGTGACTCTGTTCAAGCCTAACTTAGATTTTGAGCTGCAAAAAGGTAACCGTAAATTCTCACCAAGCGTGACGGAGTTGTCTCTACCCTTCAATCTTTACCGCGAAGGGAATGATCTTAAAAAGTTTGCCTTCGCCAATAGTGACGACCTTACCTTGGCGGGTTGGTACGATGACCAAACGGTTATGGTCCGATGGCAAGATGGCAGCGAGGTTAAGTCGTTTACGTTTCTATCGCCTATATCCAGCCTTGAACAGTTGATACTAACGCCAGATGGTAAAACTCTTTACCTCCGTTCTGGCTCCGAATTGATTGTGGCGGTTCGTCAGTCACAAAATTTTGCCGTGCGTGAAGTGGTCGACTTGAGTCAGGGAAATCCCCAACATTCAGTAATGAATATTGACTTACTTTCTGGGGCATACTCGTTGCTGGTTACTTACCGCGATGGCTTGGTCTCTCAATGGTTTGACGTTATCAATGAAGGTAAGCGTTCACTTACCTTTATTCGTCAGTTCAATCTTGCCTCAGAATTGCAATTTCTTCTGCCAGACAGTTATCGCAAAGGGTTTTATAGCTTCTATATAAACGGCACGGTTCAGAGCCACTACACGACCAGCGAAAAGCTCGTGATGTTTGAGCGTGCATATCAAAAAGCTCCGCAAATAGCAGCGATGTCAAACAATGAGACTTATCTCATTGCGCTGACAGACGGTTCATTAGATCTTGCGGTAGTGGATAATCCTTATCCTGAAATTTCGTTATCGTCACTTTGGCAGCAAGTCTGGTATGAAAGTTATGCGCAACCGGAGTTTGTTTGGCAAACCACGTCGGCGAGTGAAGAGTTTGAAGCGAAATTTAGTCTGGTTCCGATTGCATTTGGGACGCTGAAGGCCGCCGCTTTTGCGATGCTATTTGCTGTGCCGATTGCAGTATTAGGGGCCATCTATACTGCGTATTTCATGACACCTAGAATGCGTAGAGTCGTTAAGCCGTCGATCGAACTGATGGAAGCATTGCCGACGGTTATTATCGGTTTCCTTGCTGGCTTGTGGTTTGCTCCTATTGTCGAAAGTCACTTAGCCGCAGTCGTTGCCCTGATGCTTTTCTTACCGCTATCGACGGTAGTGATTGGTTTGGTCTGGCATGGTCTTCCCAAAGCGTTGACTGGACGATTCTCTAATGGATGGCATGCCGCAATTTTAATGCCCGCGATTGTTATCGTTACTGCGGTTATTCTGTCTCAAAGTGGCAGCATCGAGGCGTTACTGTTTTCTGGTGATGTCAGAGTTTATCTTGCCGAGCATGGAATCGATTTTGACCAGCGAAATGCACTCGTGGTGGGATTCGCGATGGGTTTTGCGGTGATTCCGACCATATTTACTATTGCGGAAGATGCGATTTTCTCTGTACCTAAACATCTATCCGATGGCTCTTTGGCACTGGGGGCGACATCATGGCAAACACTGATATATGTTGTGTTATTGACCGCCAGCCCAGGTATTTTTTCTGCCATTATGATGGGGCTAGGGCGCGCGGTAGGTGAAACCATGATTGTGTTGATGGCGACAGGTAATACGCCAATCATGGATTGGAATATTTTAGAAGGGATGCGTACGTTATCAGCAACAATTGCCGTTGAGATGCCGGAGTCTGAAGTCGGTAGTTCGCACTATCGCTTGTTGTTCTTAGCTGCGCTGATATTGTTGGTATTTACCTTTGCGGTGAACTCTTTAGCAGAATATGTTCGTCAACGTTTACGTGAAAAGTATCGCTCACTTTAACGGTCAAAATTTAGGAAGTGTTCAACGTGATTAAGTGGTTTAAATCAGGCTCTCCATGGATATGGTTAACAGGTGGTGCAGTTAGCGTCAGCCTGCTTTCTGTGTTAGGGCTATTGCTGCTGATTGGTTGGAAAGGACTTTCCTATTTCTGGCCTGCGCCTTTGTATCAGTGGCAGACTTCACAGGGGAATACTCTAGTTGGGCAAATCTATGCGACTGAATATGTGCCAGTTAGTCACTTAACCGAGATGAACGTTACACTGCCCCAGGAAGCGATCGATAAGGGGTTGGTGAAGCGCTTGAACATTAAGGTGGCTAACCGCGATCTCTACGATGCGGATTTTGTTTCGTTGCTTTCTATTGATCTTGAAGAGCCAACAACACCCGCTAAGTGGGCTGTCATCGAGAGAGTTCGCGATGGTGATTTTTATGCGAATCCTATCGGCTATCTATACCCAGATGGAACAATATCAACGGATTTAACCAGTGAGATTCGCGACCGCTTGGATTTTGCCAATGAGTTACGCGAAGAGATTGAACGTCTAATTGAAGGCGATGTCCGAGTGATCAGTGCTCAAGCGGAGAGACTGAGACTTGAAAAGCGCAAACGCACTCTGAATGGAAAGCTAGATGATGAGTTTGAAGCGCTTTATGAAACTCAGAGTGGTCGTTATGTTGAAGCTCTAGCGGCAGCAGAAAATAAACTCGATTACTTGCGCGGTCAGTTGGCAAATCAGGGGATGATTGTCGAAGACATGACCGGACAACAAGTGATGATACCGCTGAACCAAGTCTTAGATATTTGGTATCCGAATCAGATGAGTACTTTGGAAAAGCTAGCTCGTTGGGCTAAGCAGGTATGGAAGTTCTTGTCAGAAGACCCTCGTGATTCAAACTCGGAAGGAGGGGTTTTTCCCGCAATGTTCGGAACCGTGTTATTGGTACTGATCATGTCTGTTATCGTTATGCCGCTTGGTGTCATTGCAGCGATATACCTTCATGAGTATGCTAAGAACAATGCCTTCACTCGCTTGATTCGAGTCGCGGTGATTAACCTCGCTGGGGTACCATCCATTGTGTATGGTGTTTTTGGCCTTGGGTTCTTTGTTTATAGCTTAGGTGGTTCAATAGACGCACTCTTTTACCAAGAGCGTTTGCCAGCACCGACATTTGGTACGCCTGGGCTACTATGGTCTGCACTGACCTTGGCCGTGTTAACGCTACCGGTTGTGATTGTTGCAACGGAAGAAGGTTTAACTCGAATTCCGAACTCAGTTCGTCATGGTTCATTGGCGTTAGGCGCAACGCAATTTGAAACCATGTGGCGAATTGTATTGCCGATGGCGAGTCCCGCAATCATCACAGGTCTGATTCTGGCGGTGGCGCGGGCGGCAGGAGAAGTCGCTCCTTTGATGTTAGTCGGGGTCGTGAAACTAGCTTCGAGTTTGCCGGTTGATAATCAGTTCCCATTTTTGCATTTAGAACGTAAATTCATGCACTTAGGTTTTCACATTTATGACGTTGGCTTTCAGACCACAAATATTGAAAGTGCAAGACCGCTGGTTTATGCGACCTCTTTTTTATTAGTAACAGTGATTGTAGGGCTGAACCTCACTGCGATTAGTATTCGTAATAATTTGCGCGAAAAATATCGAACATTAGGACAAGATTAAACATGTTTTCTGTCAATCAAACACTCGGCTACCACGCGCCGTTAGATGTGAACAATTTGAGCGATGAGCAAACGGCGATTGCGATCGAGGATTTAAACTTGTTCTACAAGAGTTCGCAGGCATTGAGTGGTGTCTCGATGCGAATCCCAAAGGGGCAAGTCACTGCATTCATAGGTCCGTCAGGATGTGGGAAATCCACGCTTCTGCGCTGTATAAACCGAATGAATGACTTGGTTGAAGGCTGCCAAGTGCAGGGGCAAGTCAGACTTCATGGAAAAAACGTCTATGATCCAGATGTAGACGTTGCAACCTTACGTCGCCGTGTAGGGATGGTTTTCCAAAGACCCAACCCATTTCCTAAATCAATATACGAGAATGTGGTTTACGGTCTGCGTCTGCAAGGTGTTAAAAATAGCCGCTCACTTGATGATGCGGTAGAAAGAGCTCTTAGAGCATCAGCGCTTTGGGATGAAGTGAAAGATCGTTTACACGAGAATGCATTTGGACTATCTGGTGGTCAGCAGCAGCGACTGGTGATTGCTAGAGCCATTGCGATTGAACCGGAAGTATTGCTACTTGATGAGCCGACATCGGCGCTCGATCCCATCTCTACGTTGACGATAGAGGAGTTGATTAACGAGCTGAAAACTCAATATACCGTTGTCATCGTCACACATAACATGCAACAAGCCGCGCGAGTGAGTGATCACACCGCATTTATTCATATGGGAAAATTGATTGAGTATTCTGATACGGATTCTATCTTCACTTCACCATTGAAAAAACAGACCGAAGACTACATTACTGGTCGATATGGTTAAGCAGTTTTAACGGAGATTCTATGAATTTTGGACGTCATATTTCAGGTCAGTTTAATGTCGAGTTAGAATCGATCCGAACTCATGTTTTAACTATGGGCGGCTTGGTTGAGCAGCAGCTCTCTTTTGCTATGCAAGCTCTGTACAAAGATGATATTGAACTCGCAAGACAAGTGGTTCGAGATGATCACAAAGTTAATGCGATGGAAGTGTCGATTGATGAAGCTTGTACTCGCATCATTGCTAAGCGCCAGCCAACCGCGAAAGATTTGCGTCTTGTTATGGCGATCATCAAAACCATTACAGATCTCGAACGTATCGGTGACGTAGCGGCTAAAATTGCGCATGCGGCCATTAAATCGCCAACGACGAAAGAACGTCAGTTTCATGTCTCATTAGAACCTCTTTGCCGCCACGCAATTAGTATGTTGCACCAAGTGTTGGATGCTTTCGCCCGTATGGACGTTGATGCGGCAGCAGAAGTGTACAAGCTCGATGATAAACTTGACGCGGAATATGAAGCGGTCATTCGTCAGTTAATGACTTACATGATGGAAGACCCCAAAAATATTCCAAGCATTTTGCAAGTTATGTGGTCTGCGCGTGCAATAGAACGGGTTGGCGATCGATGCCAGAACATCTGTGAATACATTATTTACTTTGTGAAAGGCAAAGATGTTCGCCACTTGGGCGAACAAAGCATTGATGACGCATTGCGTTAAAAGTGTAAAACGACCCCAGTGGAAAAAGTGGCTGACCAGTGCGTCCCCAACAGTGTTTTGCTCTGATCAATATAGTGGACGTCACTGCCAACTCTAAAGCCGATATTGTCATTAACAAATACTACCCAAGCTGCTGAAACAGTGGCTCCAGTGGCCTCTTTATACTTAGCTTCACTCGACCAGATGTAATCACGAGTGCCTTGATACTCAACAACTCCCCCTTCAAGTTGCAGCGCCATCTTCATTGGGTGATCGATAAATTGATATTGGCCGCCGACGCGGTAGGTCTTGAAACGATCTTTATCGAGCAAAATCTCCGCTGAGGTATGTGAATAGCTGAGATACAAGGCATCAAGCCCTACGATATCAGTTAATCCGAGCTGCAGTCCTCCTCCAGAGATCCCCGCCGCAAGGTAGGGACCCATTTTTATTTCAGGTGATATATGTAAGCCAGTCGCACTAGCCGTCATCGGAGCCAAGAGAGCCAGAGTTAACAGTTGTTTTTTCATGATAGGTACCAAAGATTTTGCCGTAATTTGGAGCAATGGCCTCTAAAACTGAAGCGCAGTAATGCTTGTCCATCCTTGGTATCTTTGCTCTAGTGAGGAAATGTTAAGCACTAAGCCAGATAGGTACTAATTAGTATCTCTTATTAATCTGATAAGCATTGCTTCTTACTTGTGGCCAATAAAAATTTGAATGACGTTTTTCGAAGTGAGATGGAGTAATGAAGGAGAATAGAGCGTGATAGACAGATTATGATCGAGGCTTTTCATTATATCGGGTTGGCGAGTTGCTGGTTAAGCACATGTTGAATTTGCTGGTGGAGCCACTCAATCAATGGTGTTTGGCGGTATTTACAGTGGTAAAAACTGTATACATTGTGAAGATAGGGCTGGCCTTGCACTGTGACATCAAGCGCTTTGAGGGTTGGGTAGCTTTGTATCGGAAATAAGTTAGAGTGAGGCAAGAAAAAGTCACTATGTTGAATGACGTCTACCACCGCCATGACAAATTCTGATCGGAATCCGACTTCAGGAGCTACCCCTTCTTGTTTCATCAGCTCAGCGGCATAAACAAAATTGTCGTTCCAACCAGGGGTGATAACTGAAGCGATAGGGTAGGGAGCCATGTCATGTGACGTGACTTGTTTTTTGGTTACTGGGTGGTCTTTTCGAACGATGATTTTTCCTGTTAGTTCAACCAGTTTTTGTTGATGTATATTTTGTTGCGCTTCGCTTTCGAGATTGACTCCGAGCAGTATTTCACCCTTTATAATTTCTTCAAAAGTAGAGCGTTGCCAGCCGATCAATTCAATAGTGCAATTGGGAGCTTGCTCTCTCAAACGTAGAAACAGCGCACCAGAGAGGCAAGTTAATACAATAGGCGCTACGGCAATTTTAATGGAACCAGAGAGCGTTTTGGGATCAAACGTATCGACCTGATTAAGCGCCTTTGCCAGTCCATCAAGATGTGGAGTGATTGAGTTTGCCAACTGATGGGCAAATGGTGTCGGCTCCAGCCCTTTAGGGACTTTGACAAACAGCTCATCATCAAAATGGTTACGTAGTTTTTGCAGGGCTTGACTGATGGCAGGCTGGGAGACAAACAGGCGTTGTGAAGCTTTACGCATGTTGAGTTCTTGAGAAAGAACTAGAAATGTCCGTAACAGGTTTAAATCTAAGCTGTAAAACAGATCCTTTGCCATTTTCTGCCCTAGTATTTCTGTGGAACGAAGGTTTGCTCTTCAAGTGGAGCTCGAATATAGCCTTCTTTGTTGAGTTCTGGTAGTTCGACTTTTGGGTAGGAAATTTCCTGATACTCAATTTGTTCAAGCAAGTGGCTGATACAGTTAAGTCGCGCTCGCTTCTTATCATCTGAAGGGACTACCCACCAAGGGCACTGCTTGGTATCAGTGTAAGCGAACATCTGATCCTTTGCTTCTGAATACTCTGCCCATCGATTGCGAGACTCGAGATCCATTGGACTAAATTTCCAGCGTTTGATAGGCGTATTTATACGTCCTAAAAAGCGTTTCTCTTGCTCTTCATCGGAAACAGAGAACCAGTATTTGAGTAGAATAATGCCCGAACGTTGCAGCATGCGTTCAAACTCAGGGCAAGATCTTAGAAACTCTTCATACTGCTCGGGAGTACAAAACCCCATCACCTTTTCAACCCCCGCTCGGTTGTACCAGCTTCGATCAAACAGAGTGATTTCGCCTGCCGCTGGCAGATGGGCAACGTAGCGTTGAAAATACCACTGAGTTTTTTCCTTTTCTGTAGGGGCCGGTAGGGCGACAACCCGACATACCCTAGGATTGAGTTTCTCAGTGATGCGTTTTATCACGCCGCCTTTCCCTGCAGCATCTCGACCTTCAAAGATAACCACGACCTTGAGTCCTTCCTGCTTAACCCACTCTTGCAGTTTGACTAACTCGATTTGCAATCGTTGAAGTTCGTTCTCGTAGTATTTTTTAGTTAGTTTACCGTCGCCCATAATGCACTCCTTTGTTATCAAAAGGTTAGCATTAGTTTTATCTGGATGAGAGTGATATGGCTAAGAACTGAGAACTTTCACTACCTTTTCAATAGCTTCGCTACTTGTGACGGGAATAAGGTAATCATCGGTATCTTGATTGCCCATTTTGGTCTGATTGTTCTGGGTTTGCATTTTGCTAGGGCGAGTCGCTTTTCCGGATAGGTGGACTTCTCTAACTCGGGTTTGCATTACGATGGATTGCGCATTTTCTGCGTTTAGCCCAGCGCCAGCCATGATGGAAATACGCCCATCAGCCAGGGTTACCATCTGTTTTAAAACGTCGATTCCAAGTTCGGCATTGGCTGCCAAACCTGAGGTGAGAATACGTTCACAGCCTAGTGAAACAATGTCTTCTATCGCTTGTTGCCAATCAACGCATTGGTCGATAGCACGATGGAAAGTGATTCCGAGCCCATAGATTTTCGCTTTGTCGGTTAATTGCTGAGCCGCGAGCATATCGATCTTGCCTTCAGGAGTTAGGACTCCAAGAACCACTCCTTGTAATCCTGCTTCTGCGGCGGCTTCGATATCCAGCAACATAGAGTCAATATCATCTTGCTCGTAAACAAAGTCTCCTTGTCGAGGGCGAATCATAGCGTAAACCGGAATCGAGGCTATTTGAGCCGCTTTATTCATCAGGCCGAAACTAGGCGTGAGACCACCCAAAGCGAGTGATGAGCAGAGCTCAATGCGGGTAGCACCGCCATTGATGGCGTAATGGAGGGATTCTAAATTATCAATGCAGACTTCGATATGGTATTTCATGGCTGTTGCTCATTTGGAAAGGTAAGGTCATTTTAGCAGTGCCATTGCAACATATTAGGGTAAACGTGGAAGTTTTTACTTCCCCTTAAAAAACAAAACCCCAGCTTGAGGCTGAGGTTTCAAATCGGAATTGCTTGGTTACGCTGCGTCGTCTTGCGCTTCTTCGCTATCTTCAACAGCTTCAATCTTTTTTGATTGCTTTGGTGTTGGTTTACGCTTTGCACCAAGTGCATAGAGCACTTCTTCTTTGTTTTGTGCTAGGAACATGGCCAAGTCTTCTTGCTTGCCATCATCTTCTAGCAGTTCACTTTTACCCAATAGCTCAAAAAGCTCATCAGCCATATCGAGCATCTTGTCATATGCGTCAGCTTCCGCTTTAGAGGTAAAAGTCATTTTCTCTTCTCCGTTGCGTTCTACCACGTACTTGACGATTACAGCCATGGTTGGTCCTCTAACTCAAATTATTGAAAATATTTACTGTCTGTTTATACAGTTTTTAACCGATTAAGTCTAGGTTACTGACCAATTCTGAGATCCAAGTGGCTAGTCTTTGCGCCATTGATGACAATACTCAATAAAGGTTTTCAGCAGGGGACTTTGGTATTTTTCTTTGTGAACCAGTAGCCAGAAGCGGCGCTTCATATCGAGAGGTAACTGGAGTTCCACCACGCGACCATCTTTTAATGCTGGCTCTGCAGCCAGTTTGGAGAGGCAACCTAATCCCAATCCAGCAGAGACGCTATTGATCAAGGCTTCTGTGGTGTTGAGTTGGAATGATTCCTGCCAATGTTCAATTCTTGGGGCGATGGCTCGTAGAAAAAACTCACGGGAACCGGATCCTGGCTCGCGTAGGATCCAATGGCTATTCTCTAGCTCACCAACGGTAATGACTCCTTGCTGTGCAAAAGGCATATTCGGTGCACAAATGACGCACATTTCATCGTCGCTGAACTGAGTTGAAATTAACTGAGGATGCAGTGTTTTCCCTTCAATCAGTGCCAGATCGAGTTCATAGTCGACCAGTTTTTCACAGATGAGTGCTGAGTTGGAGATAAATAGGCTTTGTGCAAGGTGATGGGTTTCGCGGCGAAAGTCGCTGAGTAGATACGGGGCAAGTTGGTTGCCTATGGTGTCACTGGCTCCAATTCTTAATTGGCCTGACAATGCCTGATTATTATCGAACAGCTGTTCAATATCTTGCGCACGCTCAATGATTTCATCCGCTAAAGGCAGTAGTTTCTGCCCCTCTTGATTGAGGATAAGTCGATTATTTACTCGATCAAATAGTGAATGACCGATCTGTTTTTCAAGTTCAGAGAGTGCCATGCTTACGGCCGCTTTAGACAAAAACAGCGCTTCAGATGCTGCCGTCAGGGTGTCATGCTGAGTGATGGCGATGAAGACCTTTAGTTGTTTCAGAGAGATGTTAGCGGCCATAATTTTGTGTTTAGTTTATCTGAACGTGTGTTCTAAATAATTAGATAGTTTCGAACATTTGGCAAGCGTAAACTGACCTCGAATTAAAGAGATTGTGAGGCAAGAATGATTAAAGCAGCAAAAGCAAAAGTGATGGGTGCGCCTACTCCTATGGCGGGCTTAGCTCTAGGGATTGCCAGTTTAGGTTGGTGTTGGGAAAATGCCGCCCCTTTTAACGGTTACGCGCAGTGGTCTGGAGCCTTAATTGCCAGCGTATTGTTGTTGGTCCTCGCGGTAAAATTCTTGTTTCATCGCCACCTATTACGTGAAGATCTTGCTCACCCAGTTGTGGGCAGTGTGGTACCTACCTTCGCGATGGCGACTATGGTGGTATCGAACTCTTTGGGGCATTTTATTCCACTAGCGGGCGACATGTTATGGCTATTTGCAGTAGGGCTACATATCGTGTTTCTTACCAGCTTTGCTTACCATCGCATGCAGGATTTTGAGCTTCACCATATGGTACCAAGCTGGTTCGTTCCACCCGTGGGAATCATCGTTGCTGATGTCTCTTTTTCGGGCAATCCAGCATTGACTCAAATTGCTATGGGTGCGCTTATCTTTGGTATGTTGGCATATGCGATTATGCTACCTCTAATGATCTATCGTTTGATGTTCACGCATGAAATTCCTGATGCTGCGAAACCAACCATGGCGATTATGGCAGCACCTGCCAGCCTTTCACTTGCGGGTTACTTGACGGTCACGGCTGAGCCATCACCCGTTATCATTGGTCTTTTGTTTGGTATTGCAGTCTTGATGACAGCGATTATCTATCTGGCATTTATCAAACTACTTAGACTGCCATTTAGTCCAGGTTATGCCGCGTTCACCTTCCCAATGGTGATTGGTTCTACCGCTCTATTTAAACTCAGTGTGTGGATGGAGAGCGTCGGTATCGCCAGTGAGTATGTTGCCCAAATTCACTGGCTTGCGGGTTTAGAGCTGGTGGTTGCAACAGTTGTCGTTGGCTATGTTGCACTAAGATACCTCGCTTTCTACAAACCAGTGAGTCACGCATTAGGTTTGGTCTCCCACTGATTAACGTACTCCTTGCTCTCTTAGCCGCTTATACAAAGTATTGCGGCTAATGTTCAAATCCTTAGCGGTCGCAGAGACATTGCGACCGTTTTGTTCATAAACCGCCATCCAATCTTCGCTGATTATGGTTTCTTGGCTGCGACTAGAAGGCAGACCGATGTGATGGTCTGGTGGAGAAAATACTTCGGGCTGAGACGGTTGCAAATCTTGTAAGAAATCATCAGGAAGATGTTCTACGCTAATGGTTTCATCGCCAGCCATCGCCAGCGCAATCTGAATGACACTAACCATCTGGCGAATATTTCCTGGCCAAGGGTGGGATTTGAACATCGACAACACTTCGAGACTGATGTTAGGTGCCTCACCATCTAGGGCGTATTTAGCCAGTAAAAACTTCACTAGGGCTTCTTTGTCTGTTCGCTCTCTTAGTGAAGGCAATGAGAGGTTCAATCCGGTGACTCGGTAGTAGAGATCTTGTCGGAAAGTGCCTCTTTCAACATCTTGTTTGAGGTTGCGGTTAGTGGCAGAGACCAGTTTGAAGTCGACAGGATAAGAGGTCGTAGAACCAAGAGGTGTTACCTTACGCTCTTGAAGAACCCGCAACAGGCGCGCCTGAACATTCATAGGCATATCGCCCAACTCATCTAAAAACAGTGTCCCTTTATCCGCTTTGCGGATCAGGCCTATATAGCCCTTATTGTTCGCTCCCGTGAAGGCGCCTTTCTCATAGCCAAACAGTTCTGATTCGACTAACTCGGCAGGAATTGCGGCACAGTTAACTGCAATCATCGGAGCATGTTTACGTTCGCTGGATAAGTGAAGCGCATTGACGAATACTTCTTTGCCGACGCCCGTTTCGCCATGAATCAAGATAGGGATGTCGGTATTGAGAATACGGCTCGATTGAGCGATGGCTTTCGCCAGCCTTGGATCGCCCATGTTGAGTCGCTCTAAGTCTAGAGGTGCTTTGGCGTTTTTAAGATCGCTTTTGGCAGCCGATTTACGATAATCGAGTTGACGTCCTTTAGGCACTTTAGGCGGTGTAATAATGCCAAAAAAGCTAAAGCGAGAGTGGGTTGTGATTGCTGCTGGATTAAAAGGCGGGTGGGATAGTAACTGCTCCAGTCTTATATCAAAGATCTGATCTAAACGCTGAAGTGCCAGATCTTGCCCTAAGACCACTTCGGCTCGACGGTTGGCAGAAATGATCACACCTTGTTCATTGAACACCAAGAGGGAAGACCACTGGCTATCAATATTTTCCGCTGAAGTGTTAAACCACAAAAGATAGTGTTCTGCTTGAAACTTGGACGCAATTAGTTGATTTTCAATCGCCTGTGACATCAGCTTTACCATACCTAGAGTGTGAGCGGTTGGCATGTAGGCGTCACTGGATATCGAGAGCACTCCGGCCATTTTTCTGTCTGCATCAAATAATGGGGCAGCGGAGCCCGTCATAAAGCGGTTAGACGTTAAGAAGTGTTCATCGTGAAACACTTGAACAATGGAACCTGTCTCTAGTGCTGTACCAATTGCGTTGGTGCCAATCAGGTTTTCCTGCCAGTTAACGCCATTCTGAAAGACTTGAGGCTGCCGTTGCGAGAAGAAACGCTGTTCACCCCAACTGTTCAACACTTGTCCATTGGTGTTCGCTAATGTGATCAGGCAGTTGCTGTTGGCGAGTAAGCTGTCATAGAAGGGCAATACCTTTTGCTGGGTAGTGGTTAATAGCCCTGAATGCTCTTCAAGGGTATGGCTAAAGGCCTGACCGGTCTCCATTTCAATTATTGGATGACTATTGTGAACGAGCCCCGCCTCCCGGCACCTTTGCCAGGATCGCTCAATCATAGATAGATGTGTTTTGTCCATAGTCTTGACCACTTGCAGCGTTAAATTGGCCTGAATTAAGTCATTATTCTAATTGTTCGTATGTGAACGTTAATGATCACAAACGCTCATCTAACATATCACTTCCATGAACACATTGAACATCAACTGAACACATTTTATTAACAAATGTTACAGGGGTCTCATATGCGAAATTGCTAATAAACCAAGTGCCTTACTGACTTGTTCATCAAAATATCTTTATGTTTAAAGGGCTGTAAGACGATATGTGAATTTTTTGTTGCTTATTTGTTTAAGTTGGCACGACTCTCGCTGTAGTGAGCAATATCGAAAAAGATTGTTGTTCGAATGGTAAGGAGTTTTTAGTGTCATTAACACTTGAGCAGGTAAGCAAATATGTTGACGGAGATATGCATATCTCTGATGTCAACCTCACTTTTGAGCCGGGCTCGTTTAACGTGTTGCTCGGACGTACGTTAGCGGGTAAGACCTCTTTAATGAGGCTCATTGCAGGGCTGGATCGTCCGACTTCTGGGAAGATTTTAGTCAATGGTATTGATGTGACGGGCGTGTCGGTACGCGACCGTAACATCTCAATGGTTTACCAACAGTTTATTAATTATCCCAACCTGACTGTGTTTGAGAACGTGGCTTCGCCTCTAAGACTTGCAGGGATGGCAGATAAAGAGATTCAGGAACGCGTTTATGCGACAGCAGAAATGTTGCGCATAACTGAACACTTAAACAAGTACCCACTAGAGCTATCAGGTGGTCAGCAACAGCGTACGGCTATGGCAAGAGCTTTGGTAAAAGATGCAGAGATCATTCTGTTCGATGAGCCATTAGTAAATCTTGACTACAAATTGCGTGAAGAGTTACGTCAGGAGATGCGCGAGCTATTTCAGACCAGACATACGATTGCTATCTACGCGACGACCGAACCGAACGAGGCACTAGCACTAGGAGGTACGACGACCATTCTTCATGAAGGAAAAGTGATTCAGTCTGGTCCAACCGCTTCTGTTTACCATCACCCAGACAATGTGGACTCCGCGACCCTATTTAGTGAACCGCCGATCAATCTTATTGCTGGGGAAATAACCTCGAACGAAGTGACGTTCGATCAAAGTGCACATTTCCCGTTAAATCAGTCACTAAGTAAATTGGAAATGGGTCATTACCAGTTTGGGATTCGGCCAAGTCATCTGAGCTTGCTGCCTAAAAATGATGATGATGTTGAGCTCACCGTTCAGGTTGAAGTGGCGGAAATCAGTGGCTCTGAAACCTTCCTTCACGTGCGCAACGTTCATCTCGATATGGTACTGCATTTACCGGGCGTTCATAGCTACGACGTTGATGAGACGATCAAAATCTACATTCCAATCCACAAATTTTATGTCTTCGGTATGGATAACAATCTCATCCATGCCCCGATTCGTGATGTTAGGGGATAGCGTTCATGGTTCAAATTACACTTAATTCACTGGCTCACACCTATGATAAGAAGCCCACGTCTTCTTCGACTTATGCCATCAAAGAGATGAACCATGTTTGGAAACAAGGAGGAGCCTACGCGTTACTAGGGCCTTCTGGTTGTGGTAAATCCACTTTGCTCAACATCATTTCTGGCTTAATGAGCCCATCTCAAGGGGATGTGATGTTTGATGATGTGAGGGTGAACGAACTTCGTCCTCAAGATCGCAATATTGCTCAGGTTTTTCAGTTTCCGGTGATTTACGACACCATGACGGTGTACGACAACCTTGCATTCCCACTGCGCAATATGAAGGTTCATAAAGCCAAAATACATTCCAAGGTGACTGAAATCGCAGAGATTCTGGAGCTGACTAATGTGTTGTCTAAAAAAGCCCAGCATCTCACGGCGGATGAAAAACAGAAAGTCTCTATGGGGCGTGGTTTAGTTCGAGATGATGTTTCGGCGATTCTGTTTGATGAACCGTTAACGGTTATCGATCCACAACTGAAATGGAAGCTGCGCCGCAAGCTCAAACAGATTCATCAGCAGTTCAATATCACCATGGTCTACGTGACTCATGACCAACTTGAGGCGTCCACTTTCGCTGATGAAATTGCCGTGATGTACAACGGTCAGATTGTTCAGTTTGGAACGCCGCGTGAGTTGTTTGAACGACCAAATCACACCTTCGTTGGTTACTTCATTGGTAGCCCGGGGATGAACTTAATGGAAGTCACTCCAACGGGAAATGGCGTTCGGTTTGATGATGTAGAAGTGCCACTATCTGAATCTTACCGCCACGCTATCTCTCAGGCAGGGAGCGATAACATCAAAATCGGCATTCGACCTGAGTTTGTCCACGTATGGGAGAAAGGTAATGAGTCGGCGTTGAGCTGTGAAGTGCTCCATGTCGAAGATCTTGGTACCTACAAAATCGTCACCTTGCAATTGGGTTCTAAGCAGATCAAAGCACGCTTACAAGAAGATCAGCCAGTGCCTGATAAACACGCTTATATCAGCTTCCCAGAGCAATGGACCATGCTGTATGTCGATGAATTTTTAGTCAATGTAGGGGAAGAGTAATGGATAAGGTTTCAAACAATAAAGCATGGTTTCTTGTCCTGCCAGTGTTTGCGCTGGTGGCTTTCAGTGCCATTGTTCCTCTTATGACCGTAGTGAACTACTCGCTACAAGATATCTTTGACGCCAATACGGCTTATTTCGTCGGCACGGAGTGGTATCGTGAGATTCTCAATGATGAAAGGTTGCACGGTGCACTTTTGCGCCAGTTTGGATTCACTTTTACCATTCTGCTCATCGAAGTACCGCTAGGTATCATCGTTGCTTTGACCATGCCAACCAAAGGTCGCTGGTCTGCTTTTTGCTTAATTGTGCTGGCCATTCCTCTGCTGATCCCGCTTAACGTGGTAGGGACCATTTGGCAGATCTTTGGCCGTGCAGACATCGGTCTGTTTGGTTGGGCTCTCAATGGTATGGGGGTGGATTACAACTACGCAGGCAATCCAATTGATGCGTGGTTGACCGTGATTCTGATGGATGTCTGGCACTGGACTTCATTGATAGCACTCCTGTGTTATTCGGGGCTGCGCGCGATTCCGGATGCGTACTATCAAGCTGCGAATATCGACCGAGCCTCGACATGGTCAATCATCCGTTACATTCAGCTACCTAAGTTAAAGAGCGTTCTTCTGATCGGCATTCTGATCCGATTTATGGACAGCTTCATGATTTACACCGAACCGTTTGTTTTAACTGGCGGTGGCCCTGGTAACTCAACCACATTCCTCAGTCAGACACTCACCAAAATGGCGATTGGTCAGTTTGATATTGGTCCGGCTGCGGCATTCTCGATCATCTACTTCCTGATCATCCTATTGGTGAGCTGGGTGTTCTACACCGCAATGACGCACGGTGAAAGCAAGTAAGGAAACAACAATGGCGATGACAAAATCAACATACACCCGATACACACAGATCGTCGGGCTAGCGTTCTACATCATCTGTTTGATGCTGCCAATTTACTGGCTGCTCAACATGTCTTTTAAAGAAAACCAAGAGATATTAGGAAGCCTGAGCTTCTTTCCTGAGAACTGGACGTTTAAGAACTATCAGACCATTTTCTCCGACTCTAGTTGGTATATGGGGTACGTCAACTCGATCATCTATGTAGTGATGAATATGGTTATTACCTTAACGGTTGCGTTGCCTGCTGCTTATGCGTTCTCTCGTTTTAAGTTCGTCGGTGATAAGCACCTGTTCTTCTGGCTGTTAACCAACCGTATGGCACCACCAGCCGTGTTCTTGCTGCCATTCTTCCAGCTTTACTCTTCGGTTGGTTTATTTGACACCCATATTGCGGTCGCATTGGCGCACTGTCTGTTCAATGTGCCTCTTGCGGTATGGATTCTGGAAGGTTTTATGTCGAGTGTTCCCCGCGAAATCGATGAGACCGCTTACATTGATGGTTACAGCTTTCCTAAGTTCTTCATCAAAATCTTTTTGCCGATGATCCGTTCGGGGATTGGGGTCTCGGCTTTTTTCTGCTTCATGTTCAGTTGGGTCGAGCTGTTGCTTGCTCGTACGCTGACATCCGTAGAGGCCAAGCCAATTTCAGCTGTTATGACTCGAACCGTGAGCGCGTCGGGTATTGACTGGGGTGTGTTGGCTGCGGCTGGGGTACTGACCATCTTACCGGGTATTTTGGTTATCTGGTTCGTTAGAAATCATGTCGCGAAAGGCTTCGCGTTAGGTCGAGTATAAGGAGAAACATTATGGCTTGGATGGCATGGACTACACCTTCAGCACTGTTCTTCCTAGGAATAGCTCTGATCTTGCTCACGATGACGGTTCGAGAAATTCGTACACCATGTATTGAGCGCAAAGGATTCCTTCCGATCACAACCACTCGTGGTGATCGGCTGTTTATCGGTTTATTAAGCTCCGCTTTTATCCACTTGGGATTTATTGGGTTTACTGAACTGACAATTTGGGTGCCATTTACGATCTGCGTAGTTTGGCTGGGTACGGTTTTGAAATGGGGATAACAACAACTGACTGACATGTGCTCCTGACCAAGCTGACAGTAAGCCATAGTCATAGGGTCATGAGCGTAATCAATAACGTAAGAGACAGAATACTCATAACTGGAGTTACACTAGAATGAAAAAGGATATCAAAAAGTCTTACCTTGCACGTAGTTTGGCGCTGACATTTGCGCTTGCTGCAATCTCTCCTGCTGCATTAGCTGATATAGCAGCAGCGAAAAAGTGGATGAGTGAAGAGTTTACTCCTTCGACACTGTCGAAAGAGGAACAAACGCAAGAGATGCAGTGGTTCATTGATGCTGCTAAGCCTTTCCAAGGTATGGAAATTAATGTTGCCTCTGAAACCATCACAACGCACGAGTACGAAGCGAAAGTTTTGGCGAAAGCATTTTATGAAATTACCGGAATTAAGGTGAATCATGACCTAATTCAAGAAGGTGACGTCGTTGAGAAACTACAAACTCAGATGCAGACTGGCCGTAACATCTATGATGGCTACATTAACGATTCCGACTTAATTGGTACTCACGTTCGTTACGGAAAAGTTGTACCTATTTCAGACTTCATTGCTGGTGAAGGAAAAAGCGTTACTAACCCATATTTGGATTTGCCTGATTTTATTGGTTTGGATTTCACAACGGGGCCTGACGGTAAATTGTATCAACTTCCTGATCAGCAGTTTGCGAACTTATACTGGTTCCGTGCGGACTGGTTTGAGCGCGAAGATCTAAAAGCCAAGTTTAAAAAAGAGTACGGCTATGAACTCGGTGTTCCATTGAACTGGTCTGCGTATGAAGATATTGCAGAGTTCTTCACCGATAAAGTGAAGACTATCGATGGTGAGCCTGTGTACGGACACATGGATTACGGTAAGAAAGATCCTTCTCTAGGTTGGCGTTTCACTGACTCATGGTTCTCAATGGCTGGTGCTGGCGATAAGGGTATTCCAAATGGTCTACCGGTTGACGAGTGGGGCATTCGTATTGAAGGCTGTAAACCAGTCGGTTCAGATGTCGCTCGTGGCGGTGCAACCAATGGCCCAGCCGCAGTGTATGCGACAACCAAATACGTAGACTGGCTCAAGCAGTACGCACCACCAGAAGCTCAGGGCATGACGTTTGGTGAAGCAGGTCCAGTTCCGGCGCAAGGTTCCATTGCTCAGCAAATCTTCTGGTACACCGCTTTTACTGCTGACATGACCAAACCTGGACTACCGGTCGTGAATGAAGATGGTACGCCAAAATGGCGTATGGCACCTTCTCCACGTGGTCCTTACTGGGAAGAAGGCATGAAGCTGGGTTATCAGGATGCAGGTTCTTGGACATTCCTAAACAGCACACCACTTGACCGCCGTCAGGCAGCGTGGTTATACGCTCAGTTTGTGGTATCGAAATCAGTGAGTTTGAAGAAAACGCTGGTTGGTTTGACTCCAATTCGTGAATCAGACATCAACTCTGATGCTATGACAGAAGTTGCGCCGAAACTCGGCGGTTTGGTTGAGTTTTACCGCAGTGATGCACGTAAGCAGTGGACGCCAACGGGAACCAACGTTCCTGACTATCCGAAGCTAGCACAGCTATGGTGGCAATACGTTTCTGAAGCGGCAAGTGGCGAGAAAACGCCTCAGGAAGCATTGGATGGTCTAGCGCAAGCACAA
Source organism: Vibrio sp. TRT 29B02 (assembly GCF_050113655.1). Lineage (NCBI taxonomy): Bacteria > Pseudomonadati > Pseudomonadota > Gammaproteobacteria > Vibrionales > Vibrionaceae > Vibrio > Vibrio sp. TRT 29B02. The sequence goes on from NZ_JBNJOJ010000006.1 coordinate 118,085, forward strand.
GACCGTGTACTACAGCGTCTAGAGCGTAGTGGTGCACAAGGTGAGTGTGGTCCGAAACTGAATGAGAAGAAAGATCCACAGTACTGGTTGTCGCAACCTGGTGCGCCTAAAGCCAAGCTGGCCAATGAAAAGCCACAAGGCAAAACGATCGCTTACAAAGATCTCATCGCTCAATAATTAGCTCTCTAACAATGAGTTGATAATTTCTCCCTCCTACCCGCTCTTGTCTGTCTAAGGCTTGAGCGGGTATTTTGATTCGAGCCAAATCATACGCTTATAACACTCTCGAAATTTAGCTGCATGTGCTAGTCTCACCCTAGTTGCGGCATTAATAGTGTGAGTGTGTTTTGTTTACTGTCTACCATTCCAATCAAGTGGATATATTAAAATCCTTACTTGTCGAGCTTGTACGGCTTAACCCTTTGTCAAACCCATTTGAGCAAGAGCAGATCTTAGTTCAGAGCCCGGGGATGTCTCAGTGGCTAAAGATGGAGCTAGCCAAGGAGTTTGGAGTGGCAGCGAACATCGAGTTCCCTCTGCCAGCTACTTTTATTTGGAATATGTTTACTCAGGTTCTACCTGACGTACCCAAACGCAGTGCATTTAACAAAGAGTCAATGACTTGGAAATTGATGCTGATTTTGCCTGAGTTACTCGGGCGCGAGGAGTTTGAACCACTCAAACACTATTTAGAGCAAGATGATGACAAATCTAAGCTCTATCAGTTGTCTGAAAAAATAGCCGATATTTTTGATGGCTATCTCGTCTATCGTCCAGAATGGATAGCCGCTTGGGAGGCTGGGCAGACGGTGTTTGAACTCGAGGACGAACATCCGTGGCAGCCTATCCTATGGCAGGCACTTTATGATCATACGGTCGCTCTTGGTCAGTCGCCTTACCATCGTGCCAATCTTTATGAGCACTTTATTGATACCTTAGAGAGCAGCCAGGCGAGTTTTGATCATCTGCCAAAACGCTTATTTGTGTTTGGTATCACTTCTTTGCCTCCGCGCTATATGGATGCGTTAAAAGCTATTGGTGAGCATATCGACGTTCATCTGATGTTTACCAATCCTTGTCGTTACTATTGGGGAGAAGTGCGAGATAGAAAATTCCTTGCTCGTTTAGCGGCTAAGCATCGTAAGCATGTGGTATGGAATCAGGATCACTCAGAACAGCATGGCGAAAGCGAACAGTTAAAAGGCGGTCTAGAAGAGAACGTCATCGACGAACTGCATACCGACGCGGTTGGCAATAGCCTGTTGGCTTCTATGGGTAAGTTGGGGCGCGATAACATGTATTTGTTGTCACAGCTTGAATCGAACGAGATCGAAGCTTTTGTTGATATCGAACGAGATAGTCTACTTCACCATCTACAAGCGGATATTCTCAATCTGGAAGAACACCAGAATGACCAGCAACTAGAGACCAGTACACACAAGCAAGTCATCGTTTTGGAAGATAAGTCGCTGACCTTGCATGCTTGTCATAGCCCGATGCGTGAGGTAGAAGTGCTTCATGACCAGCTATTAGCGATGTTCGATTCAGATCCGGCGCTCAAACCACGCGATATTATTGTTATGGTGTCGGACATTAATGCCTATAGCCCTGCGATACAGGCGGTATTTGGGAATGCTCCGGGCGAACGATTTATTCCTTACTCAATATCCGACCGAACCGCAGATCAAGAAAGTCCTATCCTTAATGCCTTTATGCAGTTGGTTAACTTACCGAATACTCGTTGTTTGGCGTCAGAGCTGTTGGAATTACTCGAAACTCCAGCAGTACTAGCACGATTTGAATTAAGCGAAGATGAGTTTATTTTAGCTAAGCAGTGGGTTGAGGAATCAGGTATTCGTTGGGGATTGAACGCCTCAACGAGTGAGGAATTTGAATTGCCGGCAACCGAACAAAATACATGGCAATTCGGCATTGAGCGTATGTTACTTGGTTACGCGATGCCAAATAGCGCTGGTTTGTTTGAATCTCAATCAGGAACGATCGCCCCTTATAATGAAGTTCAGGGCATGGGGGCCGAGCTAGCGGGTAAGCTGGCGCACTTTATTGAAACCATCAGCGATTATCGCCAACAACTGCAACTCACCCAGTCAATTGATCGCTGGCGTGAAGTCCTCACCTTATTGCTCGATGATTTTTTCTTGGTCGAGTTGGAAGGTGAGGCAGCATTGAAATCGATTCGAGATACTTTGGCCAATCTTAAAGAGCAACTTACTGATGCCGCCTTTGAGCAAACCTTAGCACCAGCGATCGTGGCTCAGTATCTACACAATAAACTCGCAGGGACGAGAGTCAGTCAGCGCTTCTTAGCTGGACAAGTCAATTTTTGTACCTTGATGCCGATGCGCTCAATTCCATTTAAGGTTGTCTGTTTGTTGGGGATGAATGATGGCGTTTATCCTCGTTCAATGCCCGCAGAAGGTTTCGATCTAATGAATGGTCGAACCAAACCTGGCGATCGTTCTCGTCGTGACGATGACCGCTATTTGTTCCTTGAAGCAATGCTTTCAGCGCAGCAAACGCTTTACATTAGCTACGTTGGCCGTTCGATTCAGGACAATACTGAGCGCGTTCCGTCGGTATTGGTGTCTGAGTTAACGGAATATTGTCAACAAAACTATTGCTTGGAGGGCGATGAGTCGTTGCCTAGTGATGCGTCTGGAGATGGGTTACTTCGTCGGTTGATTCATCGCCATTCTATGGTGCCATTTAGTGCCAGTGCATTTGTCGGTCAACAGCCAAGCTATGCCAAAGAGTGGCTGCCCGCTGCAAATAGACAAGGTCAAAGCGGTGGTGAGTTTAACCGTCAGCTTGAGGATTATCTGCTCGATGCCACTTATCCGTTGGAATTGGATTTGGTTGAGTTGCAGCGTTTTTGGCGTTTACCTGTTCAGTATTTTTTCAATCGCCGTTTGAAAGTAATATTTGAACCGCCACTGCCTGTTATGGAAGATGACGAGCCTTTCGTACTGAATGGTCTGCAAAGCTATCAGATGCGTGATGGTCTGCTCGATAGTTTGCTTAAACACCGACTTGCAGGTGAACAAGATTCACAAACCGTTATAAACCGCTTTGTTGAACAACAACGTGCTCAAGGTAAGCTGCCAGTAGGTGCGTTTGGTGATATTGAATTTGAAACCAATCGCGTTCAGGCTGAAGAATTGGTCGAGAAATTAACTTTCTTATGTGGTGCTGAACATGAGGATTTGGAAATCAAGCTCAGCTTCGATGTGCTGGGAGAGGATAAACTTGTCAACCTTACTGGCTGGCTGACCCAACACTATCAATCTGGATTGATCCGCTACCGTAGTGGAAGCATTCGTGCTCAAGACTACCTAGCCGCGTGGATTGATCATCTCTCAATGTCAGCGATGGGTATTAATAAGCCCACTCACATGATTGGCTACGATCGTAAAGAGGGCGTGGTTCATCTGGTTTACCCAGCCGTCAATGATTCGACATATGCTAAGTCACTGTTAGCTGAATTGATCCGTCTGTTCTATCAGGGTATGACGCAGCCGTTGTGCTATTTCCCTAAAACCGCCTTAGCGTGTGTTGAAGCGGGTTTTAGCCGTGGTAATTGGGTAGACGATGAAGAGAAGTCGCTGAAAAAAATGGCGGAAACATTTAATGACAGCTTTATGGCTGCTGGTGAAGGTAATAATCCTTATATCGCGCGAGTTTGGCCGAACTGGAGTGACGAGCTGGCAGCACAAGTACGAATGATGAGTGCATTGGTGCTTCAGGCTCCGCGCTTAACCGCAAAAAATCGTGAAGATGTTGAGTGATTGATAGTATGAGGAAAGTAGGTGGCCGCCAGTAAATCATTATTGTGTAGGGCGTTCGCTGTACGGCCACAGGTCAGAGGGACCATGATTCGGTTGGTTGTTCACAAGTGCGGTTAAATCCAAAGTTAACGTCACTTGTTCAACACATGTCGCGGATACTAGCGGTTAGAACAATCTTCTGCCGTGAGAAAGATCCCATAAAGTCCTAACTATTTAGGCGTTTAACGTAATTACAATCATTTTTAAGTCTAGATCACACTTGGATCTTGGGTTTTGATTAGAAAGGTAGAATTTTTATGACAGCAACGTCGATGGTGACCCCGCTAAATGCCATGACTTTTCCTTTGCACGGTGCCCGGCTTATCGAGGCATCGGCGGGTACGGGTAAGACATTTACCATCGCTGGCTTATACCTCAGATTGCTTTTGGGTCATGGTGATCCAGAAACCAAGCACCAAGTCCCTTTAACTGTTGATCAGATTTTAGTGGTCACTTTTACGGAAGCGGCTACGGCAGAATTGCGCGATCGTATCCGTGCGAGGATTCATGATGCACGATTGGCGTTTGCTCGAGGGACAAGTCATGACCCTGTGATCCAACCTCTGCTTGAAGAGGTTCATGATCATAAGCAGGCGGCTGATATCTTGCTTCAAGCCGAGAGGCAAATGGATGAAGCCGCGGTCTATACCATTCACGGTTTCTGTCAGCGTATGCTGACCCAAAATGCGTTTGAGTCAGGCAGTCGATTTAATAATGAGTTTGTCACGGATGAAAGCCACCTTAAAGCACAAGTGGTTGCTGACTATTGGCGGCGAAATTTTTATCCACTGCCACTGAACTTGGCGGGTGAAGTTCGTCGACTATGGAACGCTCCTTCTGACCTGCTGCGCGATATCAGTAACTATTTAACGGGAGCACCGTTAAGCCTTTCGGTTAAAGCGATGAGTGGCACGCTGGCGGATCTGCATAAGCAAAATCTTGAACGTATTGATGAGTTGAAACAGTTGTGGCGAAGCCATCAGGATGACCTTTTTGCCATCATCAATGATTCTGATGTGAATAAACGCAGCTACACCAAAAAATCCCTGCCAGCGTGGCTGGAAGAGGTCAACCATTGGGCTGCGTCCGATACCACGGGCTACGACTCTCCAGACAAGCTGGAGCGTTTTTCTCAGCAGGTGCTGTTTGATAAAACGCCAAAAGGGCGGGCGCCAGAGCATCTTGTATTTTCGGCGATCGAAGAATTTGTTGCCAATCCGATCACTCTTAAAGCGCCGATTCTTGCTCATGCAATAGAGCATTGCCGTTCTATGCTGGCAAAAGCGAAGCAGCAAAAACAGTGGTTATCGTTTGATGACCTGTTAACTAATCTCTCTGCTGCCATTGATAGCGATGAATCAGAATTGCTTGCGGAGCGTATTCGGACGCTATATCCGGTTGCGATGATTGATGAGTTTCAGGATACCGATCCTCTGCAATACAGTATTTTTAGCCGTATTTATTTGAACCATCCACAATGTGGGTTGTTCATGATCGGCGATCCTAAGCAGGCCATTTATGGTTTCCGTGGCGCTGATATTTTTACATACATCAAGGCTCGTAAGCAGGTTTCGTCTCACTTCACCCTCGGAACCAACTGGCGTTCAAGCGCAGATATGGTGGCGGCTGTAAACCAGATTTTTGAACTACCGACCAGTCCATTTATTTATGATGAGGACATTCCGTTCCTTGCGGTTAATCATAGTCCTAAAGCTCAAAATCGCACTTGGCTCATTGGTGACCAAAAGCAACCTGCGCTGACCTATTGGCTGCAAGACGCTGACGATAAGCCGCTACCGAAAGGTGAGTATTTGCAAGCTATGGCCAAAGCCACGGCTGACCAGATACAGTCAGTACTAACGGCGGCGCAAGAGCAGAGGGCTTACTTCGTTGATGGCGATAAGCAGCATCTGATACAGGCCGGTGATATAGCGGTTCTAGTTCGCACAGGTAGCGAAGGTCGCATGGTTAAAGAAGCGCTAGCCAAGCAGGGCATAGCGAGCGTGTACCTTTCGAACCGTGACAGCGTTTTTACTTCTTTGATCGCACAAGATATTCAGCGTTTGCTGCAAGCTGTACTTACACCTGAAAATGACCGTGCCTTGCGTGCCAGTCTTGCTTCAGAAATTTTTGCTCTTGATGCCGGAACACTCGACAAGCTCAATAATGATGAGAATGAGTGGGAAAGTGCGATCAATGAATTCAAAGAGTATCGCAAGCTATGGAGTCAGCGTGGTGTGCTACCCATGCTGCGCAGTGTGATGAGTAAGCGTCATATTGCCGAACGTATGCTCGAAGAAGAGGCGGGTGAGCGCAATCTTACTGACTTAATGCATATTGGCGAGCTCTTACAACAGGCGAGCCAAGAGTTGGAAAGTGACCACGGTTTGTTGCGTTGGCTCGCTCAGGCAATCAGTGACGCGCAAAATGGTTTGGGAGGCAGCGAGGAGCAAATTCAGCGTTTGGAGTCAGAACGCAACTTGGTGCAAATTGTGACGATTCACAAGTCAAAAGGTCTTGAATATGATCTTGTTTTCTTGCCTTTTGCTATGAGTCATCGAGAAGCAAGTGAAGCCAAGTATTACGATGCTAAGCAAGATCAAACCATTTTAGATATCGCTAAGCAGGGTTCGTCGCTTGCTCAGGCCGACAAAGAGCGTTTGGCAGAAGATCTGCGTTTGATATACGTCGCCTTAACTCGTGCGGTTTATGGTTGTTTTATTGGCACGTCTCCGTTGAGAAATGGGCGTTCAACCAAAGAGCCTACGGGGGTTCACAATAGTGCGATGGGGCATTTGCTTCAGGATGGTCAACAGGGCGGTATACAAGATTTAACCATAGCTATTCAAAAGCACGTGGATGGATTGAATTGCGTTGTGCTTTCAGCGTTGCCCCAACAGCATTCACAACCGTTTAGCTTACTAAATGAGTCTCAACATTCACTGACAGCCAGTGAACTGAGTCATGAGATTGATCGTAACTGGCGGATTACTAGCTATTCAGGATTGGTAAAGCAGGGCTCTCATCATAGCGATGAAGCCTTCACGGATCTGATGCACCTCGATATTGATTCTTCCGATGAACAGGATCAAGACGAAATTGCCGACCCAGAAATGTCGATTTTTACTTTTCCGCGAGGAGCAAGACCTGGCACCTTCTTACATACCTTATTTGAAGAGGTTGAGTTCACTCTGCCTGCGACCAGCGTTGAAAACAGTGAAATTATTCTCCAGCTATTAGAAAGTGAGCAGTTAGACATCAATTGGTTGCCTGTCCTTCAGCAACTTATCGATACTGTGTTAGCGACACCTTTAGATGGTAAATCTTTGTTACTCAAACAAAAAGGCCCTAATCAACGACTGGTTGAGATGGAATTCTTATTACCGATTGAAGTGCTTTCGGCTCCAGCACTTAACCGAACGATTCAGCGCCATGATCCGCTGTCAGCCAAAGCGGGTGACCTCGGTTTTCACACCGTTCAAGGTATGTTGAAGGGTTTTATTGACTTGGTATTTGAACACCAAGGTAAGTATTACGTTCTTGACTGGAAGTCTAATCACCTTGGCGATGAGGTGAGTTTCTATCACGGCGATGCATTAAGGACGGCAATGGCCGATCATCGCTACGATCTTCAATATCAGATTTATGCTTTAGCACTGCACCGTTTTTTGCGCAGCCGTATCGCCAACTATGATTATGAGCAGCATTTTGGTGGAGTTTACTACCTGTTTTTGAGAGGTATGGATGGCGCGAGTGACCATGGTGTATTTAGTGCCAAACCGAGCTTGGAGTTTTTGACCGATATGGACAAACTGATCGATGGTGAAGCGATTGATGTGAAGCAAAATAGCGCAGGCCAGATGGAGTTACTTTGATCATGATGAATCTAGTTCAAACCCTCAAGCAGTTAGCGCTGAAAGGCGGTATCCGACAACTTGATTATCAATTTGCTCGATTCATCGAGTCTCAATCTCATGACCCATATCTGGGGTTCATTGCCGGAGTGGTGAGTAGTGAGTTAGGAAAAGGTCATATTTGTCTTCCATTGAACGATGCTCAGGGACAGGTGGTTGATCTCAGTGCAAAGCTTGGTCTTTTTGGTGAGGCTGCCCATCAACTTAATCAAATCTTGGTCGGAGTGGATTGGCATCAGTGCCTTAGTTCGGCGCCATTAGTCGGAACAATGGGAGAATCGCTGCCACTAATATTTGATGGTAAACGGCTCTACCTTCATCGCTATTGGCACTACGAAGTCGCGCTAGCCGAACGCTTAAATAGCTTTGGGTCACCTATGATCCAAAAGCCTACTGAAGTACAAAAGCTCGCAGACCTGCTCGATCATCTTTTTGCCAGAAATTATCGCTATCTATTTGAAGATATTAAGAAAAGCTTTAAATCTGGAGAGCTAAATTCGGTGCTTCGTCAGCGTATGGTTTGCGATCACCTAGACGTCGTGTGTGAGGAAATCTTGGATTGGCCTACCATAGACCAAAAGCTTGTTGCGGCGAAAAGTGTCTCTGATTTGTTGGTGTTAGATGAGTTGGTCCCTATGGCTGCTTGTGTTAACTGGCAGAAGGTTGCGGCAGCGGTTGCGCTGAGCCGACGTTTTGCGGTGATTTCAGGTGGACCGGGAACCGGTAAAACAACAACGGTAACCAAATTACTTGCCGCGCTTATCGAGCAAGCACAAAGCAATAATGAATACCCAACCATTAAACTAGTAGCGCCGACGGGGAAAGCAGCAGCCCGTTTGACGGAATCGATAGGTAAAGCGGTCGCTGGTTTGCCAGTATCGTTAGCGCTCAAGCAAGCGATTCCTACAGATGCAAGTACCCTTCATCGTCTATTGGGCGCGATACCAAACAGCGCAGAGTTCCGACATAACCAAGATAATCCACTTCACTTAGATATTCTTGTCGTCGATGAGGCCTCTATGGTTGATCTGCCGATGATGTACAAATTGATTGATGCGTTACCTAAGCATGCGCGTTTGATCTTACTTGGCGATAAAGACCAGCTTGCTTCGGTAGAGGCGGGAGCGGTGCTTGGGGATATTTGTTCGTTTAGTCATTTTGGCTTCAGTCAGTTACAAGCGACGCAAGTGGCGCGTTTAACGGGCTATACAACACTGGCTCAGACAAATAATGTTCAACCTTCGATAGCCGATAGCTTGTGTATGCTCAAAAAGAGCTACCGTTTTGATGCACGCTCAGGTATCGGTCAACTTTCTCAGGCGGTCAACGCAGGCTCGGCGCAGAAAGTCGATTGGGTGTGGCAAAAAGAGTTTGCTGATATCGCGAGATTTCCTATCGATAGTCAGCACTACAGTCAATTAATTCAATCCCTAGTCAACGAGTACAGCGACTACCTCAAACGTATGAATATTTCGCAACACGATGCTAGTACCGGTCAACTTGAAACCGCGGCTCATAAAGCGAAAGCCGTATTGGAACTATTTTCACGCTGTCGTTTGTTGTGTGCTATTCGTGAGGGAGACTTTGGGGTTAAAGGGCTAAATCTGCGTATTGAACGCGCCTTGGCTGCACGTAAACTTATTCAGGTTCAGGACGAAATTTGGTATCACGGTCGACCAGTAATGGTGACACGCAATGACCATTCGCTAGGGCTTTACAATGGTGACATTGGTATCTGTATGCTTGAACAGTCAGACAGTCTGCTAAGGTTGAAAGTCTTTTTTGAACTTCCGGATGGTAGCGTGAAATCGGTGCTGCCAAGTCGAGTTCCAGAGCATGAAACCGCCTACGCAATGACGATTCACAAGTCACAGGGCAGTGAGTTTGAGCATACTCTAATGATTCTTCCACCTGAGTTTACCCCTATTTTAACGCGTGAGTTGATCTATACAGGGATCACGCGAGCCAAGAAGCGTTTGAGCTTGTATGTCGATGATAGAGTGATGAAAAGAGGTATTAAGGTTCGGACTGAGCGAGCAAGTGGATTGATAGAGCGGTTGCAAGCGAATGGATAACCTTCCGTGGTTATCGAATGCAAAAGTTAAAGTGCTTTAGTGAAAGAAATACTGCGAATGCGGTATTTTTTTTGATAGTTCAAAATGAATGCTTTTAAGCCTTCTGTAACGGGAAATACACAGTGAACGTCTAGATTTTCTAGCAGTTCATTGTCTGCCATATCCCAAAAACTCTGGACTGAGTTACAGATAATTTTTTTCATCGACAGTTTGCTCTAAGTGACGTAGTGAGTTACCTCAAGCAATCCTTGCGACTTAACTTGCGAATAAGTTAAGCGGATAAGCGAATCCTATTTAGCTCCCATTAATTTGGGAGCTCGAATTTTAAACAATCTGACGAATGAAATAAAGTGAATAATGTAGGAAAATTCACCGCTTCAAGCGCAACTATGAGAATATCAACGTCTTACAGCTGTAAAGAGAGTATTTTCGATTTACGTTGATAGTTGTATAAGTTTTGCTTGTGTGATGGCAAAGAGTCGACACCCATTTCATGGAAACCCTGCTCTCTAAACCAGTGGAGACTATGAGTCGTCAGGACGAAAATTTGTTCGATACCCTGAGCTTTTGATTGCAATCTCATATGGTTAAGCAGCAACAGTCCTCGATTTCCATCGCGGTATTCTGGATGAATGGCCACACACGCCATTTCTGCCATTTTCTCATCAGGATAAGGATAAAGAGCAGCGCAACCAATGATTAGCCCATCTTTATCAATAATGGTGAATTGATGAATCTCTTGCTCGAGTTGCTCACGTGAACGTCTAACAAGAATGCCTTGCTCTTCTAATGGGCGAATCAAATCAAGAATGCCGCCAATATCGTCAATATCGGCAAGTCTAACTTGCTCTGCACTCGCCTCAACGACCTGAGTACCGATACCATCGAGAGAGAAAAGCTCTTGAATCAGTGCGCCATCAACCTTGTAGCTGACCAAGTGGCTACGTGGAACACCCGCTCGACATGCTGCTGTTGCTGCTCTAAGGAAACGTAAAGTCCCCGAAGAAGAGTCATTGTCTCTGCCGCGTTCGTTTTCCAGACGAGACAAAATCCGTTCTGCGTCTTTGGGAAACAGCTCGGCGACCGCGTTGCCATTTTCATCAATGATGCCTTGTTCAGAACAGAAGCCAATCAACTTATCGGCATTTAATTTTATTGCGACTTGGGTCGCCACTTCTTCAGAGAGTAAGTTGAAAGATTCTCCGGTCACCGAACTGGCGATAGGGCCAAGTAAAACGATCGAACCTTGATCAAGCATACGGTTGATGCCTTGTGCATCGATACGTCTTATGCGTCCACTGTGACAATAGTCGATGCCATCGTCGACACCGAGCGGTTGAGCGATGACAAAGTTACCGCTGACAACGTTGAGTTGAGTACCGGCCATCGGCGTATTACTGAGGCTCATCGATAGCTGTGCGGTAATGCTCAACTGTAGTTGCCCTGCGGCTTGCATGACGTAGTTGAGAGATGTCTCATCGGTGATCCTGATACCTTTGTGGTAAGGCGTGTGATGATTATTTTGTTCAAGAAGATTGTTAATTTGTGGACGCGCTCCATGGACCAATACAATTTTCACGCCCAAGCTATGCAACAGTGCGAGATCGCTGATAATATTGGCAAAATTTCCATCTGCTACAGCTTCACCGCCGATCATGATAACCATGGTCTTGTCTCGGTGAGCATTGACATAGGGAGCGGATTGTCTGAACCCCTTAACCAGAGCTGTACTTCGAATCTTCACAATATCTTCCGTAATGAATTTATATACAGATATACTGCAATTTTATTCTTTTTTCGGCAAGCGTTTTTTAGCGTCTAAATCTATTGTTTTTAGGCTTGGGTATAAGTGTTTCTTCTAGCTGAACTTGTGAATAATGCGTCACTCTGAGCGGCGCTAGGAGATTTGGTTCGAAGTTGTCTATATTTTGAACGACACTTAGAGAGTGAATTCCATACTAGTGATGGGTAGGTAGTAAAGAAAGTGAGTAGTGTAAGTAAGGGTAAAAAGAAGCTCATAGAGCGAGCCATTTTGCTGTTAGCGATCGTCGCCGCTGTTGGTGCCGTTATGCTGGCCAATGTTCTTTATGACTTCTATCTAGAGAAAAAATACCCTAAGTCGGATCTTTATGGGACTTGGACTGAACAAGATGTAGCGACTTATGCTGCTGAAGCGTTTGTCGTGACACCTGCGGGAGTCGCTATCAATGGTGGTATTGTCGACACTCGCTATAGTTGGAATGGCACATACCTTGAATTTCAGGTCGGTAACAAGACGCGCCGCTTTAAAGTGCTCAATGAAGAGCTGACTGAGATACAGCTTATCTCTGAGCCGCACTACCAGCCTGTGTATCGATTGTCAGAAAACGATTAAAAATAACATTCCCTAACGACTGGCTAATTGCGTATTTCAGTCAAGTTTGTCATGCTCTTAGCATCGCTTGAAAGGAATAAAATTAGTGTTCAAAAAATATCTTCCTATCGCCGCAGTCAGCGTTTTGTTTGGCTGTGCGCAACCTACCGATCGTGCTCAGCAATATATCGATGATGAATTCAATTCTATTTTGAATAAATCCTCACTTGTTGAGTCTGACAAACCTCGTGACTTTACTGAGTTCCATCGTCAGACTGAATTGGTCGTCGATAACTCGCCTTCATTGGCGGCCACATACCAACCTTTGTATGAAAAACTCAATGAGTGGGTTCTTCAAAGTGGTGAGCCGACAGAGTTTGCTAACTTCGGCATTCAGGCTGCACAGCTAGGTGGTGGAGATAAAAAAGGTAATGTCCTATTTACGGGATATTTTTCTCCAGTTATGGAGCTTCGTCATCAACCGAACGAGGTCTTCAAATATCCGGTTTATGGTAAACCCGCTTGTGAAAGTGATTGTCCTACTCGTGCACAAATTTATGATGGTGCGCTTAGCGGACAAGGATTAGAGCTCGGCTATGCTGCCAATATGATAGATCCATTTTTAATGGAGGTTCAGGGCAGTGGTTTTGTTCATTTTGAAGATGACGATACTTTGGAATACTTCGCTTACGGCGGCAAAAATAACAAAGCGTACGTGAGTATTGGACGCGTGTTGATTGAGCGAGAGCTCGTTTCACGCGAGAAAATGTCAATGAAAGCGATCAAGGAATGGGTTCTGGCAAACGATGAAGAGACTGTTCGTGAACTTCTAGAGCAAAATCCATCATTTGTTTTCTTTGAACCGCGCGCGGATGCGCCAGTAACAGGTTCTGCCGGAGTTCCATTATTGCCTATGGCGTCGGTTGCTGGCGACCGCAGTATCTTTCCTATGGGGACGCCTATATTGGCTGAAGTACCTTTGCTGAACTCAGATGGTTCATGGAGTGGTGCACATCAGCTCCGTCTTTTGGTCGTGTTAGATACCGGTGGGGCTGTAAAGCAGAACCATCTTGATTTATATCACGGCATGGGACCGAGAGCGGGGATCGAAGCTGGGCACTACAAACACTTTGGTCGTGTATGGAAGCTGGGTCTTGAAAACTCAACGACTCAAGCGCCTTGGGCATTGCCACCGGAAAAGCGACAATAGTTGAACAAGGACTCGTCTCCTTCATCTAGACTTTTTATTGAAGAGTGCGTATAAATCGCACTCTTTGTTTTTGTACCAAGCGGAAAACCAATATGCGTGAACTCGATACTCCAGCTTCTGATAATTACAACCAACGTTTTGGTGGCACTCGCCGTCTTTACGGTAACAGTGAAGTCGAGATTTTGCGTGCTGCGCACGTTTGTGTCATCGGTATTGGTGGCGTGGGTTCATGGGCGGTAGAAGCCTTAGCTCGTACCGGAATTGGTCAACTGACACTTATCGATATGGACGATGTGTGTGTAACCAATATTAACCGTCAGATCCACGCTATGTCTGGTACTGTTGGTCAAAGTAAAATCGAAGTGATGGCAGAGAGAGTGAAGCTGATTAACCCAGAATGTAAAGTTAATCTGATCGATGACTTTATCACTCCTGACAATCAGCACGAATACTTGAGTAAAGAGTATGACTATGTACTCGATGCGATTGACAGCGTAAAAGCAAAAGCGTCCTTACTTGCCTACTGTCGTAGTAACAAAATCAAAGTCATTACCACTGGTGGTGCTGGTGGTCAGGTTGATCCAACCCAGATAAAGGTCGCTGATTTGACTAAGACGATTCAGGACCCACTAGCGAAAAAAATCAAAGATACGCTACGTCGCCATCATAATTTTCCAACCAATCCAGCACGTAAGTTTGGCATTGATTGTGTATTTTCAACTGAGCAGTTGAAATACCCTCAAGCAGACGGCACGGTTTGTGGCGTTAAGTCGACAGCGGAAGGCCCAAAACGTATGGATTGTGCGAGTGGCTTTGGTGCTGCAACGGTAGTGACGGCGACCTTTGGCTTTGTTGCCGTATCTCGCATTGTTGAAAAGCTAATCCAAAAACACAGTAAGTAACAGGTGGATTTTTCTATGTCGTCGTTTCCTCAATCTCCGTTTGGCCACGATATTAGCGTTGAAGATATCATTGCGACTATGCAAGGTTTCAAAGGCTGGGAAGATCGTTATCGTCAGGTTATCCAGTGGGGTAAAAAACTACCTCAGATGCCTGAAGAGCTAAAATCGCAACATGTGACGGTGGCAGGTTGTGAGAGTCAGGTTTGGTTGGTTCACGAACAGCTAGAAGACAAGTGGTATTTCTGTGCTGACTCTGATGCACGCATTGTTCGAGGTCTGATTGCACTGGTGTTGGCTGCATTCGATGGCAAAACCACTCAGGAGATCGCGAGCTTTGATACTGATGGTTATTTTGAACAGCTAGGTCTGATTGCACACCTGAGCCCTTCCAGAGGTAATGGTCTTAAAGCGATTGTTGAGCAGATAAAGCAAGTCGCCCAATAATTTTCTCCTATTCAGCCTGTCAAAAAGGCGGACTGATTATTGCTGTTTAAAATTTAATCATTGCGATATTAACGCCTTAATAAATAAGTGGCTTTACAATGCTTGTTGTCGCTGCGTAAAGGCTGTACAATTCGCGCCCTTATTTAATGTTCCGTCGCTTGAGAGGCCACATGACCACTGAAAAAATCAATCTACTCGACTTTGATCGTCAAGGTATGCGTAAGTTTTTTGCTGACCAGCTCGGTGAAAAAGCATTCCGTGCAGATCAAGTAATGAAGTGGATCTACCATTTCGGTGTTGATAACTTCGAAGACATGACCAACATTAACAAGAAGTTACGTGAGAAACTTGAGCTTCGTTGTGAGATTAAAGCTCCAACCGTGGCGGAAGCACAACACTCTTCTGATGGCACGATTAAGTGGGCTATGAAGGTGGGAGATCAAGACGTTGAAACGGTATACATCCCAGAAGATGACCGTGCAACGCTTTGTGTTTCATCTCAGGTAGGCTGTGCGTTAGAGTGTAAGTTCTGTTCAACGGCGCAACAAGGCTTTAACCGTAACCTAAAAGTGTCTGAGATTATTGGTCAGGTTTGGCGTGCTGCACGTGAAATCGGTCTACAGAAAGAGACTGGTCGTCGCCCAATTACTAACGTCGTTATGATGGGGATGGGTGAACCGCTACTGAACATGAAAAACCTGATCCCAGCACTTGAGATCATGCTAGATGATCTAGGTTTCGGTCTTTCAAAGCGTCGCGTTACTGTGTCCACTTCAGGTGTGGTTTCTGGTCTTGATCAGATGACGGGTAAAATTGACGTTGCTTTAGCGATCTCGCTGCATGCACCAAATGATAAGCTTCGCAGTGAAATCATGCCGATCAATGACCGTTGGGACATTCAGGACTTTTTGGCATCTGTACGTCGCTACATTGCGTCTTCAAACGCTAACCGCGGCAAGGTAACCGTTGAGTATGTGTTACTTGACCATGTTAATGATGACATGGACCACGCACGTGAGTTGGCAGAGCTACTCAAAGACACGCCTTGTAAAATCAACCTGATTCCGTTTAACCCGTATCCAGGTTCACCATACAAGAAGCCAAGCAACTCTCGTATCGACCGCTTCCAGAAAACGTTGATGCAGTACGAACACACAGTAACGGTACGTAAAACACGTGGCGACGATATTGATGCAGCATGTGGTCAGTTGGTGGGTGATGTCATCGACCGTACTAAGCGTACTGCGATGAACAAAGCCGCAAAAGGCGAGACCATCGAAATTAAAGCGGTTTCATAATCACGTGTAAGAATTTACTAAAGCCAGAGCCTCGCTCTGGCTTTTTTGTTACATCGTGTAGCGATATTTATGTCAAAATAACGAAAAACCTTGAGCTGCTTGTAAAATATGCACTTTCTCTGTGTTGTTTCATCTATGATATCTATTAGAATTAAAGGTTAACGCTTTCGGGGTATTCCTCTGTTTATTGAGTGGAGCGTAACTTTTTATCAAATGAGGCTTTGACCTCGAATTATTTCAGGGCTTGGTTATCTCGCATTCAACGAAAAATAAATAATTAAGATGCGAATTAGCAAGGCACTAACGAGAAGAGAATTATTACCATCATGACTGCTGAACAACAAACTCCAGCTAGCGAAGAGCAAGTAGAAAAAGTACAAGCGGGTACGCTATTAAAGAACAAACGTGAGCAACTTGGTTTATCGCAAAAGCAAATTGCCGACCGTCTCCGTCTCCGTCTTTCAATCATTGAGAATATCGAAAACAACAACTTTGCTTCTGACCAGGTTGCGACCTTTACTCGCGGTTATCTACGTTCTTACGCTAAAGCGGTAGGAATTGAAGAATCCGTCGTCCTTTGCGCATTGGACGGGTGTGAAGAAACTAAGCCAGAACCTCAGGAGATGAAGAGCTTTTCACGAAAAACCAAACGTGAAGCCCATGACAGCCGTATTATGACCCTTACTTGGGGGATCTTTGCGGTCATTATTGGTATCTCTTCCGTTTGGTGGTGGCAAAACCAAGAAACGACCATGCTCGACTTAACCAGCCAAACAGAGCAGGAAATTGAGCTTGAACAGCAGACTGCTAACCAAGAGCTCGACTTTACCACTTTAGAAAGTGCGCAGCCGCAACCAGAGGTTGCGCTCGATGCTAATGCCGATGACGTGCCAGAAGTGGAACCCGTGTTAGAACAACCAGATTCTCAAGCGCCTCTAGAGACAGAAATTGTCCCAGAAGTTGCAAAACAAGCTCAGCCTGAAAAACAGCTAGAGCAAAACGTTAATACTACGGAAGCAGAGCCTGTGTCTGAGTCAGTTCAATCGACGCAATCCGACACGATTGTTAATCTGCTCAAACTCACTTTCTCAGATGATTGCTGGATCCAGGTTAAGGACTCTTCAGGTAAAACATTATCGACTGGTGTGAAAAAAGCAGGGCAGACGCTCGAATTAAGTGGCAATTTGCCATATAGCGTCATTTTAGGTGCCCCTGAAAACGTTTCAATGACATTAGCGAGTGAACCTGTCGACCTTTCTGGGTATACTTCAGGCAAAGTAGCAAGATTCAACTTACCTTAGAAATTACTATGCAATACGAATCTCCGATCAAACGTCGTCCATCGACTCGTATCTACGTGGGCGATGTACCTATTGGTGACGGTGCACCAATCGCAGTACAGTCAATGACCAACACCCGAACAACAGACGTTGAAGCGACTGTTGCTCAAATCCGTGCTTTGGAAAATGTCGGTGCAGACATAGTGCGAGTTTCTGTACCAACTATGGATGCAGCCGAAGCGTTTAAACTGATCAAACAACAGGTCAATGTCCCACTTGTCGCGGATATTCACTTTGATTACCGAATCGCACTTAAAGTTGCTGAGTACGGTGTTGACTGTTTACGCATTAACCCAGGCAACATAGGCAACGAAGAACGCATTCGTTCAGTTGTCGATTGTGCTCGCGACAAAAATATTCCTATTCGTATTGGTGTTAATGGTGGCTCTCTGGAAAAAGATATCCAGATGAAATATGGCGAACCAACGCCAGAAGCCCTAGTTGAATCAGCAATGCGTCATGTCGATATTCTAGACCGTCTCAACTTTGACCAATTTAAAGTCAGTGTAAAAGCGTCGGATGTCTTCTTAGCTGTCGATTCGTACCGACTACTGGCGAAGAAAATTGATCAACCGCTGCACTTAGGTATTACCGAAGCGGGTGGTGCTCGTGCTGGCGCGGTTAAATCTTCTGTTGGTCTTGGTATGTTATTAGCGGAAGGGATTGGCGATACGCTGCGCATCTCTTTAGCGGCTAACCCAGTTGAAGAGATCAAGGTTGGTTTCGATATTCTGAAATCACTGCGCATTCGTTCACGCGGTATCAACTTTATTGCGTGCCCGAGCTGCTCTCGTCAAGAATTTGATGTCATTGGTACGGTCAACGCACTCGAAGAACGCTTAGAAGATATTATTACACCGATGGATGTTTCGATTATCGGTTGTGTCGTTAACGGTCCGGGTGAAGCTGAAGTGTCGCACCTAGGACTAGCAGGAAGCAACAAGAAGAGTGCTTTCTACGAAGACGGCAAACGTCAAAAAGAGCGTTTTGATAACAATGATCTCGTCGCGCAACTTGAAGCGAAGATTCGTGCCAAGGCTGCGATTCTTGACGAGAAACAACGTATCGACATTAAAGTACAAGATTAATCTCAACCTAGATTACGCTAAGTAATTAACCTAACGGTAGATATTGTGGCAAAGAAAATCCAAGCAATTCGAGGCATGAACGATTGCCTTCCAACTCAATCACCACTGTGGCAAAAACTTGAAAACACAGTGAAAAACGTAATCAGCGCATACGGTTACAATGAAGTGCGCATGCCAATCGTTGAGATGACCCATCTATTTAGCCGTGCAATCGGTGAAGTAACCGATGTGGTTGAAAAAGAGATGTACACTTTTGAAGACCGCAATGGCGATAGCCTGACTCTACGTCCAGAAGGCACCGCGGGTTGTGTACGTTCTTGCATTGAAAACAGCCTGATTGATCGCTCAGAGCAGCGTTTGTGGTACATGGGACCGATGTTCCGTCATGAGCGCCCACAGAAAGGTCGCTACCGTCAGTTCCACCAGTGTGGTGTTGAGGTATTTGGTCTAGATGGCCCTGATGTTGATGCTGAACTTATTATGATGACAGCGCGCTTATGGCGTGAGCTGGGTATCGATAAGCATGTACGTCTTGAGCTTAACTCTATTGGCTCGCTGGAGGATCGTGCGAACTACCGTACCGCACTGATTGCTTTCTTAGAGCAGCATCTTGATGTTCTTGATGATGATTGTAAGCGTCGTATGCATACCAATCCACTACGTGTTTTGGATACAAAGAATCCAGATGTACAGGCGATTCTTGGTGATGCACCTCGCCTTTCTGATTATCTAGGTGAAGAGTCTAAAGAACATTTTGCAGGACTTTGTGAACTTCTTGACGCTGCTGGTATCGAATACACAGTTAACGAACGCTTAGTTCGTGGTTTGGATTACTACAACCGCACTGTATTTGAATGGATCACTGAGAGCCTAGGTGCACAAGGCACCGTTTGTGGTGGTGGTCGTTATGATGGTCTGGTTGAACAGTTAGGCGGTAAAGCAACACCTGCTGTTGGCTTCGCTATGGGTCTAGAGCGTCTAGTACTGATGCTTGAAACTTTGGAATTAACTGAAGTTCGTCGTAGCGTTGACGTTTACATGGTCACAGCGGGTGAAGGCACTATGATGGCGGGTATGAAGCTAGCGGAAACATTACGTGAGCAGGTACCAGGTCTACGTGTTATGAACCACTTTGGTGGTGGTAACTTCAAGAAGCAGTTCAAGCGTGCGGATAAAGTCGGCGCAGCGGTCGCATTGGTTCTTGGTGAAAACGAAGTTGCGGATAACACAGTTGTACTGAAAGATCTGATTGGTGGTACACAAGATACATACAGCCAAGCAGACGTTATCGCAAAACTATCTGAACTAGTTTAAACAATTTATCTATTCTCAAAAGTGGTGATGAGTATCGCCACTTTTTTAAGATGTAAGAGGACAGGAAGTGGAACTCTACGATACTGAAGAACAACAAGTAGAAGCGATCAAAGATTGGTGGAAAGAGAACGGCAAAGCAGTCATTTTGGGTGCGGTTGTTGGTCTGGGCGGTCTGTTTGGTTGGCGTTACTATCAAGATTCTGTAACAGCCGCTCAAGAAGCCGCGTCTGAAAGCTACACCAAAGCGGTACAATCATTAGCGGAAAAAGGCGCATCAGCAGAAGGCGATATTCAAGCTTTCATTGATGCCAACAAAGAGACTGAATACTCAGTGCTTGCTGCGTTACAACTGGCTAAAGTTCAAGTTGAAGCGGGTAATCTGGATGAAGCGTTGGCTCAACTAGAGTGGGCGAAGTCTGCAACCAAAGATGCAGCAGTATCTGCGGTACTTAACTACCGTCTTGCCCGTGTTAAAGCGGAGCAAGGTGAGTTTGATGCCGCTATCGCAGAACTCGCCAACATCACTGACCAAAGTTGGGCAGGTCGTGTTGCTGAGTTGAAAGGCGACATCTTGTTGCGTAAAGGCGATACACAAGCAGCGTATTCTGCATACACAGAAGCGCAGCAATCTGGTGACGCTAGCCAGGCTCTACAAATGAAACTGGATGACCTAGCCAAGTAAGGGCGTAGCATGAAGAATATGCTTAAAAAGGCGCTTGCAACGGCAATGTTTGTTGGCGTACTGGCGGGCTGTGCTAGTGAAGAAGATACCATTATCATGGCGCCAGTTCCTCAAGTGGACAGCGAGTTCACACCTAAATCTGAGTGGAGTAATTCAGTCAGTGGTGGTGTAGGGCAATACTACTCAAAGCTGACACCTGAATATGCTTACGACAAAGTGTTTGTCGCGGGTCGTGATGGCGTGGTTAAAGCACTTGATCCTGAAAGTGGTAAAACACTTTGGGAAGCCAATGTTGAAGCTGATGTGTCGGCTCGATTGTCTGGTGGTATTACGGCAGCGTACAGTCAAATTTTCATCGGTAGCGAAAACGGGCGTCTATTCGCCTTCAACGAAGAAACGGGTGAGTTAAATTGGCAAGCTGACGTTGATGGTGAAGTGCTCGCTGCACCAGCAACGGATAGCAACCTTGTTATTGTCCATACCAACAAGGGCATCTTGCAGGCACTGGATCAAGTGACCGGTGAAGTAAAATGGACCATCAGTACAGAGGTTCCAAGTCTGACTTTACGTGGTAACAGTGCGCCTGTGACTGCCTCTGGTGGTGTGTTCTGGGGTACGGCTAATGGTCGATTGGCCGCCGCTATTGTCGAACGTGGACAACTCATTTGGCAGCAGCCAATTGGTATGCCACAAGGTGCGACAGAAATCGATCGTCTAGTCGACGTTGATGCATCTCCATTAATTTTAGGCAGCACACTGTACATTGTTGGCTATAACGGTCAGTTGACGGCCATCGATCTACGATCGGGTAAAGCGGCGTGGAAGCGCAACTACTCATCCTCAACTGACTTAGTGAGTGACGGTAGCCGCTTGTTTGTTGTGACCGACCAAGACCACATTGTGGCGGTAGATGCTCGTAGTGGCACCGAGTTGTGGTCAAACGAGCAATTAGAGCATCGTCTGGTGACAGCACCAGTCATGATTAATCAGTACGTTGTTGTTGGTGATAGCGAAGGTTACTTATATTGGATTGATCGCAGTAGCGGCGAGTTTGTCTCGATGCAACAAGTCAACAGTAGTGGCTTTGCCGTTGCTCCAATTGCGGTTCCCGGTGGTTACGTAGCTGTGACTCGTAATGGCGATGTAAAGAAACTGACGATCAACGAGTAATCGTGTGATATAATTCACATTCGGCTCCTAGCTGGTAACAGTTGGGAGCCGTTTGTTTGTTTTAGATACCCATAGTTTGATGTGGTTATAGGTAAAGGTCTCACGACGTGATTTCTGCTGAGTCGTTACCTATAACTACATAAAGTAAAGAATATTGTAGAGGTTGTTATGGTACCTGTTGTTGCTCTGGTAGGGCGTCCAAACGTTGGCAAATCAACGTTGTTTAACCGATTGACTCGTACACGCGACGCATTGGTTGCGGATTTCCCTGGCTTAACTCGTGACCGTAAATATGGCCAAGCTAAGCTTGGTGAACACGAATTTATCGTTATTGATACCGGTGGTATTGATGGCACAGAAGAAGGTGTTGAAACCAAAATGGCTCAACAGTCACTGGCGGCAATCGATGAGGCAGACGTTGTACTGTTTATGGTCGATGGTCGTGCTGGTTTGACTGCTGCTGACCAAGCTATTGCTTCACACCTACGTAAAATTGAAAAGCCATCAATGCTGGTTGTAAACAAGGTTGATGGTATCGACGCTGATGCGGCAAGTGCAGAATTTTGGCAGCTTGGCGTAGAAAACATGTATCAAATCGCTGCGGCACACGGCCGAGGCGTAACGGCACTTATCGATCTAGCTCTTAACCCATTCGCAGAGCAACTTCTTGAAGAAGCAAAAGGTGAGATTGAAGATCTGACCGAGTTTGTCGATGAAGACGAGAAGCTCGACTACAGCGAAGAAGAGGCGGAAGAAGAGTTCAAGCGTCTTCAAGATCAGCCAATCAAACTGGCCATTATCGGTCGTCCAAACGTAGGTAAATCGACACTGACAAACCGAATTTTGGGTGAAGAACGCGTTGTTGTTTACGATATGCCAGGAACGACTCGTGACTCTATCTACATTCCGATGGAACGTGATGGTCGCGAATACGTATTGATTGATACCGCGGGTGTTCGTCGTCGTACTCGTATTAACGAAACGGTCGAAAAGTTCTCGGTAGTAAAAACACTCAAAGCAGTAGAAGATGCGAACGTTGTTATGCTGGTTATCGATGCGCGTGAGAACATCTCAGATCAAGACCTGAGCTTACTTGGCTTTGCGCTGAATGCTGGTCGTTCTATCGTTATCGCTGTCAACAAGTGGGACGGCCTAGATATGGACGTCAAAGAGCAGGTCAAGAAAGAGCTCGATCGTCGTCTTGGCTTCGTTGATTTTGCCCGTATTCACTTTATTTCAGCGCTTCACGGCACAGGTGTTGGCCACCTATTTGAATCCGTGCAAGAAGCGTACAAATCGGCTACGACTCGTGTCGGTACCTCTGTTCTGACTCGTATCATGAAGATGGCAACGGATGATCACCAGCCACCAATGGTTCGTGGTCGTCGTGTGAAGCTGAAATACGCTCACGCAGGTGGTTACAACCCTCCAATCGTGGTTATCCATGGTAACCAGGTTAATGAGTTACCAGATTCGTACAAGCGTTACTTGATGAACTATTACCGTAAGTCACTGGAAATTATGGGTACACCAATTCGTATTCAGTTCCAGAACAGTGATAACCCGTTCGAAGGCAAATCGAACAAGATGACACTGTCTCAAGAGCGTAAACGTAAGCGCTTGATGAGCATGATGAAAAATCGTAAAAACTGATCTTGATGAGAAAGATCAGATTGTCGAGTTAAATGAAAAGCGCCGCATTCGTTCCGGCGCTTTTTTTATAGGAATAAACGATGCAAGTTACCCCCACGATTACCCAATTCTGCCACGGAATCTGGCAGTTAGACGCAGACATTCAACTGTTACAGCGTGGTAGTGAATATCTTTACGTTGTGACGGATAAAACGCCCTTTCACCCTGTTAGCCACATTTGGCCAGATCATCCGGCAGATAAAGGGACACTGAACCAGTTCCCCGTTCTTGATTGCCAAGTTGGTGCGGTAGAACTGGCAACGGGTGAGTTATATGTTGGGCATGAGATTCCAGTCAAGCGTGACCAATCCGGTTGGTGTTTTGTCGTCGTACACTGTTTAGCAGCAGATTGTTCTGCATTGCAGCTAGGAGAGCGAGTAACTCTTGCTGTAGACAAGGCTTACCAAGGTTCGCTGAGTCGTGGACATAGCGCGGGTCATTTATCTTACTTAGCGTTGAACAAAGTGTTAACGGAGCAAGGTTATTGGAGAAAAGACGCTGACCGCAAAGACCCTCATGGCCACTACGATTTTAACAGCTATGCTCAGGTCACCAGCTTTGTTACTCCTGATCAATGCTTAGATACCTATCGACTAGGTAAAACGTTACGTAAACGTGGCCTGAACAGCGCAGATATGCTGAGTAATCTTGAGCAAATTCAACAACAGGTGAATCACATTTTGTTGCAGTGGATCGAACTTGGTTCAGAGGTCAAAGTAGAGTGTCATGGTGAAGCATTGACCGATTCGCGTTACTGGCAGTGCGATCTCCATCAGGGGGAAATAGCGGTAATCCCTTGCGGTGGCAGCCATGTAAACTCATTGACTGAATACGCTGCTATTGAAGTACACTTAACTCAGATAGATGAGCAAAACATTGAAATGCACACCAGTGTAAAGCCATCATAGTAGCAAATGATCTTTTTATTAAATCCTGTTTGGTTTAGATTTTGATTCATACTTGGATTTAAATCCTGTTTAAAATTGAAATGCAGCATATGTAACTTATGCTTTCGGTGTGTGGTTATATAAATATTCTTTTTAGGGTAGATCGCTGATCAAAATGGATTTTGCCGATGATCTGTACAAGATCATCTAAGCGTGTTCCAGTTCAGATAATTTCATATGTGTATATGATATTCTCCTCATATAACTATATTAAAAAAGAATAAGGCACGCGAAATGAACACGTACAGCCTGCTCGATGCTCACCGGGCAGTGAATCGTTTGTTGCAGCAGTTAGCTTTAGGAATGGACAAGTCTCGACTAAATGAAGCCGTTATCGCATTGTCGGAACAATTATTTGGTCGAAGGCTCGCGTCTATTTTGCGACATATTGACGGACACTTGTATTTAGAACACGCCCCACATTTGCCTGAGTTTTATAATCAAGCGATTGAAGGGGTCGCCATCGGACCTCAAGTCGGCTCTTGTGGTGCAGCCGCGGCAACGGGAAAACCGGTTGTCGTCTCGGATATAAATCAGCATGAAAACTGGCGGCTCTATACGGCTTTAACTCAGCAAGCGAATCTGCATGCCTGTTGGTCTGTACCGATCATTGCATCTGATAGTAGCGTGCTTGGTACATTTGCCATTTACAGCGAAAAACCGTCCTCCCCAACCACAGAAGAACTCGAAATACTTGAGATGGTCGCTTCGTTATATGCGGTTGCACTGGAAAAGTATCAGTTGGAAGAGCAACTGCACTTTCACGCAAGCCGTGACCCTCTAACACGCTGTTTCAACCGTAGAATGTTGCAATTAGAAGTGCAAAATACATTGTTGAATGATGAAAATCGCAACTTGCTGTTTGCCTGCTTTTTTATCGATATTGATAGCTTCAAATATATCAATGATCGCTTTGGTCATGATGTTGGGGATAGTGTGTTGATCGAAGTTGCCGAAGTACTCAAGCAACAGTTTCAGCTTCGTTCGGTGCTAGGGCGCTATGGAGGAGACGAATTTGTTGGCTTCTGTTGCTTCGAAAGCTTGTCCGATTTGGAAGACTTCTCTGGCTGTTTAGAACGTGCCTTTAATGATATGCGACTCATTGATGGCTATCAGGTCAAAGTCAGTGTCGGTTATAGCTACAGTCATAAACCAAATAGTGATTCGATTGAAGGCATAATTCGACGTGCGGACCAGTCAATGTATCAGGTTAAGCACGCAAAGCGCAGTCTATACTGATTAAGATCATTGCTGGTAGATGATGAAGCGAATGATACTGATGGAAAGATATTGTTAGATCAAAGAGAGTGCTATGACTGAAAATCAATGCCCTAGCTGTAATGCTGAACTGCAGTGGGATGGACAATATGAGTGCCAGAGCTGCCAAGTCAGCTACAAGAAAATAGGCTACTGCCCAGATTGTGACGCGGAACTTGAGAAGCTTCAGGCGTGTGGAGCAGCCAACTATTTTTGTAACAGCTGTAATGAGTTAAAGTCTAAATCGAAAGTAAAATTTGAGTTTGTTGCTAATTGACCGTTGAACAAACTTCGCCATCAGATAAGCGGGTGACCAAGATGTCACCTGCTTTTACGTCTGTGGCTCGAACTACCACATTGCCCTGTTCTGTTTGGGTAATGGAATAACCGCGCTTTAACGTTGCTAGAGGGCTAACGGTGTCAAGTTTTTCAGCCGCCAGTGCCAGTTGATGACGTGTGTTAAGCAACTTTCTATCCATCGCATCCAACAGTTTCTGTTCGAGTCTTTGCAATGTCCCTTTCTGTTCAGATAAACGCTTGAAAGGGGAGTTGAGAGCAACTCTGTGTTGCAGACGCTCGACTTTTTGCTGGCGAACTGAAATATAGTGCTGCATCGCGCGGTGCAGTTTCACTTCAAGCTCATCAAGTTGCTGGCTTTGGCGCTGTAACTGATAGCTTGGATGCTGTCTTTCCAAACGGTGTACAAGTGAGGTAGTGCACCGTTTTTGTTCATTGATGTAGTGGCGCATCGCAGCAACAAGCTTGTGTTGACGGCCAATGAGAGCTTGATCTTTATGGCTATTATCACGACTGACTAGCTCAGCGGCAGCAGACGGTGTCGGTGCACGCATATCCGCGACGAAATCGGCGATCGTCACATCGATTTCATGACCAACCGCACTGATAATTGGGATCTGACTGGCCGCAATCGTGCGGGCGAGAATCTCGTTGTTAAAGCACCATAGATCCTCTAATGAACCGCCTCCGCGACCGACGATCAGAACATCACACTCATTGCGGCTATTCGCACAACCAATCGCTTGAGCGATTTGGATAGCGGCTTCTTCTCCCTGAACCATAGTAGGGTAGATGACCACGGGTAATGAAGGATCACGGCGTTTGAGTACGTCAAGAATATCAAACAGGGCTGCGCCAGTTTTAGAAGTGATGACACCCACGCGTTTAGGATGTTCAGGTAAAGGGCGTTTGTTGCTCTGAGCAAACAAGCCTTCACTTGCGAGTTTAACTTTCAACTCTTCGAATTGCTGTTGGAGTCGACCATCGCCTTCTGGCTGCATACTCTCGATAATTAACTGGTAGTCGCCGCGAGGTTCATAGAGAGATAGACGAGCTTTGACCAGTACTTGGTTGCCATTTTGTGGTTTAAAGGTGACGTGGCGATTGTTACCACGAAACATGGCACATTTGACTTGAGCGCGAGAGTCTTTAAGGGTCAGGTACCAGTGACCTGAAACGGGAGCAGAGAAGTTAGAAATCTCACCAACTAACCAAACAATACCCATCTCATTTTCAAGCAAAAGTCGCACTTCAGCATTGAGGCGAGAGACGGTAAAGATGTTTTGATTGGTCAGAGAAGACACAGCTAATCTCGTAGACGTGAGTATGGAAATTAGCGGCAATATAATACATATCAAGGGGGTAAATGCAAATAAAAAATAGAAAAATGTGTAGCCAAGCGATTTCCTAAGCCGTATAATCCGTCCGCAATATCTAATCCAAATGCAGTGGAGTTTCCCAAGCTTACTGCCCTCATTATGCGAAACGATGAGACCGGATTGTTTTTTTACTCCTCTAATTGTGAGATATTGCAAATGCTAAGAATTGCCAAAGAAGCGCTGACATTCGATGACGTACTACTTGTGCCAGCACACTCCACCGTTCTCCCAAACACAGCTGATCTTCGCACTCAGTTGACGAAAAATATCACTCTAAATATTCCGATGATTTCTGCGTCTATGGATACCGTGACGGAAGCTCGTCTCGCTATCGCTCTTGCGCAGGAAGGTGGCATTGGCTTTATCCACAAGAACATGTCTATCGAGAAACAAGCTGAGATGGTTCATCAGGTTAAGATTTACGAAGCGGGTGTGGTTTCTCATCCAGTCACCGTAAGTCCTGATGCGACGATTGCAGATGTTGTGGCTCTGACAGAAAAGCATGGTTTTGCAGGTTTCCCAGTGGTAACCGATAACAACGAACTCGTTGGTATTATCACTGGTCGTGACGTTCGCTTTGTAACAGACCTTTCTAAGAAGGTAGATGTTGTCATGACGCCTAAAGAGCGTTTGGCAGCCGTTAAAGAAGGTGCAACTCGTGAAGAAGTTCAAGAGAAAATGCACAAAGCACGTGTAGAGAAAGTACTGGTTGTGAACGATGAGTTCCAACTAAAAGGTATGATCACAGCAAAAGACTTCCATAA
Source organism: Vibrio sp. TRT 29B02 (assembly GCF_050113655.1). Classification (NCBI taxonomy): domain Bacteria; kingdom Pseudomonadati; phylum Pseudomonadota; class Gammaproteobacteria; order Vibrionales; family Vibrionaceae; genus Vibrio; species Vibrio sp. TRT 29B02. The sequence goes on from NZ_JBNJOJ010000006.1 coordinate 146,056, forward strand.
AGCAGAACGTAAGCCAAATGCATGTAAAGATGCACAAGGTCGTCTCCGTGTTGGTGCAGCCGTTGGTGCAGGCGCTGGTAACGAAGAGCGTGTTGCAGCCCTTGTTGAAGCTGGCGTTGACGTTCTATTAATCGACTCTTCTCACGGTCACTCGGAAGGTGTTCTTAACCGTATCCGCGAAACTCGCGCAGCATACCCTGACCTAGACATCATTGGTGGTAACGTTGCAACTGGCGCTGGTGCTAAAGCACTGATCGACGCGGGTGTAAGTGCAGTTAAAGTTGGTATCGGCCCAGGTTCAATCTGTACGACTCGTATCGTAACAGGTGTTGGCGTTCCTCAAGTAACAGCAATTGCAGATGCTGCAGAAGTTGCGAACCAGTACGGTATTCCAGTTATCGCTGACGGTGGTATCCGTTTCTCTGGTGATATCTGTAAAGCAATCGTTGCGGGTGCATCTTGCGTTATGGTTGGTTCGATGTTCGCGGGTACAGAAGAAGCACCAGGTGAAGTCATTCTATACAATGGCCGTTCATACAAAGCTTACCGTGGCATGGGTTCTCTTGGTGCCATGTCGCAAGGCTCATCAGATCGTTACTTCCAGTCTGACAATGCAGCAGACAAGCTTGTACCTGAAGGTATCGAAGGCCGTATTGCTTACAAAGGTCGCCTAAAAGAGATCGTACACCAGCAAATGGGTGGTCTACGTTCAAGCATGGGTCTAACAGGTAGCGCGACTATCGAAGACTTACGTACGAAAGCTGAATTCGTTCGTATTTCTGGCGCTGGCATGAAAGAGTCTCATGTACACGACGTTCAAATTACTAAGGAAGCACCAAACTACCGTCTAGGTTAATCCTCACTGGTTATTTCACTAACTTAATGGCACTCAACAGCCCTTATCAGTGAGATAACCAGCTGAAATATAGCCTAACGAAAACGGTTGCTTTTCCTTGAAGCATTAAGAAGAGGCGAGTACACTCGCCTGCATTTTAATCACTTAGCTTATAAGACTGCTCAAAATGACTAAAAATATTCATGACCAACGTATTCTGATCTTGGACTTCGGTTCTCAGTACACTCAACTAGTAGCTCGCCGCGTACGTGAAATCGGCGTTTACTGTGAACTTTGGAGCTGGGATGTTGAAGAAGCGGATATTCGTGAATTCAATCCAGACGGTATCATTCTATCTGGTGGCCCAGAAAGCGTAACAGAAGCAAACTCACCACGCGCGCCACAGTACGTATTTGACTCAGGTGTTCCAGTTTTAGGTGTATGTTACGGCATGCAAACTATGGCTGAGCAGCTAGGTGGTAAAGTAGCTGGCTCAACTGAACGTGAGTTCGGTTACGCGCAAGTAAAAGTATCTGGTGACTCAGCTATCTTCAAAGATCTTGAAGCGACTCAAGATGTTTGGATGAGCCACGGCGACAAAGTTGTAGAAATTCCAGCAGACTTCGTGAAAGTTGGCGAAACGGATACTTGTCCTTACGCTGCAATGGCAAACGAAGAGAAGAAATACTACGGTGTTCAGTTCCACCCAGAAGTCACTCACACGAAAGGTGGCCTACAGATGCTAGAGAACTTTGTTCTTGGCGTATGTGGTTGTGAGCGTCTATGGACTTCAGAATCTATCATTGAAGACGCAGTTGCTCGTATCAAAGAACAAGTTGGTGATGACGAAGTGATTCTTGGCCTATCTGGTGGTGTGGACTCTTCTGTTGTTGCTATGCTGGTTCACCGTGCTATTGGTGACAAACTAACATGTGTATTTGTTGATAACGGTCTACTTCGTCTTAACGAAGGTCAGCAAGTAATGGACATGTTTGGTGATAAATTTGGCCTAAACATCATCAAAGTAGATGCTGAAGATCGCTTCCTAAAAGCGTTAGAAGGCAAATCTGATCCGGAAGATAAGCGTAAGACTATCGGTCATGTATTTGTTGACGTATTCGATGAAGAATCGAAGAAGCTGAAGAATGCTAAATGGCTTGCTCAGGGTACGATCTATCCAGACGTTATCGAGTCAGCGGCATCTAAGACTGGTAAAGCACATGTAATCAAATCTCACCATAACGTTGGCGGCCTGCCAGAAGATATGGAAATGGGTCTTGTTGAACCACTACGTGAGCTGTTTAAAGACGAAGTACGTAAGATTGGTTTAGAACTTGGTCTGCCATACAATATGCTTTACCGCCACCCATTCCCAGGGCCGGGTTTAGGTGTTCGTGTTCTTGGTGAAATTAAGAAAGAGTACTGTGACTTACTACGTCGTGCGGACGCTATCTTCATTGAAGAACTGCACGCTGCTGATCTTTACAACAAAGTTTCTCAGGCGTTCACGGTATTCCTTCCAGTACGCTCTGTTGGTGTAATGGGCGACGGTCGTAAGTACGATTGGGTTGTATCACTACGTGCTGTAGAGACAATCGACTTTATGACTGCTCACTGGGCGCATCTACCATACGACTTCTTAGGTAAGGTTTCTAACCGCATTATCAACGAAGTTGATGGTATTTCACGTGTTGTTTACGATATTTCAGGTAAGCCACCAGCGACAATCGAGTGGGAATAAGATTAGGTTAATCCCTACATCTAACTCATTGTAACTTAATGATAAGCCTTGATGAATCCCACATTGTGGTGACCGTCAAGGCTTTGTTTTATCAGAAGTATTCTACAGTTTATCTCAAATATCTCTTCACCCTATGGGGGGCAAACAGGGGACTTTCGTTCAGGAAAGTAGCGTTAGTCCATGTAGCATACTTTTATTGTTCTCTTAGCACCTTCAATAACTCCCCCATGCCAATTAGATCAAACGGCAAATACTTCATGTTAAGTAATAACGATAAAGCCTCGTGGTCACTCTGAGTAAGCTCAAGGTCTTTTTTATTTGTTAATGAATATTGACCATAAACAGGCTTAGACAACCAACCTTCGGACTCTAGGATGTTAATAGCTTGGTGGTCTTGATTACTTTTTAAAGCCTCTACCATTTCATTCAACTCTACTTCATAGCATCGATATTCAGCGTCGCTTAATAAGTACATAACAACGCTTGATTGCTTTCTTAACGGGAGTGATAACAGCCAATCATTTATCGGATAAGGGTTATTTACTCGGTTAGTTTTATCTCCACAAATCTTAAATTTTTGGATAAAACTGATATAGCTATCAATGGAGCTATCCGACTTCAACATCAGATTATCGGGCACATTGGGTTGAGCATAGGACAATGCCCCCCCGAAGAGTGCAAGAAACGCAATACTACATAGCCTGATAAACACACTTCCAGAATTCATGTTCTTTTCCTGACGAATTTAACCACTCCTCATCGGCAATTTTCTCTATTTTCTTTCGATTAACATCGCTAACCGAACGCCGACGGAATTACTTGCACCTGCATTGCGTGTAATAAAGCCTTGATTCAGTCCTGATACTCTTAAATAACAAGGTTGTGGCATGGGAACCTATCGTTTTAGTAGTTGAATAATCAGTTTTAAGACTCTACTACTTAAAAGTACGAGGTAATATTTTCATGTTCAGGAGGAATATTACTATGGAATGATTATCTCACTTTCAAATTCAACAAACGTATCGAACTTCAATAGATTGAGTAACGTGGATGACTCAACCTTGGATATACCCTTAGTTGACGTCAAGTCGGTTACGGTAAAATTTTTTATCAGCTCAGTGGCTATTTATTTGATAACGACCACATTTCTAATTAGCTGTTATATAGGTTTTTTTCGACTCATTTATCGCTTTCGGCGAGTGATAAATAACATTATTACTTTGCTCTTCGTGATCACTCGCAACCTGACTTAGTGACTATTCTAGTTATTTTTTCCTCATCTATGCTGATACAACTTCACATACACAGGAGTTGTATAACAATGAAAACCTTGCGCTTTTTAGCCGTCGCATCGGCCTTGAGTATGGGCTCAAGTGCATGGGCAACGATGAATATTCAGCCCGATCCACTAAACCCGACTGGTTTTGTTATCTCTCGCGCGGATGTTGCCGCCGTAGAGCAACAGAAGACCTCTGAACCAATGTATCAGTTATGGTCACAGGCACTTCGCACGGCTCCTAACGGCGTCGTTGAAGCCATTGATGCGGGGCTAGCCACCAATCCGGATAACGTACAGCGCGCTGAGCGAGTATTTCCTCGTTCAGAGTGGGACTTTCTTACTCAGATGGCAGCACCGGAATACACTTACACTCGCTTCCTACGTGCGATCGGTAAGTTCCCTGCATTTTGTGCTGAGTACACGGATGGGCGTGATTCTGACGCAATTTGTAAGCGCTCTATCGTAACGGCATTTGCTCATTTCGCTCAGGAAACAGGAGGGCATATTGCCATTGATAACACTTGGGATAATCCGTTGGGTTTAGAAGAGTGGCAGCAAGCGTTGGTTCATGTACGGGAAATGGGCTGGTCTGAAGGTCAGGAAGGGTACACGACTGGATGTGGTCAGAACGACTGGCAAAATAGAAAGTGGCCATGTGTTGCAGGGCAGGGGTACTTTGGACGTGGAGCTAAACAGCTCTCTTACCACTTTAACTACGGTGCATTCTCGGAAGCGATGTTCGACGGCGATGCGTCGGTGTTACTCAACAACCCAGGGCTAGTGGCTGACTCTTGGCTCAATCTGGCGTCAGCGATTTGGTTCTTCTTAACTCCGCAAGCCCCTAAGCCAGCGATGCTTCACGTTATAGATAAAACATGGCAGCCATCTCAGAGAGAGAGCGATGCAGGGATCGGCTATGGTTTTGGTACCACGATTAACATTATCAATGGTGGTATTGAGTGTGGCGAGCAGAACAAGGATAAAGGCCAGCCCGTTAACCGAATTCGTTATTGGCAAGGTTTATCATCCCACTATCAAATTCCGATTGGCAGTGATGAAAAAGACACCTGTTGGCAGCAAACTCCATACGGAAGCTTAAACCTCAATGGCGCGACGGATGTGCTTTATACCAATTGGGATGGTAACTGGAAATACTATGCAGACCGTCCCGGTGGCTATTCATTTGAGTGTGAACTGGTGGGATTCCAAACGGCTTATTCCGCCTTGGTTGAGGGCGACTATGAAAAGTGTGTGACCAACTTTTATGGCTCTCATTCAAGCTGGCCAGAAGTTCGAGTGGTTGAGCAGCTCGATCCTGTCGATCCTGTCGATCCTTCACCCACACCAGATCCAACGCCAGACCCAGGCGGTATGACTCAGTGGGAACCGGGCGTTACTCAAGTCGCAAATGGTGACAAAGTGACTTATAACGGCAAATGTTTTATCGCTAAAAACGGACCGGGAGTTTGGGAAACACCCGTTCAGTCCAATTGGTTCTGGGATGAAATATCCTGCCAGTAACCGGTAAGTGTTCAAACTAGAAATAAGGCCTCAATGCTGAAAGTTGAGGCCTTTTGTTTTCTGCGCAATAGCATAATTGGCATCCTTACCGTGAGAAAGCACCGAGGTGATTAAATAAAAAGCATATCAAATGGTTTGCGTAATCTTAGATTGCAAATTCAATGTTTATCTTTTTTGTTGAACAGGATTAAACTTCGCGCGTAATTTTTACTAACATTTTTGAAAGGTGCGCAAAATGTCAACAAAACTGGCAAACCCGGCTCCATTAGGCCTTATGGGTTTCGGCATGACAACCATCCTGCTAAATATCCACAATGCAGGCTTTTTCCCAATTGACTCAATGATTCTTGCAATGGGTATTTTTTATGGTGGTCTGAGCCAAGTGCTAGTCGGCATGATGTGTTTCAAACGTGGTGATACGTTTGGTACCACAGCATTTACTTCATACGGTCTATTCTGGCTAACTTTGGTTGGTTTAATCGTGATGCCATACATGGGTCTTCCTGCAAGCCCAGCAAGCTTTATGGGTTGGTACTTGCTACTTTGGGGTGTCTTCACTGGCTTTATGTTTATTGGTTCACTGTGTTACCCAGTGGCTAAACAGATCGTTTTCGGTTCACTAACAATCCTATTCTTCCTACTTGCAGCACGTGATTTCTCTGGTAGTGAACTGATTGGTACTATCGCAGGTATTGAAGGTATTTTCTGCGGCGCAAGCGCAATCTACTTTGCAATGGCGCAAGTACTGAACAACGAATATGGTCGTACCATCTTGCCTATTGGTGAGAAAAAACAGCGCGAATCTGTTGAGTTAGAGCAGGTAGCGGCTTAATCAAGAATATTGAGTGTTGGCCAAGCCTGATTAGGTCGGCACTGAAATATATGGGAACAGTAATAACAAAGGGGTTAGCCATTGGCTAACCCCTTTTTTTACCACTGCTTTTATCTGTTTTAGTCGAGATTAGGTTGAAGGTTGTTCAACTGGCTTTGTTTCGACTTCAGCCTCGGGTGCTTTGCCCGTTTTACGGCGGTATTTATCTTCCCAGTAGTCAGCACCTTTGATGCCAAGCTTAACAGGGTTGAATGTAAACTCAGTGACACCTTGTTTTTGCTGCTCTTCGTAGTCGTTAAGTGCTTTTAGTGCAGGTTTTGACATGAAGAAGATAATTAAGATACCCACGATGTTTAACCAAGCCATTAGGCCTACACCCACGTCACCCATTGCCCACGCTAGGTTTGCTGTCTTAACTGTACCGTAGAACACAACAGCGATTAATGCGACTTTTAGCAAGAACATTAGGCCGTTAACTTTAAACGTACGACGGATGTATGCAATGTTTGTTTCTGCAATGTAGTAGTACGCAAGAATAGTGGTGAACGCGAAGAAGAACAGAGCAACAGCGATGAATGGTTTACCGATACCTGGTAGCGCGCTCTCGATTGCCATTTGAGTAAATACAGGACCATTTGCTGCAATATCAGCAGAAATATTCTGTACTAGGAAACCTTCTGCACCGTGTACGTTGTATGCACCAGTAATGATGATCATAAATGCAGTAGCAGAACATACTAGTAGTGTATCGATGTAGATAGAGAACGCTTGCACTAGACCTTGCTGAGCTGGGTGGTCAACGCTTGCAGCAGCGGCTGCGTGAGGACCTGTACCTTGACCCGCTTCGTTAGAGTAAACACCACGTTTTACACCCCAACCAATCGCAGCACCAACACCTGCCATAGGCGTAAATGCATCACCAATGATCATTGAGAATACACGAGGTACTTCACCGATATTCAGTAGGATGATAACGAACGCTGTGATGATGTAAGCCAAAGCCATGAATGGCACAACGATCTGAGTGAAGTTAGCAATACGTTTCACACCGCCAAAGATGATGAAAGCTAGGATTACTGAAATCACAGTACCGGTAAAGATTTTCGCGAAACTGAATGTACCGATAGCTGTTTCAATCATTTCACCAGAACCAAATGCAGCTTCTACCGCATTACCGATACTGTTTGACTGAACGCCTGGTAGCAAGAAGCCACAAGCAAAGATCGTTGAGATAGCAAAAATCCACGCGTACCACTTCTGACCCATCGCTTTTTCGATGTAGTAAGCTGGACCGCCACGGAATTCACCGTTGTCTTCTTCTTTATAGATTTGAGCTAGAGTAGATTCTGCGTATGCTGTTGCTGCGCCGAAGAAGGCAACAACCCACATCCAAAATACGGCACCTGGACCACCGAAACCGATAGCGGCTGCCACACCTGCAATGTTACCAGTACCCACACGACCAGATAGCGATACAGCTAGAGCCTGGAATGATGAGATACCTTTTGAAGAACTTTTCCCTGAAAGAAGTAGGCGCCACATTTCACCAAAGTGACGAACTTGAACAAATCGTGTCATGACTGAGTAGAATAGACCCGCGCCAAGGCAAAGATAAATCAATACCGGGCTCCAGATAATTCCATTCAAAAAATCAACAATTGACTGCATAAGTAGTTTCCCTGTTTGTTTTGTAATGGTTGTTTTCTGAACAGGATATTACCCTTTCTGTAACGTAATTGTTAATTTATTTGTTTGTGGGTGTGAATTTGCGTGAGGTAAAACACAAAGTGCTAAAAAATTGTTAATTAATAGCTCTGGTTAATAGTTGTTCGACAATTTATTAGCAGTAATTGCTTTAGGTGTGGGTATACTAGTGATTTGTATATTACCAATTCACTTGGTCTTGCTGAGAAATGTTTTGCAATTTCAGTTTAACCAAGTGAATTGTGTTGTTTGCGATTAAGTGAATTGTGTTGTTTGCGATTAGATGTAGCGTTCCATACTGAGTTCGCGGAATGATGCATGGCCTTGTGACGAGATAATATTCGTTAGAATGTCCGCCGACCCACATGCCATGGTCCACCCCAAAGTGCCATGACCAGTATTGGTATAAAGGTTGGAGAACGTTGTTTGACCAATAATAGGTGTGCCATCTGGCGTCATTGGTCTAAAGCCTGTCCAGTATTCTGCTTGAGAAAAATCGACGCCGTTAGGAAATAAGTTGCTCACTACGTGATTGAGCGTCGCTAGCCTTTTATCAGGCAATGCGGGATCAAATCCTGCCAGTTCCGCAGTACCTGCAACGCGTATCCTTTCTTCAAACCGTGTTACGGCCACCTTATAGGTCTCATCCATAATGGTTGAACAAGGGGCATGATTTGGGTCGATCACCGGTAAAGTCAGTGAGTAACCTTTCACAGGGTAAACAGGGATATGTATGTTAAGCGGCGCAAGAAGGTGTTTTGAATAACTGCCCATCGCGACGACATAGCTGTCGGCATGGATTGTTCCATGTGATGTTTCGACGCCAACCACTTGACCGTTGGCAGTGATTAACTTTTCGACATGAGTATTGAACAAGAAGGTAACACCAGCTTGCTCTGCCATTGCTTGAAGCTGCTGACAAAATAGATGGCAATCGCCAGTTTCATCATCAGGTAAATAGAGACCGCCCACCAAATCCCCGTTCATATTCGCTAGCCCTGGCTCTTGTGCCAGACATTGTGCCGGATCCATGAGTTGGTATTGAGTACCACTTTCTTCAAGCAGTGCGATATCTTTTTCGACCGCCTTGAGTTGAGCTGGGTTGCGGAAGATTTGTAGCGTACCTTGGGTTCTGCCCTGATAATTGAGAGCAAACTGCTTATTTAACTGAGCTAAACACTCTCGACTGCGGTTGGCAATGGTCAGCATACGAGCTTTGTTGACTCGATATTTGTCCAGTTGGCAATTGACCAACATCTGGCTTGCCCACTGGATCAGCTCAGGGCTTAGGCTAGGTTTAATCTTTAAAGGAGCGTGCTCTTCAAATAGCCATTTGATTGCCTTGGTTGGAATACCAGGAGCGGCCCATGGCGATGAGTAACCATAGGAAATCTGCCCTGCGTTAGCAAAGCTGGTTTCTTCTCCGGAGCGTGCCTGCCTATCAATGACCGTCACCTCAAATCCTGCTTGAGATAAATACCAAGCACTGGTCAAACCGACCACACCGCTGCCTAAAATAACAACCTTCACGTTCAATTCTCACAGTTTTAAAAGTTTGCCAAGAATGTGCAATTTACATCCGCTTAACAATCGATAAGAATTGATACTAGCTTTTAGAAAATTTAAAGGGTGACTATGAAATCGGCACTATTACAAGGTGTTAACCTTATTTGTATTGTTTCACGCCATCAAAGCTTAACCAGTGCAGCGAAAGAACTGAATCTAACGGTTGGTGCTGTCAGTCAACAGTTACAGCAGATTGAAGAGCGACTAGGTTTTAGTGTCTTTGAACGCCACGCTCGTGGCATACGTTTAAGTGAACAGGGACGAAAGCTGGTGGAGGCAACCAGTCATCATCTGGCGGCAATAGAAGAGAACATTTTTCAATTGACGCAGGTTTCTGAACGCAAACAGATTCGGTTAAAACTGACCCCATCCTTCGCTTTTAAATGGCTCGTCCCGCGATTAGAAAACTTTCATAAACGCTATCCTGATGTTCAGATCCATACCTTTGCAGAGGGCGCGTTGGTGGATAGCGATAATCGAAACTTCGATATTGCTATCGACTACGGGCCTTTGCCTTACAAACATGCTGATGCGGAACTGTTAATGGAAGAATCGTTGCTACCAGTGATGAGTCGTGACTATTTCAATGCCCATCGTGAGATCTTGCATGGCAGCGACGAGTGGGGGAGAGTGACGTTGCTCCATGATTTAATGCCCTGGTCTGGGGCGCTAAAAGATTATGAGTGGCTGTATTGGGCATCCCATCAACGATTGGACTTTGAAACCAACCAAGGTCATTTCTTCAACCGAACTGATATGGCAATGTCGGCTGCTGAAGCTGGGGTTGGAATCGCTTTGGCGCGAGTTGCTCTATTGGATAAGGAAATTGAGCAGGGAAGGTTAACTGCTCCGTTTGCCCCCATTGCTGCGAATGCAGGTTACTTTGTGATTACGCACATAGATGACCCTTATACTCGGCTATTTAAAAAATGGCTTAGAGAACAGGTCGATACTGATTAATTTGTAAATAGTAATGGCACGCTAATATGCACCCACTACACTTAGTAAAGATATCTGGGGCTACTAACGTCACTCTGGATATGATTAGGGGCAGTGCATATGGAATCTCACCAAGGCCAATGCAGCTATCAAAATCCTGATGGCTGGTGCTGCGATCAACCGTGTGGGGAGTCAGGACTCTGTTACTGGCATGACCCCAAAGTCGATAAAAGCAATGATGATATAAAAGACAAGGTTGAACAATGGGCCGCAGCAGGTAAACCTTTAGACGGATTTCAGTTGGCGAAAACAAATCTCGAGGATATTGATCTGGTTAACCGTGGTTCGAAAGACGGCTACCAGTGTCGGGGCGCGGATTTTTATCGGGCGAACTTGGTTGACGCCCATTTTTTCGGTTTAGATTTACGTGACTCGTCGTTAATGAAGGCGAAGTTAATCGGTGCCAACTTACATTGTGCTAAGCTCGACAACTGCAACCTACTCGGGGCAGAGTTGTCTCGTGCGAAACTGGAGAATATTGAATGGGGCAAGAGCCTTAAACAAGAGCGGGAAGCACGACGAGCAATGAAAGGACATGACAGGAAAGCATCCATTACCTATTGCCAAGAAGCTGAAGAAGTGTGTCGAAACATACGTAAACAGTGTGAAAAGCAAGGTTTGTTCGAGATGGCGGGGGATTTCTTTAAGCGAGAAATGCGCTTTCGTCGTTACCAAATGCCATTACTCAGTTCTAAGAGGATGATCTCGAAGTTAGTGGACATGTTCTGTGGTTATGGCGAAGACCCGATAAGAGTAGTGGGTTTCTCCATCTTTCTAATTTTGATCTGCGCTTTTGCCTACTTCTTTCTCGATACGACAGGTGCGCACCCTATTTATGAAGATGTGACGGGTTGGCAGTTTTACGTGCTTGAGTTTTTCAACTCTCTCTATTTTAGTGTCGTGACATTCACAACATTAGGCTATGGTGATATATCGCCCATCGGGGTCGCTCGCTTTATCGCTGCCTGCGAAGCCTTCTTAGGCAGCTTTACCATGGCACTGTTTGTTGTGGTCTTTGTTAAGAAGATGACTCGCTAATCGATGATTGCGACAAGAGAGTAAAGCCACTTTCGAGCCATTCGTCCAAGAGGATTTGGTCATCTTTGTATTGGTTAGAAAAGTGTTCGATGAGTGCAGCCAGATGTTCGCCATTGTCACACATAGTGCCAGCCACCAAATCTTCTGAAACCATAATTGGGCTTGGTTGTGGTGATGCCTTTGTTTCTATTGATACAGGGATGATGAATTTAGTCTGACTGCCCAAATGATGTTTTTTAAGGCGCAGGGCTTGTTTGTGGAGCTGTGACATTTGCTGTTCATCATACTGGCTATTGTCTGAACCTATCGAGACAACAAACACTAGACCGCGATAGAGAATAATCACCTCGGTATCGAGTGCTAATTCTGGCTGATTAAAACCAAGGATCACATCACCCGCAAGATGAGGTAATTGGTTGAACTGTGTTTTCAGTAGGTCGATCTTTGATTGCCAGATAGCTTGTGCTTCATCACGTAAATGATTGAGGATGTTCTGTGTGTCGTTCTCGGAAAACTGCAATATAGATGCTGAGTAGTAGGCTTGCTGTGTCATGGGGATTGGTGTGGATGAATCAGTGTGATGGAGGCTAACCAAGATTCACTTTGAGGGCTAGATGATTGAGTGAGATTTTTGAGCTGACCAACAACTCGACGCGACTGAGCGTGTTGGTGCTACCGATCAAAAAAGGGTTACCGAATGTCGATAACCCCTTATTGATTATGCTGCGTTAGCAAACTCGGTTAGAAACGCCTCTTTTCGAGCATGGAAGCGTTCTACAAGATCATCTACCGCTTCTTGATCGTATGGTTTTAAACCACTTGCAACCATACGTTTGAGACCTTTACCAACCACTTCACCGTCTTCTTTAAAGGTAAAGTTTAGAGTCACTAAGCCACGTTTACCGTCCACATCAAATGTCGCACCGGAAAATTCCACTTCAGGGTGAGTCAGATCTAGGCGAGAAAACTCAACTTCCATGCTCTCATAGATCACCAATGGACGTTGGCAGTTGATCATCATCTGCTGCTCTTCCATTAATGGAACCATGATATGAGGGAAGTTCATGCCAGAGAACTGAACATAGCTAGTGACCACATGTTCAATGAACTCAGGGTTGTGATTAACTTCCCCTTCACGAGACATATGTAAGTACTCTTTAGACTTCTCGTCTACCACTGCACTTTCTTTTTCACATTTATTTTCAACAGACAGTGCCACACCATCGTTCACCATGCCTGAGAAGTCGAAGCGCATTTTCTGGCTGATGCCCTCTTTGCTGAGCAGTACGGCGAACAATAGGTCACCTGGCACACAGAAGCGTTTGCTATCTTCATCATGGATAGGGTTAAAGTCACCCGCGACCTTTTTCGCAAAGTGGCTTGCTTGTTGGCGAGTGAACTGGAACTGATTGTTTTGTTGTGAAAAATACGGTGTTAGAAACATAAGTTTATTCATGTGGCTATAACTGTCGCGCAGTATACATGAAGCTATGCAATTAAATGGTCTAATCAGATGAATAACGGTGGCTGTCGGAGATTTGAGACAAAATCTAAACTCGTGATGGAGTGTGAATTAATCCACATATTTGAATGATTTATCAACAGTTCGCTTTCGATAACTGATATGAAAATAGGCTGACTATTTATTATTTGCCCCTTGCGCAGAAGAGTGGTGTTTAGCCGACGCTAGAACTCGGTTTTTCGCTGGCTTGCAGCTCAAGTTGGGCGACTTCCAGATCCAGTTGAGCAATCTTTTCGGCCATCAGAGCATGACAGTGGTCTGCCAAGGTGCGAGCATCGTTAATGGTATAGCCAGATGTGTCGATAGGATCGAGCATTTCAGTAATCACGATGCCATTATTGCTGCGGTTAAGGTTGATTTTATTATGCGTCGTGCTGACCACCATCGGTGTAATGGCAACGCCAGCTTCAATTGCCATGCGAAATGCCCCCGTCTTAAATGGCAACAAACCTCGTCCTTTACTTCGCGTTCCCTCAGGATAAGCCCAAACCGAAAGGTTACGCTTATCAATCGCTTCTGCGACTTGTTTTATCGTATCGCGAGCTTTGGACTTGTCTTCTCGGTTGATCAGAATATTGCCAGTAATCCAGTAAAGTTGGCCAAAAAATGGCACCCAGATCAGCTCTCGTTTGCCTAACGAGACCGTTCTTGGTCTGAGCATTCCCGGTGATGTGACAAAATCGTAGACGCTTTGGTGGTTAGAAATATAGACGCTGTTAGCTGGGGTAGGGGCTCGCTCTAGTCCTCTTTGAATTAAAGTGACACCAAGGATTTTATGTAATTGATTAAACCATCGGCAGAAGAAATAGACATGTTTAGGATTACGCGGGCTAAACAGGCAGTAGACAAAGGCAAATAAAGTAGTAAAAACAACAAAAATGGCAGCCATTATCAGGCGAAGAATACTTAGCACAACATACTCCTTCTATTAAACGTGCATACACTGAGCTGAGCTCGAGGAAGCTATATTTAGAGTTTTAATTCTATTTAACAAAATTGCAACACGTTTAACTGGCGATTGATCCGTTGTCACTTAAATTATGGTCATTAAGATAAGTATTTGAGCGATAGGGATACAAAAACGCCCCTTGGTACAGGGGCGTTTTTGCTGATTTGTTCTCTGTGGCTACAGCTTAGACTGAGCTCGGTTTAGGCGATCATGTACCGCAAACCACTCCTCACTCACTGGTGGTCTCTCAACCCAAATTTCATCACAGCCCCATTTATCCGCTTCATCTAGCGCGCGGTAAAGATCATGTGAGTATTGCGCGACATCGGTTGGCATAGGCTTAGATTTAAAGGCCAAGCTAGGTGCAATCGGTGAATAGTGCAGACATGCGATATTGTCACCACTTGCATTGGAAATCTCTTCCAAAGTAACCAGACGAACTTTAGTGTTTGGCTGGTAGTGACTGGTCACATTGCCTGGGACGGAAACACTGTGTGCTTTTGGCGATAGCACTTCTTCTCCGAGTACTTCTGATAACTGTGCTGCCGTTACTGGGCCTGTACGAAGAATACGGTATGGCTTTTCTGTCAGGTCGATAATGGTCGATTCAAGACCATGGGTACAGTCCCCACCATCCAAGACAGCTGAAATTTTGCCACCGAGCGAGTTCATCACATGTTCAGCCGACGTCGGGCTAAGTTTTTTGTATGGATTCGCAGAAGGAGCCGCAACGGCCATTCCCGATGACTTCAATAACGTACTGAAAACGTCGTGTGCAGGCATACGAATACCAATGGTCTCTAAGCCACCAGTCACAACAGAGGTTGCTTGTGGCGCTTTATTTAGCAATAGCGTCACTGGCCCCGGCCAAAATGCCTCAGCAATCGTATAGGCTTGTGCTGGAATATCACGCGCCCAGTCAGACAGCTGCTCCACATCACCGATATGAACAATCAGCGGATGGTTAGCTGGTCGACCTTTCGCCGCGAAGATCTTCTTCACTGCTTCTGGGTTAGATGCATCTGCTGCCAGTCCGTAAACCGTTTCGGTTGGAATCGCGACCAATTCACCACGCGCTAAAATCTGTTTAGCTAGTTCGATATCTTGGTTGTCGCTTGCTGAAAGGTGCTGCGTTTTCAATGTCTCGTCCTCAAAGGAGCAGTATGGATAGAAAATCTGAGCCGGCTATTTTAACCATGTTTTTCAAACTTTCGATGTTTAATTTCAGCATATTTGTATCGATTGATAATCTTTTTCTATATCAACCTATCTTTCAATCGCTTAACTACACGATGGCAAGGGGAGCGACCTTACCCGCATCTCGACGCATGGGACGTTTTACCGGTTAGCGTAATGATGACGCCACGTGATGCGTAGTTGAAGTTTTCATCTAACGGATTCGACTTCTTATCGTTCTGATGCAGTATTTTGAGATTTAATTGATTGAGCCACCTGCTGCGACTAGGGTTTGACCTTAATCCTAGGGCGGTTATTCGTTTGAGTAAGCATGGCATGGGAGTGGATCAATTGCAGATTCTTTACTCCTATTTGTTTGATAGGAAAAAACGATAGAAAAATTCTCTGATTTAGAGCTGTGTGAAGGTGGAAGTTAACTTTGGTTTGTATTTCATCGACTAAAGCCACGAGTCGAGCGAGTGAGTAAAAAAGGCTTGTCGGCTAACTGATTGATGTTGAGTAATCGGGAGGCTCTGAGGAGGATTTCATTACAAAGCGTTATTTTACAGCTGTTCATTTATTGACCAAACTATTAGTAGCGTCCTGAAGTCCGTCATGGAGAAGTGCTATGCGCCTAGTGAAATCCTTTATTCCAGCTTTATTCCTGTGGGCAACCTTCTCAGTTGTCACATTTAGTGTCTTAGCGAACACCGTGCAAAGCAATCAGGAACGCGTCAGGCCGGGTACGGTTATATACCAAATCGATGCCAACGCTTCGCCAAGCGATCTAAAAGGACTTAACAGCCTACTCAAGAGCCAAGGATTGGTTTCTGAACGTATCCTTGAAGGCAGTCAAATCGTCATCGCCACTTTTGAACACCATGGTCGAGAAAAGGCGATTGCCAAAATTCTTAGTAGTAGCGGGTATGTTGCTTTTGCAGAAGCGGATTACGCAATGGAACCGACTTTACAGCCCAATGATCCCATGTTTGGTAATCAGTGGCACCACAATAATGTAAATAGCCGACAGGCTTGGGACATTACTACTGGCAGCTCATCGATACTGGTCGCAGTGTGTGATACAGGTTTTGACTTCAATCATCCAGATCTTGGCCCAAACCTACGACTCGATCTCGCCTACAACGCTCAAGATGGATCTAACTATATTTACGATGCCAATGGTCACGGTACAGGGACGGCAGGAACCTTAGGTGCAGTAGGTAATAATTCAACTGGCGTTGCGGGTGCGAATTGGAATGTCGATATTATTCCCGTTCGAATCGCTATCAGTGACAACAACAGCTCTGCCTATATCTCTACGATGGCGGTCTGTATTGAATACGCCGCGGATAGAGGGGCACGTGTGGTCAATTTAAGTTACGGAGGCATCCAATACGAGACCATTAATGCGGCTGCTCAATATTTGCGAAATCGTAATGGTCTGTTGTTTATGTCGGCGGGTAATAGTGGATTACAGCATGCGACTTATCCAGACTTCACCAGTTTTGTTGGTGTTGGGGCAACAGATCGCAACAATGATCGAGCCAGTTTCTCTAGCTGGGGGGATTATGTTGACATCACCGCCCCCGGTGTCGAAATCCTCACCACATACCCTGACAACCGCTACGTATACTACAGCGGTACATCATTCTCTTCTCCATTGACGGCTGGGATTGCCGCGTTAATGGTAGCGGCAAATCCAAATATTACCCCAGATGATATAGAAAATGGCTTGTTTAGTACGGCTGTTGATATTGGCGTTATTGGTGACGATAACGTATTTGGACATGGCCTCGTTGATGCAGCAGGTGCTGTAGCTTATGCATTGAATGCGGGTGGTATGAACCCTCCAACCGCAGAGATAGTCGTGAGCGCGAATTCTGTTGCCTTTGGTACCCCTGTGGACTTTGATGGTAGCAACTCATCTGACAGCGAAGGTGGGAATATCGTCAGTTATGATTGGAATCTTGGTGATGGTACTACCTCTGATCAGGTTGCTATTAATGATTACGTCTATGCTCAAGCAGGCAGTTATGAGGTGACCTTAACGGTTACCGATAACGATGGTCTATCGGATTCGACGTCGACAACCGTTCAAGTGACGACCGATTTGCCCAATGCGGTTATTGCCATCGACAACCCCGCGGTCAGTTATGGTATTGGGGAGGTCGTTTACTTTAATGGGCTAGGCTCGAGTGATCCGGATGGCTCCATCGCCGTCTATGAATGGAACTTTGGTGACGGGCAAAACAGCGTTGGAGTGAATGCCTCTCATGCGTACGCGTCGGCAGGTGATTTTATGGTGACACTGACGGTGACGGATAATGCTGGCGCGATGAACAGCAGCAGTGTCAATGTGTTGGTCATTGACCAAGATGCTCTCAATGCTGCTACGGATCTGGCGGCTTCGGTTGATGGCTTAAATGTGAGTTTGAGTTGGCAAGACAACAGCGCCAATGAGACAGAATACGTCGTTGAACGAGGAACCAAATATCGCGGTAAAGTGAGTTTTATCGAGATCGCGACGTTGCCAGCAGATACGACGTCCTTTGTCGATACTGTGCCGAATACCGGAGAATATCGCTATCGTGTTACTGCAAAAAATAGTGTTAACCAAGCAACATCAGACACCCTTATTGTTACTGTCACCAGCGATTCTGGCGGTACGGGACCTGGTCCTCAACCCGGTAGTTTAGCGGCGCCGAGCAATCTGATTTTGACTCAAAATGGCAACACTATTTCCTTAACTTGGTCGGACAACTCTGATAATGAAGGCGGCTTCTATATCGAGCGAGGGTTGAAACGTAAAGGTCAATTCTCTTTCGTTCGAATTGGAACGGTAGGCATTAACGCGACCCGTTTTGATGATGATATTAGCGCTTTACCGACAGGAAGTTATGGTTATCGCGTGCAAGCGTTTGATGGTTCCGCAACGTCCGGATTCAGTAATATTGACGAAATACGTAAAAAATAGCTTTTACGTCAAACTGTCAGCTCAACACAATAAGGCTGCGTTGTTCGCAGCCTTATTTTTATTCGATAACTTGATAATCTCGGCGGCGAAGGAGCTCTGCAAATTGGGATTGGGTATTTGGCTCACCATGAATCAAATGAATCGCTTGCGGCTTAGTAGGGATTCCTTCGATAAAACGCAGTAGATCCGATTGGTCTGCATGGGCTGAGTAGCCTGACATGGTATGAACCTGTGCCAATACCTCCACCTGCTCATCGTCAATCTCAATGTCGACGCAGCCAGATTGAATGGCACGACCAAGCGTTCCTTCCGCTTGATAGCCAGCGAGCAAAATATCGGTGCGTTGATCTGGCAGCAAGGCTTTAAGGTAGTCCACTATGCGACCTCCCTGACACATTCCTGAAGAGGCGACGACTATCGCAGGCTCTCCGGTCGATTTAAGCCGGTTAACCAGTCGGAGGTGGGTGCGAAAATCTTCAACAGTGATGCATTGCTCGAACGCGAGTGGATGGCGTCGGTTTTGCAGTCTTTGCTTGGCTTCATTTCCCCACAATTGCTTGAAACGGCGATAGGAACGGGTGACTTTCTGTGCCATGGGAGAATCAAGGATTATAGGGATTTTGGTATCTATCTGATGCTCAAATACCAGTTGCTCGATATCAAAGAGCAGTTCTTGGGTTCTGCCGACACTAAACGCCGGTATCAGTATCGTTCCGCCGTCTTCAAGAGAACGATCGATGATGGCTTTCAGCCGCAAGGAGCGCGTGGCGATATCTTCGTGTTGTGTATCGCCGTACGTCGTTTCAATAAACAGATAATCCGCTTGCTGAGGTGAGACAGGATCGGGCAGCAATGGTGTGTTCGTTGGGCCTAAATCACCAGAAAAAACGACGATCTCTTGGTTGGGTAAGCACAACTCAACATAACAAGAGCCTAGAATGTGCCCAGCTTGTTGCAGACGTATCTGGATTGAGTCAGATTGTTTGCTATCGAGAGAAAACCAATGATCATAGGGATAAGGACAGAGCTGGCGCTTGACTCGTTCTAACACCCGCTGTGCTTTTTTTGCGGTGAGCCCCAGTTGTAACTTAAGGTTATCTTCGAGCATCAGAGGGACCAGTTCCGCAGTGGCTTGCGTACAAAATATTGGCTGTTTAAATCCCGCCGCGAGCAACCATGGTATTCGCCCAATATGGTCGATATGACTATGAGTTAGAATCAGCCCATTGAGTTGTTTGATTGGGAAATCAATGTCAAGCGAGCGAGCATCTTGTCCTTGAAACAAACCACAGTCGATCAACAGAGCCTGATTATCATGCCTCAGTTCATGACATGAACCTGTGACCGTATGCTTCCCTCCGTGATGTATGATTTCCATCTTTCTCTCCGAGTTATTCTCAGTTGACTTTGCCTTCAAGTCACCAGCAATACAAAGTGAGTGGTCCGAATTGCGAATTTGCAGTGTTTTCTAAGTAATTATGAATTAACTCAGCCAGTTATTTGTGATCGAATGTCTCGTTTCTCACCGATTTGATCCGCTTGAAGCCGCAAGACTAAAGATGCAAACTAGCGAAAAGTTGCTGAGTTAGAGGTGGATTTGAGCCTACCTCTGAATCTCTAAAAGAAGGAAATGCTACGTGAAAAATTGGTTACTGCCGTTGTTATTCCTTTCGATAAGTGCCACCAGTTATGCTCAGGTAGCGCCTGTCTCTGAGTGGCAATGCGGGATGATGAAAAAGCAGGGCGTATTGACTTCTGGAGCTCCGGTAGGATGTGAACGCCTGGCTAAGGTTGACTTTGATTTTATTGATTTCTCTGGGCAAACCCAGCGAGGAAGCGTGATCGTTCTTGATATTGTCGCTCCTTCCGTGGAACGTCTTTTTGCGGATTTGTATCAACGCCGTTTCCCACTCCATTCTGCGAGATTGATGCGAGAGTTTAAAGGGGATGACGACGCATCGATGGCAGCGAATAATAGCAGTGCGTTTAATGCTCGGCCGATCACGAGCGGTTCTAGCTGGTCGAAACATGCTTATGGCGTCGCGATAGACGTTAACCCCGTACAAAACCCATTCGTAGAATTTGCCGATAATGGCCAGATTTTTGTCAAACCTGCGCAATCTGCAACACGTTATGTCAACCGGACTCGCTATAGGGCTCGAGAAGAGATCGAACGTCAGGGTATGGCGGAAGATGTCGTAGAGCTGTTCGCTCATCATGGATTTTTAATCTGGGGAGGAGACTGGAACACCCCAATTGACACCCAGCACTTTGAAGTGGGCTCGCGCCGTTTTATCAACCAACTGGTGCAAATGCCTAAAGCGCAAGCTGAGGCCGCATTTCTTCGTTACATCGACAACTACCGAACGTGCTATACCCAGCAGCAGGGTGGTGAAAAGGCGCGAGCATACTGCGCATATCTAACGGTTCATGGTAGTTAGTCATCACTTTGGGTTCAATAGAGAGTAATAATTTCAGTGGGTTAGAAGGGTTTTTATAGAATATTTCTAACATTAAGGGTTTCTTAAGTTTCGCATTTTATCTTACTGGTAATGAACCAAGGTAAGGTGACGCTCATGAAACCTCAAACTCAAGCAACTCATTTTCAGCTCGACATCGTTTATCCATCACATGCATTGTGGAAGCCAGTGGTTAACCACGTTTCTTTGCGCTACCAGCAAGCCTTTCGTGCCGAGCTTAAACTCTTCATGCCAGCCTATTTAACCTTGCTCGATAACGATGAGATCGCGTCTGTCTGTGGATTCCGAATTGCGGCTGATGAGCCTCTGTTTCTTGAGCAATATTTGGATGCACCAGCAGAGGTATTGATATCAAACTTGTTCCAGCAACCTGTTGAACGTTCCAACCTTGTAGAGTTTGGTCATCTTGCGTCCTTCGCTAAAGGCATGTCTCCCCTCCATTTCTTCTTGATTGCAGAGTGCTTAGTCGAAAACGGCTTTGAATGGTGTATTTTTACCGCGACAGATCCTCTATTCGCATTGATGTCACGACTAGGATTAGATCCTCGTTTAATTGCTGACGCCGATGCAGAAAAAATTCTTGATGCACCGAAAGTGTGGGGCACCTATTACGAGCATCAACCTAAGGTTTTTGCTGGCAACCTGATTAAAGGGTTGCAGCGTTTACGCTTGGTACACAACCGTCGTAAGCAGGCATAGGGAGGACAATTATGAACGCGATTCTAGAGGCCATCGAAAAATGGGCAGGCGAAACGCCTGACAATATCGCTTTTGTTGGTAGTGATCATACGGGAGATCCCTTAACCATTACTTACCAAGAGTTGCTGGACTGCATTCATTATACGGCACATCAATTACAAGCGATGGGGGCGAAGGCTATCGCCCTAAGAGCAGATAACAGCTTAAGTTGGGTGATGGTTGATTTAGCGGCTATGTCAGTCAATGTGGTCGTTGTTCCTATTCCTACTTTTTTCTCGCTGCAACAAGTTGAGCATGTCTTAAAACGTTCGGCTGTGGATCTACTGATCGGAGACTGGTCTGTTTATCAAGGCGATTATGTTGGAGAGCGAATTGAAAGCATCGCAGGGCTTGCTGTCTATCAGCATCATACAAGAGAACACAAAGAGTATTTAGCTGGCACTCAGAAAATTACGTTTACTTCGGGTTCTACAGGTGATCCTAAAGGCGTTTGTTTAAGTGAGGAGAACATATGCCAAGTAGCGCAGTCGCTAGCTCATAGTGTTTGTGGCGAGGCGAGCCGACACCTCACCGTACTGCCTTTGTCGACTTTGCTTGAGAATATTACCGGGGTTTACGTCCCATTACTCTTGGGTGTGACTTCCTATGTGCTCGGTGGTGAACAAACCGGATTGAAAGGATCAAACAAGTTTGATGCGCAGCGTTTTGCTCACGCTCTGGCTCAATACCGACCTGAGAGTCTTGTTCTAACTCCCGCTCTGCTACTTGCACTGATTTCGGTGGTTCGACAATCCCCAGATTTAACACAAATGCTAAAGTTTGTTGCCGTTGGTGGCGCTCGCGTTTCGACGGTGCTTATTGAGGCCGCGCGACAAGTTGGCATCGCTGCGTATGAAGGATATGGGTTGTCTGAGTGCAGTTCTGTCGTCTGTCTAAACACGCCCAAGGCAAATAAGGCGGGCACTAGTGGACGAGTCCTGCCTCATCTAAAGGTACGTATCGCTGAAGATGGTGAGTTGGAAGTCAAAGGTAATAATGCGCTCGGGTACCTAGGTGAACCATTTACTGATGAATGGCTAGCAACGGGCGACTTGGCGGAAGTCGATGAACAGGGATTTGTCACCCTTTTAGGCAGAAAAAAGAACCTTATCGTCACCGCATACGGCCGCAATGTATCACCAGAGTGGATAGAGTCTGAGGCTTTCGCCTTCTTACCCAACTTGCCCTTTTTTGTCGTTGGCAACGACCAAAGTGCTTTGTGCGCAGTCACTGAGCAAGCCCCTTCTTTACTGCAAAGAGTGATTGAGTTGAACCACCGTCTGCCCGATTACGCTCAAATTGGCAGTTTATTGGTAGTGGAAGAGATTAACCAAGTACCGCAATGGTTTACTGCAAATGGAAAAATTAGGCGCTCCCAGCTTGAACAAGATGCAATCGCTCTATTGTCGAATGAGCGCAGTAACGTATCGCTTGATGGCAAGAAAGTTAGCCGAATAGAGATCGTTTCAGATCAGCCCTTAGCCTCGTGAGGATAACACTATGACCCCGTTTTTTAATCAACTACAACAATGCACAGCCTCCGCTCAGCAGAGGATGTTAACTGCGCCTGTTATTGCTGAAGTGCAATGCGGAAACATCAGTAAAGAAATGTACATTGCCTTTCTTACTCAGGCCTATCATCACGTTAAACATACCGTACCATTGCTGATGGCATGTGGTGGTCGTTTATCTTCAGAATATGAATGGGTTAGGGAAGCGCTTGCCGAATACATTGATGAAGAAAAAGGCCACCAAGAGTGGATTCTAAACGATATCAAAGCATGTGGAGGGGATGCGGACAAGGTTCGCCAAAACCAAGACGAAGGGCACGTAGGGCAAGCAATCGAACTGATGGTGGCCTACCTGTATCACCAGATTGACC
Source organism: Vibrio sp. TRT 29B02 (assembly GCF_050113655.1). Lineage (NCBI taxonomy): Bacteria > Pseudomonadati > Pseudomonadota > Gammaproteobacteria > Vibrionales > Vibrionaceae > Vibrio > Vibrio sp. TRT 29B02. The sequence goes on from NZ_JBNJOJ010000006.1 coordinate 169,292, forward strand.
GTCATAACCCTCTGGCGCTATTTGGTATGGTTTGGGTGTTAGAAGGCACGAGTGTTGGTATTGGCGGCAAAATGGCTGAGATGATCCAAAAACGACTCAACCTTCCTCCAGAAGCCATGACTTATCTGGTTTCTCACAGCGTGCTTGACCAGTCTCACTTACAGTTTTTTGAACAACTGATGAACAAAGTAACCAACCCTAAAGATCAACAGGTGATTATCGAATCTGCCAACATGGTGTTTGATCTCTATGGTCAAATGCTGCGTGCACTGCCTGTTCAAAACCGTCAACAAGCCGCGTGAGATAGAAAAATGAAGATCAAAGATAGTCATATTCTATTGACCGGTGCGACTGGCGGTATAGGTCGAGCCATTGCTGAGCAGCTCGCAAAGTCAGGTGCGAAGCTAACGCTGGTGGGGAGAAGTCACGAAGCGTTGCAATCTTTACAGGCGGGGTTAATGAACAGCGAACAACACCATGTTTTGGTTGCAGATGTGACCTCGTCACTGGGAGTGGCTGACATCAATGAATATGCCAAACGCGCGATTGGAGAGCGCCGTAGAATCAATGCCGTGATTAACAATGCGGGCTGTAATGATTTTGCGTTATTGAGCGGTAAATCTCCACAGCAAATCGAGCAAGAAATTAATCTCAACTTAGTCGCGCCAATCATGATTTGCCAAACCTTGATTGGATCTATCTCTCAGCCGGGTGTGATGCTCAATATAGGCTCTACATTTGGTTCGATTGGTTATCCTGGATACACGACCTACTGTGCGGCTAAGGCGGGGCTACATCGGTTCAGCGAATCTTTAGATCGCGAGCTGAACGGTAGCGGTATTCGAGTGCTGTATTTGGCACCGCGAGCCACTGACACCGCGTTGAATAGTAGTGCTGTGAATCAGATGAATCAAAAGCTCGGCAATGCCGTCGATTCTCCTCAACGCGTTGCTAAGCACGTACAGAGCATGATCGAGAAAGAGACCAGTGCCAAATGGATCGGCTGGCCCGAAAAGCTATTTGTTCGCATAAATCAAATTTTACCAGGTGTGGTTTCATCAGCGATTAATAAGCAGAAAGAAACCATTAATCAGTACGTTAACCGCGTTAGTCATTAGTGAGGGAAGTAACATGAACATCAAACTAATAGGAATTATGTCGATAGGGCTTTGGGCTTCACTGGCTAATGCGAATGAGGCACAAATACAGACTGTGCAAAAAGAGTGGGCTCTATGCCAGTACAACACGCCAGAAGATAAGGACAAACAGCAATGCCTTGAAGCATTGATCAGCAAAAATAACCAGTATTTACGCTCGAATCCGAACGATCCGGAATTAAAAGTTTGGTTAGCGATCAATAAAGCGTCATTGGCGGGAGCAAAAGGTGGTTTAGGAGCGCTATCATTAGCGGAAGAGGCGAAAGAGTTGCTAGAGCAGGTTATTGATACATCACCAGCAACGTTAAATGGTTCCGCCTATACCAGTTTGGGATCTTTATACTATAAAGTACCTGGTTGGCCGATTGGTTTCGGAGATGACGAAAAAGCGGAAGAAATGTTAAAAAAAGCGTTAGAGATCAATCCTAAAGGTATCGATCCCAACTATTTTTATGGTGACTTTCTTGCGCAAGATGGACGTAAAGCAGAAGCAAAAGCTTACCTCATGAAAGCGCTACAAGCAGAACCAAGGGCTAACCGCCAGTTGGCGGATGAAGGGCGTAAAAAAGAGATCGAAATAACAATGGCGAGACTGAGATAACGAATGCGTTTATTACTGGTAGAAGATGATGCGCTGTTGGGGCAATCGATGGTGACATCGCTAAGTCGCAATGGCTACACGGTAGACTGGCTAGATAAGGGGGCAGGGGTTACTACTGCACTAAAAACAGAGGCGTTTACCGCGGTGATTTTAGATCTGACTCTGCCAGATATAGATGGATTACAGGTATTGCGAGCCATTCGTCGTGAAGGTTACCAACTACCCGTTATGATATTAACTGCGCGAGATGATATACGCGATCGTGTTCAAGGCTTGGATGGTGGTGCGGATGATTATCTCGGCAAGCCCTTTGCGCTTGAAGAGTTGCTCGCAAGGTTGCGTGTACTGATTCGTCGCCAATCGGGCTGCGCGGACGAAAAAATTGTTGTTGGTCAGTTGAGTCTTTCGTTGTCGGAACATTGCATTCGTTTTGCGGACTCACCACTGAAACTGACCCGTAACGAGTTTAAGATCTTAGCGGGTTTAATGACCAATGCGGGTCGTGTTCAGAGTAAAGATCAGTTGCAACAATCCCTGCATGGCTGGGATGAGGGAGCCAGTGACAATGCGATAGAAGTTCATATCCATAACCTACGCAAAAAGGTGCCTGATATTGCGATTAAAAACATCCGTGGAGTAGGGTACATTCTTGAAAAATAACCTTTTCAAACGACAAGCGCCTTATTCAATTAAGCGCCAACTGACACTGTCCGTGACAATCTTGGTGAGCGTGTTACTGATGGTATCGCTCTATTTTAGCTTTCAGTCAGCCAAGCATGAGGTCGAAGAGGTATATGATGCGCGTCTAGGTCAGTCTGCGAAACTGCTTCTTCTCGCGATATCTTTATCCAAGAACCAAAACGAACTCATCAATCATCGAGATCAGTTCGATAGCTGGATGGACAACATTAGCAAACTGGCTAAAGACGATGACGAAGGCACTGAGTATGGTCACCCGTACGAACAAAACCTAGTCTTTCAGCTTTTTAGCCGCACAGAATTGGTGTGGAGTTCGATAGAAGAGTTGCCAGCGCTATCGACTTCGCCGCAAAGCAATGGATTTTCTGATGTAGAGATCGCTGGTGAGTCATGGCGAACATTTCAACTAGCGTTTGTTGATGAACAAGGAACCAATGAATATGTTGTTGTGGCAGAGAAGCACGAGATCCGACAAGAAATTATCAACGAAATTGCGTTGTCCACTTCGATTGAGCAGCTATTTTTATTGCCAACCCTGCTGGCAGTACTTCTGTGGCTGATCGCCAAATATCTTCGACCCATCGATCAATTGCGCACTGCCATCGCGCAAAGAAATGCTCACCATCTCGATCGAATCCATGTAAAAGATCACACCGTGGAGCTTGCACCATTAGTCGATGCACTCAACACGCTATTGGAAGAACTTGATCTAGCATGGGAGCGTGAAAAACGCTTTACGCGTGCTGCGGCTCATGAGCTGAAAACGCCGCTTACCATATTAAGACTCAATGTGGAGAACGCACTTTCCACGGATGAGCCAGAGCAAAAGCAACAAGCTTTGCACAACATATTGCTTGGCATAGAGCGCACAGACCGCTTAATCCAACAGTTGCTAACTTTAGCTAAAGTTGACAGTGCTTCGGAGCGAGCGATTGATACTGTTGATCTCAATGCTTTGTTGCAACGTGTGATTGGTGACTTGGCACCTTTGGCACTTAAACAGCAACAAGACATATGTTTAGAAGGCAGTGCCAGTCAGTTTCTTGGTGATACAGCCTTAGTCGAAGTATTGTTCAGAAACCTGATCGACAATGCCATCCGCTACTCAGGACAAGGCAGTGAAATTCGTGTGGTGATGAGTGAGCAAAATGGCGTGATAGAAGTAAAAGTGTCAGACAATGGAGAAAGCATTTCTTCTTTAGTCCGTGAGCGATTGTTTGAAGCTTTCTATCGAGGTCAGTCTGATCGAGGCGATGGTGCGGGGCTTGGAATGGCGATCTGCAAAGACATCGCGACACTACACAACGCCTCTATTGAGCTGTTACCAAGAAAAGACGATTGGAATGTATTTATCGTTCGCTTTAGTGCGAATCGATAACCTTGTCGTGTGATTCTAGTCTAAGAAAGAGGCGGATTATCACGACATATGTGATATTTATTCAATTGATTTTATATCCGAACTATAGATATAAAAGCGCAAGCTAGGTAACCTTTGAGCCACTCATAAACGATTCAATAGGGCATGACGTGGGGTATAAGACCGTTGAACTTATCCATTTGATGGCGCACGAATTTCAGCAAGTGGAAGGTGACTTTGACTCCTTGTCTGAAAGTGAGCTCAAAGAGGTGACCCCATCCGGCATGGGATATGACCGATTTATTGAGCAATTAAAGCAAGGCCATTTGCTGCTACTCAATGATTCTCCGCGAGTTCCGCTGTTGATAAAAGAGAGCGATGGCTTAGATCAT
>NZ_JBNJOJ010000007.1:0-144504 GCF_050113655.1 Vibrio sp. TRT 29B02
GCTCGACTTGCATGTGTTAGGCCTGCCGCCAGCGTTCAATCTGAGCCATGATCAAACTCTTCAATTTAAGATTTTGTTCGGCTCAATGAATACTGAACATTACATAAGTAATGTTTGAATTGACTGTGCTCTTATTGGTCTTTACTTTTGAAAAAGTAAAACAAAACAGCTCAAGGCTGTTGCCCAATTCGAATGGTCACTTCGTTTCATTGAAACCTAATTTGAAGCCTAAGCTTCTAATTGGATTATCATCAACGAGTGCCCACACAGATTGATAGGTCTATATTTTTAAAGAGCTTTTGTTTTGAGGTCTTCTCAAAACGGACGGCCATTTTATCGAGATAACTTTCAGTGTCAAACACTTTTTTCGTTATTTCTTCGAAAGTTATTAGTTAACTTTCACCGTCGTTATTGCCAGCGCTTATTAGCTCGGTATCCCGTGGCAACGGAGGCGCATTATAGGGAGTTTCCAAATGAGTACAAGAGCTAAATTCAAAAAAATATCGTTTTTCGCATCGTTCGCTCACATAACAAACAATAAGCCTAAAAACAGAGCAAAAGGGCCTTAAAAAGGGCCCTTTTGCAAGTGCTGTAATAGCTGTAATTATTGGTGAGCAATAATCTGATCGTTGTTCACCAGCAATTTAACTGGCAGATCCGGGACAACTTTACCTGCCAAAATGGCTTTCGCCAGCGGGTTCTCAACACTTTGCTGAATCGCTCGTTTGAGTGGTCTTGCGCCATATACTGGGTCAAACCCAACTTGAGCAATAAGTTCCAGCGCTTTGTCTGAGACTTCTAGCGAGTAACCTTTCTCTTCCATTCGTTTAGATAAACGCGCTAATTGAATAGAAGCAATCGCTTTAATGTGGTCTTGACCCAATGGGTGGAACACCACACTTTCATCAACTCGGTTTAGGAACTCTGGGCGGAAGTGTTTGCTCACTACATCCATTACTTGCTGTTTCATACCCTGATAATCGACCGTTCCAAAGTTTTCTTGGATTCGAGTCGAACCTAGGTTAGAGGTCATGATCACCACAGTATTGCGAAAATCGACCGTTCTACCCTGCCCATCAGTTAAACGCCCATCATCAAGCACTTGCAGCAAGATGTTAAAGACATCAGGATGCGCCTTTTCGACTTCATCCAACAAGATTACTGAATACGGTTTGCGACGAACCGCTTCTGTCAAATAACCACCTTCTTCGTAACCGACGTAACCTGGAGGCGCACCTACCAATCTCGCCACTGAGTGTTTTTCCATAAATTCAGACATGTCGATACGAACCATCGCATCTTCACTATCGAACATGAATTTAGCCAGTGTCTTACATAGCTCGGTTTTACCTACCCCTGTTGGGCCTAAGAATAGGAATGAGCCAATTGGCTGGTTTGGATCCGACAAGCCTGCACGGCTACGGCGAATGGCATTGGAGACTACCTCTACCGCTTCCGTCTGACCAATGACGCTCTTATGCAGTACATCTTCCATACGTAGCAGTTTTTCTTTTTCTGCTTCCAGCATTTTCGATACCGGTATCCCCGTCTGCTTAGACAGAACATCGGCAATTTCATTGTCTGTGACCTTATTACGCAGTAGGGTCATTTCCTGCATTTCAGCTTGAGTCGCAAGATCTAGCTGTTTTTCTAGTTCAGGGATACGCCCATATTGCAACTCAGACATTCGGTTAAGATCACCAGCTCGACGGGCAAACTCCATATCCATGCGTGCTTGTTCTAGTGCTGACTTAATATGCTGTGTTCCCGACAGAGCCGCTTTTTCTGCGTTCCAGACTTCTTCCAGTTCCGCAAAATCTCTTTCTTTATCCGCTAACTCTTCGTTTAAGATAGTTAGTCGTTTTTCACTGGCATCATCATGTTCATTAATCAAAGCCTGTTGCTCGATTTTGAGCTGAATGATTTTACGCTCTAATTTATCTAAAGATTCCGGTTTAGAGTCGATTTGCATACGGATGCTGGAAGCCGCTTCGTCAATCAAGTCGATGGCTTTATCGGGTAGCTGACGATCTGATACGTAGCGATGCGATAAACTCGCCGCAGCAACAATCGCTGGGTCGGTAATTTCAACGTGGTGATGAAGTTCATAACGCTCTTTAAGTCCTCGCAAAATCGCCACGGTATCTTCAACACTTGGCTCATCAACGATGACTTTTTGGAATCGACGCTCCAACGCTGGGTCTTTCTCTATGTATTGTCGGTACTCGTCAAGTGTCGTCGCACCAACGCAATGCAACTCACCTCTCGCTAATGCAGGCTTAAGCATGTTGCCTGCATCCATAGAGCCTTCTCCCTTACCGGCACCAACCATCGTATGAATTTCGTCGATAAAGAGAATAATGTTACCCTCTTCTTTAGACAGTTCATTGAGAACCGATTTCAGACGCTCTTCAAACTCACCACGATACTTAGCACCTGCCACCAGCGCTCCCATATCGAGCGAGAGCACGCGACGACCGCGCAAGCCTTCGGGTACTTCGTTATTAACGATACGCTGCGCTAAACCTTCAACAATCGCTGTTTTACCAACCCCCGGCTCACCAATTATGACAGGGTTGTTTTTGGTACGACGCTGCAAAACTTGAATGGTGCGGCGAATTTCGTCATCGCGGCCAATCACTGGATCGAGTTTCCCTTGCTCAGCACGCTCTGTCAGATCAATGGTGAATTTTTCCAGTGCTTGGCGAAGCTCTTCCGCATTCGGATCATTCACTTTCTGTCCACCTCGAACCTGATCGATGGCGTCAGATACTTTAGTTTCAGTTAAGCCTAGCTCTTTCAGTAGTGAGCCCAACTGGCCTCGGTCTTCCAATGCCGCTAATAGAAAAATCTCTGATGAGATGTAGGCATCTTGACGCTTCTGAGCCACTTTGTCGCACAGGTTAAACATGGTTCCCATAGCGCTAGAGAGCTGTACATCGCCACCAATACCACTCACTTTCGGTAAACGGTCAAGGATCTCACTCAATTTCGAGCGCAAATGTGTAATGTCTACATTTAGCATGGTGAGCAAGGGACGAATAGGACTGCCATTCTGATCCATTAATGCCACCATCAGGTGCACTGGTTCAATGTATTGATGATCGCGGCCCAATGCCAACGATTGAGCGTCAGATATGGCGATTTGGAATTTGCTTGTGAATCTGTCAAGACGCATATCTACCTTCCTATCTCAACTGAGAAAAAATAACTAATCAGTATGAAAGATGGATACGCCAATAGAGTTTTTCAAGGGGAGGAATAGAGTTTACGGTAGGAAATAAAGCGATTATTTTTCTATCCAGATAAAGGTCGCTTGTCTGCCTGTGATGCCATCTCGGCGGTAGGAATAGAATCGTTCAGAGTCAGAGTAAGTACATAAATTACTATAAAAGATTTGCTCAACACCGACTCGACGCAGTCGTTGGGTAACAAGTAGGTTCATATCCGCTAGCCATTTCCCCTGTTGAGTTCGGGGTTCAAAGGCATCAATGGCTCGTGGTTCAATACAAGTAAATGCCTCTACGACATCTTGACCAACCTCAAATGCACGCGGTCCAATGGCAGGGCCAATCCACGCCATAACCTCACCCTCAAACTTTTCAACAGCATTTTCGATAATGCCGTGCGCTAGTCCTCGCCATCCGGCATGAACCGCGGCGACTTGAGTGCCTGACACGTTGGTCAGTAGTACTGGTAAGCAGTCAGCTGTCATTGCCGAGCAGACGACGCCTTGGTGCTCAGTAAACGCTCCGTCAGCATCCAGTACTTCATTGGTTGGAGCATCTAAGTTAACCACCACTGTTGAGTGGGTCTGATTCAGCCATACTGGCGCAGAAGGCATAGACGCTTTCTGCGCCAACCAATGACGATTTTTCTCAACGATCGCATAATCATCACCAACATGAGTCCCAAGGTTAAGTCCTTGATAAGCGCCAACAGAAAAAACTTCTCCTCGAGTAGAGGAAAACGCTTTTATATGTTTCGCAGCTGGCCAGTTGGGGATGATCATCTCCATGGTTAGATCTCGTCGCCTAAACCATGTTCACGAACGTCTTGTCGCAGAGCTTCTGCCATGGCAACCATGTCATCTGGTACAGGCGCATGGAATTCGACTTCTTCGCCTGTAATTGGATGTTCAAACTTTAGCATCACAGCGTGAAGCGCTTGACGGTCGAATGAACGAATCATTGTCGCCAACTCTTCTGTCGCGCCCGCCGGAATACGCGCACGTCCACCATAGGCAGTATCACCTAACAGAGGGTGCTGTAGGTATGACATGTGCACACGAATCTGGTGCGTACGACCAGTTTCAAGACGTAGACGGATACGGGTATGTTCGCGGAAGTGTTCTGCCACTCGGTAATGCGTTACGGCGGGTTTGCCCATTGGGCTTACTGCCATTAGAGTACGCTTCGTTGAATGACGACCAATAGGTTGTTCTACTCGCCCACCTGCGGTCATTCGACCAATAGCAATCGCTTCATACTCACGAGTAAAGTGACGCTTTTTCTGCAAAGCACGAACTAATCGTGTCTGTGCCGGAACTGTTTTTGCTACAACCATCAAGCCCGTTGTGTCTTTATCTAGACGGTGAACGATACCTGCACGAGGTACTTCGGCAATATTTGGGTAATGATGGAGTAAAGCATTCAGCACAGTGCCATCTGGCGTGCCTGCTCCTGGGTGAACAACAAAACCACGTGGTTTATTGATCACTAGAATGTCATCGTCTTCATAAACGATGTCTAATGGAATATCTTGCGCTTCCCAACGCTGCTCATCTTCAAGTTCCGCTTGCAGAATAATCTCTTCACCGCCCATCACTTTGGTACGAGGCTTGGTGACGACTTCACCATTCACCTGAACTTTCCCGTCTAATAGCCACTCTTTGAGGCGTGAACGAGAGAAATCAGCGAATAATTCCGCAATAGCCTGGTCTAGGCGCTGCCCTAGTTGGCTATCTTTTACTGTGTTTGTTAACTCAATCTGCTGGGCCATATCGAACTTTTTTAAAAACTGTGAGACTAATTGTCACTACTGTGGAAAAATGTACTATTGGACATTGTATCTGTTACGGAATAGAAAGTAACGGAAGCAACAGAAATATTTATCTCAAGGAATCGAATCCTGACATGAAAAAGCATACTTTATCTGGCTTGTTGGCATTATCAGTACTGGTAGGCTGCTCTAGCAGCGAAGAGGTTGTTCCAGATGTGCCACCATCTGAGCTTTACTCAGAAGCACAGGTTTCGCTTCAAAGTGGTAACTGGCTTACTGCCATTGATAAGCTTGAAGCACTCGACTCTCGTTACCCATTTGGTGCTTACTCAGAACAGGTTCAGCTAGACCTAATTTATGCGTACTACAAAAATGATGACCTAGCATTAGGTCTCGCGACGATTGAACGCTTTACACGCTTAAACCCAACTCACGAAAAATTGGATTGGGTTCTTTACATGCGTGGCTTGACACACATGGCACAAGACCGCAACTTTATGCATGACTTGCTTAATACTGATCGTAGCGATCGTGATCCTGAGCCTGTGAAAAAAGCCTTTGCTGACTTTAAGAAACTGCTTGAGCGCTACCCAGATAGCCCTTACGCAGAAGACTCACAAAAACGCATGTATGCGCTAAAAAATCGTCTTGCTCAATATGATTTAGCAACGGCCGACTTTTATCTACGCCGTGAGGCTTGGATTGCCGCGATTAACCGCACCCAAGAATTGCAAAAAACCTATCCAGATACTGAAGCCGCTCGCAAATCACTTGAGATTCAATTGGAAGCCTACAAGCAACTAGGACTTGAAGATGCGATCAAAAGAACTGAGCAACTGATTGAGCTTAACCCTCAGTAAGCGTCTATTAAATAAAGCAAAAAAACCTCCGACATGGAGGTTTTTTTATTGGCGAACTTTGCGCATGTTGAACTAAAGAACTACATTTTATTCAGTGTATTGTTGAGGTGTTGCATGCTACGAACCGTTGCTATTATTTCTTTACTGTGCTTTTTCATCGGAAACGCACATGCCTTGTCACTTTCACCACTACAAAAACAACCCTATTTTGGTGATCTCTCTCAGTTGGAGAAAAAAGGGGCCATTAGAGTATTGGTCGCTGCGGATTTAGGTTTCTACTATATAGAGGATGGCCGGCCAAAAGGTATCCTTGCGGAGCTCCTTTACCATTTTGAAAAAGAACTTAGGCAACGTTCTTCCTACTTCAATTTACAAGTGATCCCTGTTCACCGTGATGAACTGCTTCCTGCGCTAGTTGACGGTTACGGTGACTTAGCCGTCGCCAATTTAACCGTGACCGAAACACGAATCGAGCAAGTCGCCTTTAGTGATCCTGTGCTGACTGGCGTTGAGGAGTTACTCATCACCCACAAAGATGAGACTCCAATAGAACAGCTATCGCAGCTAAGCGGTCGAGATATTTGGGTACGTGCAAGTTCGAGCTACTTTGAGAGCATACAAAAACTCAACCAGAAGCTAGAACAGCAGTCACTCCCTCCAATCACAGTCCGTTTTGTCGAAGAAACACTTCAAGACTACGAACTCATTGAAATGGTCAACCAGGGACATGTTCCAGCCACCGTGCTAGACAGTCATAAAAGTGAGTTATGGTTGAAAGTGATGGAGAATATTCAGATTCACTCATCTCTTCCTCTCAGAACAGATGGTGAAGTAGCATGGGCGATGCGCCAACAAAGCCCCCAGCTTGCGGCCTTTGTAAACCAGTACCTCAAGGATTATCGCTCCGGCACTTTGCTTGGGAATGTCATCTATGCCAAATATCTTGACAATACGAACTGGCTTAAACGAATTCTCAACCCCAATCACATCAATAAACTTGACTCTCTCTCGCCGATCTTTGATCTCTACTCAGAACAATACCGTTTCGATTCATTAATGATTTCGGCTCAAGGTTTTCAAGAATCAGGGCTGGATCAGAGTAAGGTCTCGCACAAAGGGGCTGTCGGCGTGATGCAGGTACTACCCAGCACGGCAAAAGATCCCAATGTAAATATTCCTGATATCTATCAAGTAGATAACAATATCCATGCGGGTGTGAAATACATGCGTTTTATCAAGGACCGATATTTCAATGACGACAATATCCTTCCTGATGATCAGGTCTACTTTACATTAGCCGCGTACAATGCAGGGCCAGCCAATATTAGGAAAATGCGACGACTCGCTGAACAGAATGGTTATGACCCGAACAAATGGTTTCGCAACGTAGAAATTATGGCTCGAAGAAATATCGGCAGAGAGCCCGTTCACTACGTATCCAATATCAATCGCTACTTTGTCATCTACAAACAGCTCAAATCTCTAAAGCAGCTGAGGGAGCATCAAGCGGCACAAGCCCAATTAGTGACCATTGAATAGAGCTCAAGAGTTATTTGAAGTTAGTTAGAGAAATAAAGCTGAAGAAAATCTGGGATTTAATTCACAAATGCTAGGTGGCTAAATGATAGGCAAAGACTTTTATTAGGTCGAACAACGTCCCTAAAAAGCATTGAATTTTTAGCACGTTACCCCTACCAATCTAATCGGTTTTTCATCTAGCACAAGCTTTTTCACACTAAAATTCACGTACTCTTTGAGTTGGATCACGTTTAGTTTTAAGCACGAAAAACACCTATCAATAAGTGATCTAGATCACATTATTTTATCTTTGAATAAGTAATCTGGAGTTAACCCATGAGGGATTAAACAGAGGAAAACATCTATGAAAGTAAATATCACTGGTAAAAATATCGACATCACCTCTGCAATCCGCACTCATATTGAGAGCAAGTTTAAGAAGTTAGAAAAGTGGCAAGTAGACATCATCGGTTGTCAGGCGACCTTCAGCGAGGAGCCAAATAAACAGAAAAAATTTGAAGCTGTTATCACCGTGCCTAAAGGACAACTAGTTGCTTCTGCTACTCACGAAGATTTATATGCTGCCGTTAATGAGGTAGAACAAAAGTTAGAACGCCAGCTAAACAAACTGCGCCACAAACCTGAAGCGCGCCGTACCGATAAGCCAGAGCTTGAAGAAGAAACGGAATAAAATCGAATTTTGTACCAGCAATTAAAAATAGCGCCTAGGGGCGCTATTTTTTTGTTGACGCTCCATACTCCGTTGCTTATTGTGTTTAAAGATTCACAACAAAGTAAATTGTTATGCACCAACTCACTCTGTTCTTTTTTGACTTCTTTTTTCTCCATTAAACTTGGGGGCTCTCGCGTTTTCGAAAGATAAGTCAAAAACGAACAGAAAGCCTCCCACGGGAGGCTTTTTTTATGAGGAATACTAGGATGACTGACCAAAAATACTCACTTGAAGAAATACGACTGCGTTTAAACGAACTGGATGATCAGCTGCTAAGACTGTTATCTGAACGTCGTAAAATGAGTATAGAGGTCGCGAAAAGTAAAGTGCAGACCTCCAAACCTGTGCGAGATGCCGATCGAGAACAACAGCTATTAGTTAAGTTGATCAATAACGGACAAGATAAGTACCAACTTGATGCTCAGTACATCACCAAATTATTCCACACCATCATCGAAGACTCTGTTTTACTACAGCAATCATACCTGCAAAATTTGGCCAACCCAGAGCTGAGCCGCAAGCCTCTGGCTCGTGTTGCTTTCCTCGGCTCAAAGGGCTCATACTCACATCTCGCCAGTCGAGAGTACTTCAGTCGCAAGAACACAGAACTCATCGAACTGAACTGTGAACACTTCAAGCAAGTCACTAATACTGTTGAGTCAGGTCATGCAGACTTTGGTGTACTTCCTATCGAAAACACCAGTTCAGGTTCAATTAACGAAGTATATGACCTACTGCAACACACTACTCTATACATTGTCGGCGAGCTAACGCTGCCTATCGAGCATTGCTTAGTCGCGAACTCCGATCTACGTCTTGAAGAGATCAAAACGCTCTACTCACACCCGCAACCACATGCACAGTGCAGTGAGTTCTTGAGTAAACTCGAAGGCGTTAAGCTTGAATCTTGTGCCAGCACCGCCGACGCAATGAGAAAAGTAAAGGAACTAAACCGCAATGATGTCGCAGCGATTGGCAATGCGTCTAGCGGTAAGCTGTACGGTCTACAGCCTATCCAAAGTAATATCGCCAACCAGACAGAAAACCATACTCGCTTTATTGTCGTTGCTCGTAAGCCTGTCGAGGTATCTGCGCAAATCCCTGCGAAGACCACTTTAATCATGTCAACGTCACAAGAAGCGGGCTCACTGGTTGAAACACTGTTGATACTGCAACGTTACGGCATCAATATGACTAAACTGGAATCACGTCCAATCATGGGTAATCCGTGGGAAGAGATGTTCTACGTCGATCTCGAAGCTCATTTAGACTCTCAACAAATGCAGCATGCGTTGAATGAATTGACTAAGATCACTAAACATCTGAAAGTGTTGGGGTGTTACCCAAGCGAAAATGTGAAGCCCACTCAGGTTAAATTACAATAATTAGTCTACGTAGCTCAAAGAAATCTTATCTAACAGCTGACACTTTTCACTAATATTCTTAGTATCTAACATTTAGTTGCATATTAGTGTTGTGTCAGCTCTATTCAGCTGATCTTAAGTACTCTTTTAAGGTATCGCCCAGTCAGCATGAGAACTTCGTTGTTATCCCTAGTGTTTCTGATCAGTTCTTCAGTTTGCGCTTCTTCATTAAGCGTTTACATGTGGGAAGACTCTCTCTCACCAACCGTACGGAACAATTGGGAAGCCCTGTCAGGTGTGCCACTACATCTCTCTCATTTCGATAATGATGACGAACGTAGTCTATTGATGATGAAAAGTTTCCAGCTACCATTTGATGTTGTGGTACTTGACAATGTGTCGGCACAAATTTACGGAAGAATTGGCGCTTTTGAAGAGTTAACCCAGCTAAAAAACAGAACGAATAATGCAGAGAGTTGGAACCAAGCGTGTGGTGACTACGCCGTTCCTTACTTCTGGGGTTCGGTAGGCATCGCTTACCGCAAAGATCGCATCTCTTTACCACCAAAAACTTGGCAAGGGTTTGTGACTCCTCCACCAGAGCTAGTGGGTAAAATCGGGATGATCAATGACAGTACTGAAACGTTCTTACCCGTTCTTTATAGCCTAAACATGTCACCGACAACCGCTAACCCTGCTGATTTGCAAGAAGCCTACCCTAAACTGCTCGATTTCAATCGAGCCGTTCACACCTACGAATATGTTCTCAGCCATATCAGAAGCCAATCAGACGATGCCCCTTTAGAAATGGCCTTAGCGTACAGTGGCGATCAGCACTCGTTGAACCGCTATCTTGGTCAAAATCTATGGGAATACGTCATCCCTGAAGGGGAGATGTTTATTTGGGTAGACTGTCTGGCTGTAAGCAGCCACTCTGAGAACAAAGCACAAGCAGTGGAATTTTTAGAGTATTTAATGACGCCAGATGTCGCCGCAACAAATGCAATTGATATAAAAGCTGCGACTCCGAACATTAGAGCAATGGAGCTCTTACCCGACTGGTACCTAAACGATACAACATTATTTCCACCAGCCAACCGGTTAGAGCATGCTCTTATAGATAGCGAACTCTCGGCAGAAAACATCAGTCTAAGAGCAAAGATAATTAATAGGTTACTAAGTCAACATGAAGTTAAACACTAGAGTCCTGCTACTCGTTGCACCCGTCATCCTATTAAGTGCGGCTATCTCTAGCTATAGCATCTATATGAATCAAAAGGACGCATTCATAAAGCGTGAAAACAGCTACTTGCAGTTTTCTATGGAGAAGCTTGCCAGCCATTTTCGTCAATCTATCTCATTGATCAATAGTTACTCGCTCACCTTAACTAAGAGCGACATTATTCGACGTTACTTCGGTCAGCCGGATAATCCTTATCGCGAGATGAGAATGATTGAAAGCCTGCAAGACACCATACAGAGCCTGCAACCTAATCAAGAAGATGACATTGCTGTTGCCATTATAGATGGTCAACAGAATGTTCGTTTTTATGCGGACAATCAGAGTGATCCTTTTGCCAAGCTCGATGAGAACGTCTTAAAGTATGTGCAGTATTTCTATCAAAACACTGGTGACAATTCTCACACTGGTTTCGCCAAAGGTTATCAAGGTCAAAGTATCCTGATTCGCTATGATGTGCTTGATGCTCATACTCTTAGCTCACCCTTGAGTTACAACAAGGATCAAGTTTTCTTTGTTGTTGTGTCTCTTTCATTGAGCAAGTTTGATCAGCTCAAAAGTAGTCTGGAATTCGACAACGACAGCAGTATTTTCTTTTCTTCTCAGCCAGTGACCAAGTCCGGATTAACGCAATCTATTGAGCTTAAAACAGGGCTGTACGCAACGTTAGATCCCGCACAATACCTAATAACAGAAAAGCTCGCTAAAATTGAACAGCGTTTGCTGCTCTCCTTTGGCGCCTCTTCCGCGGCCACGGTGCTAATCCTACTGTTCTTACTTTACCGTCACGTCATCAGTCCGATCACCCACCTTGATCGTCAACTGAGAGAGGTCGAACTGCGTCAACGGGTTAATATCGAGAAACTCACTAGTAAAAATGAAATTGGTCGCCTTTCTGTTCGTTTCTACGATATGTATAAAGAACTCAATTCAAGCTACCAAAAAACCAAAGCAATGGCTGAAAATGACCATTTGACTCAGCTTGCCAATCGCTACCAATTCCAAGTGTATGTTGAGCGCACACTGGCAAACAAACATCGCTTTACTCACGCTTGGATTCTGTACATCGATTTGGACAATTTTAAATACGTCAACGATAAATATGGCCACCATATTGGGGACTCATTGCTGGTCAATTTTGCCGAGCACATTCGCACGCTTAGCCAAAGTAAACAGCAACACCATGACATTGAATGCATGGCATCTCGTCTATCTGGTGATGAATTTGCCATTTTCATCGCCGCCGACCACAACGGTCAATATGCGGATCACATCGCACAAGCGGTATTAGAACCGATTCAGAATTATGCGGATCCTAAACTAGGTCGCTTCCCTATTACCGCCAGTATCGGTATCGCTTCATACCCAGATGACGGTATGGTGCTTGCAAAACTACTTTCAAACGCCGATACGGCGATGTATCAAGCCAAGCGAGCAGGTAAAAACCAAATCGCTCACTATTCGAAGGAGCTTGATGATATTGTCCAACGTCGAACTCAGGTAGAACGAGCGCTGCGCAACGGTGACTTAGACAATGAATTCACGTTGCTCTACCAACCTTACTATGATCGCCTAGGTGAAAAGATAAAAGGTGTCGAGGCTTTATTACGCTGGGATTCTCCGAAACTCGGCAAGGTGACACCAACTGAATTTATCCCAATATCTGAACAGATTGGGCTATTTGGCATGATAGACCGTTGGGTTATAAAACAAGCTTTCAAAGATTTTACCCAATTGCAGGCTTGCTTTGACGAGCCGATCCAGCTATCAGTCAACCTTTCTTCTGCGGAGCTTGATTCACTACAGTTAGCGAACGACATTGAAGAACTGATGTCCTTGTATCCGATTCAGGCTGATTTGATTGATTTTGAAATCACAGAAACATTTGCATCCGATTCACAAAGCTATAGCTTGCTCTACGCTTTGACGCAGATGGGCTTTAAGTTGACGATTGATGACTTTGGTTCCGGCTACAGTTCTATTACTCAGCTAGTCGAATACCCTGTACAGAAAATTAAGTTTGACCGCGAGTTTTTGGAAACCTTAATCAAAACCGATAATCAACAAGTTGTGAAACCACTGGTTGATCTTTGTCATTCTCAATCTATGATGGTGACCGCGGAAGGGATTGAATCACCAGAGATGCACCGCTGGTTAGCAGACAATAAATGCGACTATATGCAAGGCTACTATCTCTCTGCTCCTCTGCCTTTATCCCAGTTACAGTTTGCTCAAACTCAATCCAAAGGAAGTCGAGATGTCGAAAAAGAAGGTGATTGTAGCATCGCTTAATCCTGCCAAAATCAATGCGGTTAAAAGTGCCTTCGAAGCCACTTTTCCAACTGAGAAGTTTGATTTTGTCGGTACAAGTGTTCCAAGCGAAGTTGCAGACCAACCGATGAGCAATGAAGAAACGTATACCGGTGCCATAAACCGAGTCCGTAACGCCAAACAAGTTGTCCCTGATGCCGATTATTATGTTGGTTTAGAGGCGGGGATCGAAAGTAATGTCACGTTTGCCTGGATGGTCATTGAATCGGCGACTCAGCGTGGCGAGTCGCGCTCTGCCAGTTTGATGTTGCCACCACTGGTCATAGAGAAGCTCAAAGATGCGAATGAATTGGGCGATGTGATGGACGAGGTATTCGCGACTGAAAATATTAAGCAAAAAGGAGGAGCGATCAGCTTACTTACTCATAATCTGCTGACCCGCAGCTCCGTATATCATCAAGCGCTGATTCTCGCCTTGATTCCTTTTGCCAATCCTGACCACTTTCCAGCGAATCTGTAAAAAAATAAGGATGCAAATGCATCCTTATTTTTTATTCAGCAACTGAGCAATCGCCTGTTTTTCATCAGAACTTTTTGATTTTAGTTCATTGGAGCCACGTGTGATGGTTGCAATGCCAACACCTAGCATCTGGCTTATCTGTCGCTGTGACAACTCCCCTTTCAGTAACTCACGGAAGATGTTGACTCTCGCCACTAAAGCCTCTCTCTCATCAGGAGTCAGTAGCATGGTTAGTAACATTTCATGCTGTTGAGATTGAGTGCTTTGGTCAATCAGGTCTAAGATCTGCTGCCACTCTTTGTATTCTGGTTCCAATGACATTTGATAAGGTGCTCGCTAATATTTCGCGTTCAGCTCATGCTGATTCAAGAACGCTCCATCCACTCCTAAGACTTCGCGATAATAAGTTTCAAACATTAAAATGTTCTGCACATATCCACGTGTCTCATTGAATGGTATCGCCTCGATAAATGCATAAGCGTCTAGTTTTCCCTGGGTCTGACTTCGCCAGGTTTTCACTCGATGAGGTCCTGCATTATACGCGGCTAACGCAAAAATTCGATTGTTATCGTACTGTTTTAGCAGTCCATCAAGATAATGGCTGCCAATTTCGATGTTCTTGCCCACTTGGTACAAATCATCTTTGCCCTGATAGGTCAGCTTATACTTTCTCGCCGTGTACTTAGCGGTTGAGGGCATAATCTGCATAATTCCACGAGCACCAACGGGGGATTTTGCTTCGATATCCATCGCACTCTCTTGGCGAGCCAGAGACATCAATGTTATTGGGTCGATGCTGTGTTTATCTGCATAGAAATCAAACCACCAGCGATGAGCGACTGGGAAACGAATCTGCAAATTATCCCACATTTGTGCTTTGATGCTCGCTGCAACGGTTAAATGGTGCCAGCCTTTGAAAGAAGCAAATGCAGCCAACATCTCTTGCTGTTTTTTATCTGCTCGTTCAAGTAGCCAACGCCACTCACTTTTCGCTGCGGTAATCTTATCGCGATCAATCAGTTCTTCTATTCTTATCAGCTCGGTAGAAAACCCTTTAAGCAGACTCTTATCGAGTGAAATTTCTGAGGTTGGATACTCGACCGAACGCTTAAGCTCTTTCGCAGCAGCCACGCTGTAAAAGTTACGCTGACCAATTAATCTCTCTAAGCGCTGATGGCCTTGAGCTTTCTGACCTGACTCTATCTCACTGCGCCCTAACCAATACTGCCAACGGAGAGTTTCCTGAGAAGGCTGAGGTAACTTGTGAATCCATTTATCAACACTTGGCCAATCTGCCATTTGGATAGCGAGCCGTACACGACGCTCTATCAATGCGACGTTTGATGACTTTACTATCTGCTTATCACGCCATTTAGCTAATGATGAAGAGTCCGTATTAATGAGTCGAAACGAGATGTAGTCCGCCAATGATTGCTGAGTATCCTCCGTCAGCTTTTGTCCTTGAGCCACCAAGCTGAACTGCTGCTGAGCTTGTTCGACATCTTTACGGGCAAGTTTCTTCAGAGCCAGTTCAGCCAGTTTCTGATTAACAGGCGTTACCTGCTGTTTTTTTGCAAACGCTCCGACTCGTTCGGGGTTCCCAAATAGATCCTGCATCTGTTCCGCTTGGCCTGTCGCCTGCGACGACTTGACCTGTTTCTTCAGGTAGCTCATCAAGGTACCATTGCGTGCTTCAAAAGCGAGAAGCATGCGCTCAACGACCATTTGATCACTTTTCAGCCCGGCTTTGTCCCATGCCTCAAACAAAGGATCACAAGCATCCGCAATACTGTGCCCAGATAACCAGAGTTTTTCTGCCCCCTCGAATGCTATCTTTTCATTTCCTTGTTGAGCATGTGCATTGTAATAATGGCATTGATACGTTTCGCCACGAGGCTCACTCGTTTGGAACGCTAACATGGTCTTCCAATCACCTTTTTTTGCCAATTCATCCAGATACGGGGCTCGAATCCGGGCTGAAAAAGGGAAACTGTGATGCTGTTGGATAAATGACTCAACCTCCGTTGGCGAGCGCTGTGCAATGTCAACGAGAAAGGTACGGTAATCGATGTAAGGCGTCAGCGGGTAGTCAGCGATTTGTGGACGAATTTTAAGATACTGAGCGACTTGCTTGGCATCTAAAAACTCTTGAGCTTGGTCATACAAATCTCTTTGCTGTTTTAAATCAGCAGCCACCACAGATGTGGCAAAGGTTGCGCTGCATATCATCGAAGAAACAAGAGCTAGCGATGAAGAAATGCGATGCAGCGACTTTCGGAAAGTCTGCGTCATAAAGGCTCGTCCTAGAGAATAGAAAGCTATGATGTTCCTTATTAAGACTCATTGTAATCAGACCTGTAAAGCGCGGAGATGTAAATAATAATAAATTCACATAACTGTGACATTTGGCTTGCTTTAAGTGAAGCAGTGCACGTTAAATCACCAATAAATGACACCGACAGCGAAGCACACCGTTTATCTAGTAACAAACTGCTCGCTCTTAGTATAAAATAACCATTTCCGTGAATTGACTATTTAGGAACGATCGGCAATGGCTGAATACGTATATACCATGTCGCGCGTGAGCAAAATTGTGCCACCAAAGCGACAAATTCTTAAAGACATCTCTCTAAGCTTCTTCCCAGGCGCAAAAATTGGTGTTTTGGGTCTAAACGGTGCGGGTAAATCAACCCTACTGCGCATCATGGCTGGCATTGATACCGATATCGATGGTGAAGCACGCCCACAACCAGGCCTAAATGTTGGCTACCTTCCTCAAGAACCTGTACTGGATGAGTCGAAGACTGTTCGTGAAATCGTTGAAGAAGCGGTTTCTGATGTAGCCGGTGCAATGAAGCGTCTTGACGAAGTATACGCTGCGTACGCGGAGCCAGATGCCGACTTTGATGCGCTAGCAAAAGAGCAAGGTGAACTTGAAGCACTGATTCAAGCAAAAGACGGTCACAATCTAGATAACGCGCTAGAACGTGCTGCGGATGCACTGCGTCTGCCTGAGTGGGATCAAAAGATCCAACACTTATCCGGTGGTGAGCGCCGTCGCGTAGCGATCTGTCGCCTACTGTTATCAAACCCAGATATGCTTCTTCTTGACGAACCAACTAACCACTTGGATGCAGAATCTGTCGCGTGGCTAGAACGCTTCCTAGTTGATTATTCAGGCACTGTTGTGGCAATCACCCACGACCGTTACTTCCTAGATAACGCTGCTGGTTGGATTCTAGAGCTAGACCGTGGTGAAGGTATTCCATGGCAAGGTAACTACACTTCTTGGCTAGAGCAGAAAGATGCTCGTCTACAACAAGAAGCTTCACAAGAAAAAGCTCGTCAAAAGACGATTGAGAAAGAACTTGAGTGGGTACGTCAAAACCCGAAAGGTCGTCAGTCAAAATCTAAAGCACGTATGGCTCGCTTTGAGGAACTACAAAGCGGTGATCGTCAGAAGCGCAACGAGACTAACGAACTATTCATCCCGCCAGGCGAGCGCCTAGGTGACAAAGTTATTGAAGTGAATAACCTGACTAAGTCATTTGACGGCCGAGTACTGATTGATGACCTTTCATTCAGCATCCCTAAAGGTGCGATCGTTGGTATTATCGGTGCTAACGGTGCCGGTAAATCGACGCTGTTCAAGATGCTAAGTGGCACTGAACAACCAGATTCAGGCACGATTGAAATGGGTGAAACGGTTAAACTTGCTTCTGTTGACCAGTTCCGTGACTCAATGGATGACTCGAAAACCGTTTACCAAGAGATTTCTGAAGGCGCGGATATCATCAAAATCAACCACTTCGAAATTCCTGCACGTGCCTACTGCTCTCGCTTCAACTTCAAAGGTTCAGACCAACAGAAGATCATCGGTGAGTTATCAGGCGGTGAGCGCAACCGTGTTCACTTGGCTAAGCTTCTCAAAGCTGGCGGTAACGTGCTGCTACTCGATGAGCCAACCAACGACCTTGACGTTGAAACGCTACGTGCACTGGAAGAAGCTCTACTTGAGTTCCCTGGCTGTGCAATGGTTATCTCGCACGACCGTTGGTTCCTAGACCGTATCGCGACTCATATCATTGACTACCGCGACGAAGGTCAGGTTAACTTCTACGAAGGTAACTATACTGAGTATATGGATTGGTTGAAGAAAACCCTTGGTCCAGAAGCTGCGGAACCGCATCGAATCAAATACAAGCGTATTGCTAAATAATGTGATACAGCTTGAAATTTGTGCAAAGGCCGCTAATATAGCGGCCTTTATTATATAGCTCACAATACGGATAATTGTCCGTGTTGCGATCGCGAAGAATGCGAACAAGCGCGTATAGTGGCCACTTTAATTTTGATACTCTTACGAGTTGCAATTAAGAGAGAAAGTTATGATCGAACGCCGTCGTTTTTCGCGTATTGTTTACCAAGCTCAAGCAGTACTGACACAAGAGTCCGTTGAGGTGATCGCCCTTGTCAGCGATCTTTCGCTACACGGTTTATTGCTTACCAGTGACCAATCGGATTTACTCGATGTAGGTAAACAAGTTGATGTTGAATTTTCGCTTCCAGGAAGTGATGTTACGATCCAACTTGTAGGGAATATTGTTGGCCTTAATAACAATGTGATTCGTCTGAGTATTGATCACATTGATATTGAAAGTATCGGGCATTTGAAGCGGTTGGTCGAACTAAACGTAGGTGATGATGAGCTCTTACATCGAGACATCGAACACTTATCTGATTTAGGTGAGTACACCTAGCCTAACTAGCTTATGTCAAAAAAAATTACTATTTCTATCCCTGACTCCTCAGGGGTACAACACTTCTATATCTCAAGAAAAAACTTCGTTGTTTCCTCTATGCTACTGATCGGTACGCTAGGTTCTGGTGGGGTTTATTTCTGGCAACAACAGCAGAAAACGCAACAAAACTACAATGCTCTGCTCGATCAACTCAGCTCAGTAGAACAAGCTAAAAACGAACTCGAGATGCTCTACGAAGAGCAAGTGGACACCACCCATTCACTGTCTCAGGAGTTGGAAGATAAGCGTAACCAGATTCAAGTTCTCGGTAAACGTGTCTTTGACGTAGAGTCTGTATTGGGACTCGCTGATGAAACACTCAGCGATGAACAGAATCTTGAAGACCGACTTGATGCCGCAGCGGTTGACTCAGCAGTACGTGCGACCATGTTCCGTATGATCCCGAACGATTCGCCGCTCAACTACCAGCGCATATCTTCTCCATATGGCAGACGTACGAACCCAATTACCGGCAAACGTCATACTCATACGGGCATCGACCTGACATGTAAACGCGGTGAAGAGATTTATGCTCCTGCGGATGGTGTTGTAGAAACCGTGCGCCCGAGTTCAAAAGGATTTGGTAACTTTCTCACCGTTCGACACTCGTTTGGTTTTATGAGCTCCTATGCTCACCTCGCCAAGTTTAAAGTTCGCAGTGGTCAGTTTGTAAGTAAAGGGGATCTGATCGCCACTTGTGGTAACTCGGGTAATTCAACAGGGCCTCACTTGCATTACGAAGTACGCTTTTTAGGACGAGCACTCAACCCGCAATACACCATGGATTGGACGCCAGAGAACTTTAACTATCTTTTCGAAAACGAGAACGGAGTCAAATGGGCTCCACTGGTAAAAATCATCGATGAAACAGTGCGCTTACAGGTCAATCTGACCAATACACCGTATAGTGATAACTCGGTGAGCACGGTGAAAAACGAACAGGCTTCACAAGCAGAACCTGTGGTGATTCAATAATAGCGATCAAAAAGAGCGACGTTCAGTCGCTCTTTTTACATCCCTAACTCTATCCTCTGTGGATGGAGTCATTGGCTTGCTTCAGCAAATTTTGGCTCTCTTCAAGGAACTGCTGCGAGTAGTCACCGAACCAGTCACTGACTTTGTCAAAACTCTCAACAAATGCCTGTTTGTCCTTGCCATCAAGAATCTCCAAGGCTTCACCAAAACAACGGTGAAAACGCTTGATCATGTCGATATTCTCTTGAGAAGAGAGAATGATGTCACCGTACAAATTAGGATCTTGACCGAATAGTCGCCCAACCATAGCGAGCTCTAAGCGATAAATAGGTGAACTCAGCTTGAGTAGCTTATCGATATTGGGGTTTTCACGGCTAAGGTGAAGACCGTATGCAAATGAAGTGAAGTGGCGTAGTGCCTGAATCAAGGTCATACCATGATCATGCTCACTCGCATCAATCTGACATAAGCTCGCACCCCAAATAGAAAACTGTTGCAGCAACCATTGGTAGCTCTCTTCGCCTCGGCCATCACAGTAAACAATCACCTGCTTAGCCAAACTTGGAACATCAGGACCAAACATTGGATGCAGACCAACCACCGGCCCTTGGTGCACGTTAAGCATCGCTTGCAGTGGCTTAGACTTAATCGAGGTTAAATCACACAATATACAATCTTTAGGTAACTGACCCAGTTTCTCAATCACACCTTCGGTAAGATGAATTGGAACCGTCACCACAACCATCCCAGCATTCTCAAGCATTTCATCAGCTCGATCCCAGTCTTTGCTCCCAAGCACTTTAACGTCGTAACCAGAAAGCTTAAACATACGACCAAACAAGCCACCAAGCTGACCGTGACCGCCGACAATCACCACAGAGCGAAGCTCAGGATTAAGGCATTTGAAACCAGAATCTTTCTCACTGGCATAAGATTCACGCATTGTGCGGCGAAGAATATCTTCAATGAGTTGAGGGGGCACGCCTTTCTTCTCTGCTTCTTGACGACGTGAAGCCAGCATTGCCGCTTCACGATCTGGGGCATAGATAGGTAAGCCGTGTTTACTTTTCACTTCACCGACTTTCTCGACTAACGCAAGTCGCTGGGCTAACAAATCCAAAATCTGTTTATCGACTGCGTCAATCTGATCACGCAACTCATTCAATTCAACGGCCATTGATGTTCCTTGTACTCTTCTACATTAGCCTTTCAAACGATTCTCTAGGAAAGGGACTAGCTCTTCATGTGCATGGCGTAATAGTGCCTCAGTTGTATCCCAATTGATACAAGCGTCGGTGATAGAAACACCATATTGCATCTCACTTAACGGAATATCAGATGACTGATTGCCCTCGTTAATATGACTTTCGATCATTAGGCCAATAATCGATTTGTTCCCTTCACGGATTTGGTGGATCACATCTTCTGCAACCAAAGGTTGACGACGGAAATCTTTACGTGAGTTGGCGTGACTGCAATCCACCATCAGCGAAGCTTCCAAACCATGCTTGGCCATATCCTGCTCACATTCAGTCACAGAAACTGAATCGTAATTGGTCTGCTTACCACCGCGTAGGATCACATGACCATTTGGGTTGCCTTGAGTCGTCAGTAAAGCAACCTGACCTTCACGGTTAATACCCATAAAGCGGTGGCTTGAAGAAGCAGCTTGCATCGCGTTAATTGCCGTTGCTAAGCTACCATCTGTACCATTTTTAAAACCAATTGGCATGGAAAGACCACTCGCCATTTCACGGTGAGTTTGCGATTCAGTGGTGCGGGCACCAATCGCAGCCCAGCTGAAGGTATCTGCTAGGTATTGTGGGCTGATTGGATCCAGAGCTTCAGTGGCTAATGGAATATTCATTTCAGCCAGGTCGACAAGTAGCTCACGACCAACATGAAGACCGTGCTCAATATCAAAAGAGCCATCTAGATGTGGGTCATTGATCAAACCTTTCCAGCCAACCGTTGTACGTGGTTTTTCGAAGTAAACACGCATAACAATATACAGTTGATCACTCAGTTGTTCTGAAAGTGCTTTAAGACGCTTAGCGTATTCCTTCGCAGCATCGATATCGTGGATTGAACATGGCCCGCATACAACAAGCAGACGGTGATCTTTCTTGTGGATGATATTCGCGATGGTTTGACGTGATTCTTGGATAGCGCGACGAGCTTTGTCACTAAGAGGCAATTTTGCCTTGAGCTCTTCTGGCGTAATCAGAACCTGTTCATCACTAATATTGATATTGCTCAATTCACTTTTTTGCATAACCTAAACCTGTATATTTATTTTTACACCAAGATTCATCCGTATCACTTGGTCTTGAATAAACATAAAATAACAGCCCAAATTTAGATTGCAACATGTAAACTAAAAAAAACACCAATGTAAATTTAAATTTACACGTGAGGTTTTAGCTGGTTTTAGCGAAGAATGATGAGATAAGCATGTTTTCTCTGCGGTTTGTTATCTAGAATAAGGGATAAATCCACACCTAATTTTATTGCTATGGATCTGATTCTTTCCCTACTACAGCAGATGTGTGTCTATTTAGTGCTGGCTTACATGCTTAGTAAGACCCCTATATTTCTGCCATTGCTGAACATATCCAACCGACTTAGCCACAAGTTGAGCGTCTACGTGCTGTTCTCTCTATTCTGTATTATGGGGACTTACTTTGGTTTACAGATCAATGATGCCATTGCCAACACCCGAGCGATAGGCGCGGTAATGGGTGGACTCTTTGGTGGGCCTATTGTTGGTTTTTTTGTCGGACTAACCGGAGGCTTACACCGCTACTCACTCGGTGGCTTCACCGACGTGGCTTGTGCAATATCAACCACTGCCGAAGGATTGATTGGTGGCTTACTGCATATCTACCTACTTCGTAAAGGAAAGTCTGAACAACTCTTTAATCCGAGTGTGGTTTTTGCCGTTACCTTAGTGGCAGAAATCGTCCAGATGCTGATCATCCTGATCGTCGCCAAACCTTTTGATCAAGCGTATAACTTGGTATCTGCTATTGCAGCTCCGATGATCATTGCTAACTCTGTCGGCGCAGCCTTATTTATGAGTATTCTGCATGACAGGAAAACCATCTTCGAAGAGTATTCAGCCACGTTTTCACGGCGTGCACTCAACATAGCTGAACGTTCAGTGGGTATCCTGGCATTAGGATTTAACAGCCAAAATGCAGAGAAAATCGCTCGAATCATCTACGAAGAAACCAACGTTGGTGCTGTATCTATTACCGACGATGAAAAGATTCTAGCCTTTGTAGGCATCGGGGATGATCACCATAAACCTAATACCCCGATCTCTTCACAAAGCACATTAGATGCGATTCAACAAAATGACATTATCTACCTCGACGGTAAGGAAAAGCCTTATCAGTGTTCTTTGTCGTCTGAATGCAAGCTTGGTTCGGCACTGATTATTCCCTTACGTGCGGGAGAACGAGTGATTGGAACAATCAAGTTGTACGAACCCAAGCGAAAACTGTTTTCTACCATCAATATGTCGATGGCTGAAGGGATTGCCCAATTACTCTCAAGCCAAATTCTATTTGGTGACTACCAGCAGAAACAAACCTTATTATCTCAAGCGGAAATCAAACTACTCCATGCTCAAGTCAACCCGCATTTCTTGTTCAATGCTCTAAATACTATCAGTGCAGTTATTCGCCGAGACCCCGCGAAAGCAAGAGAGCTTATTCAGCATCTTTCTCATTTCTTCCGTAGCAATCTCAAGCAAGATATCGAAACCGTCACCCTCAAAGAAGAGCTTGCCCATGTGAACGCCTACCTGACCATCGAAAAGGCGCGTTTTACCGACAGGCTTGAAGTAACGATAGACATCGAAGAAAGTTTACTCAGTCGCAAAGTGCCAACATTTACCCTTCAGCCACTAGTAGAAAACGCCATCAAGCATGGGATATCAAATCTGCTATTCGGAGGCGTTGTTCGCGTCTACAGTCAGGTCGAGCAAGAGGGTTATCGTATCGTTGTTGAAGATAACGCGGGCAGTTACTCTCCCCCAGCTGATGACCATCTAGGATTAGGTATGCAAATCGTAGACAAACGTCTCACGAATAAATTTGGTCGTGCTTCGGCTCTCACTATTGAAGTAGAACCGGACAGACTTACGCGAATGAGCTTTATCATTCCCAACGAACACTCTCATTAAGGAACACCATGCTTTCAGCATTAGTCATAGATGACGAACTCTTTGCTCGCGAAGAACTGACAGAGTTGTTAGAAGAAACTGGGCATATTCAAGTTATCGAACAAGCCAGCAACGCAATCGAAGGGTTAAAAAAAATCAATCAGCTTAAACCTGACGTGGTGTTTCTCGATATCCAAATGCCACAAATAACGGGAATTGAGCTGCTGGCGATGCTCGACCCCGAAACGATGCCAAAAGTCGTGTTTGTTACGGCTTATGATGAGTTTGCCGTTCAGGCATTTGAGGATAATGCCTTTGACTATCTGTTGAAGCCAGTTGATACCCAAAGGCTTACTAAGACAGTTAACCGACTACTGAAAACACAACGAGTCAATAAGGAGCAAATTGCCGCTATCGCTCCTCCTTGTTTGGATCAGGTGCCGTGTATTGGGCTCAACAGAATCGTTATTATTCCGACTAAAGATGTCGAGTTTGCTTATAGTGACATTAGCGGTGTTCATGTTCAGACCCATGAACAGAAAGCGACGTCTCAGTTAACACTTAAAGTGTTAGAAGAGAAAACACCTCTTGTTCGCTGTCATCGACAGTTTCTCGTCAACATCAGTGCCATTAAAGAAATTAAACTACTGGAAAATGGCTTGGCCGAAATTATCACAGTCAGCAATCACCCTCTTCCAGTGAGTCGTCGTTACCTTAAAACCCTCAAGGAGAAACTCGGTTTTCACTGACTGAGCAATCAATAAAAGAGCCGCAGTCGCGGCTCTTTCAGTTAGGATTCTAAAATACGTTTCATCGCATCTGACGCTTGTCGCCACTGCTCACTGCGTTGCAGATCTTCCAAGGTAAAACTTTGCGTCTTCAACAGTTTAACCGCTTCAGGCGTTTCCATGATCGGCAGATTGTCTAACACCTCAATCTGACCTGGTCGATTATTGCATAACAGCAGCATGTCACAGCCTGCGACCAATGCTTGATGAGACCGCTCTGCTGGCCCCCCCATAATCGCCGCACCTTCCATATTTAAGTCATCAGAAAAAACGATGCCTTTAAAACCTAGTTGGTGACGCAGTACTTGTTTGAGCCAGTATTCAGAACCACTCGCTGGCTGATCATCGTAATGGGGAAAAACAACATGAGCTGGCATCATTGCATCAAGAATGCCGGCTTCGATTTGCGCTTTAAATATCGCCATATCCTGTTCGAAAATGTTATCGCGATAATCAAATGGGGTTTCTAGATGTGAGTCAGCAATCACACCACCATGACCAGGGAAGTGCTTGCCGGTTGTCGCCATTCCTACCGATTTCATTCCTTTCATGTAAGCGAGACTATGGCAAACGATGGTATCCATATCCTCACCAAACGAACGGTCTCCGATCGCTTTACACTCATGCCCCTGATCCAACACAGGCGCAAAACTAAGATCGATATCATGGGCCACCAGCTCAGCAGCCATCAGCCAACCGCCTTGCTGAGCTAACTGCTCACTGTTTTCAAACTGGGCATATCTCTGCGCAGCGGGAATTCGGGAGAACCCCTCTCTAAAGCGCTGTACTCGTCCACCTTCTTGATCAACACCAATCAGAATAGGTCTCTTAGCCGCGTGACGAATAGCTTTATTTAACGCCAATAATTGCGCACTATCATGGTAGTTGCGAGAAAAAAGAATCACACCACCGACGGTTGGGTGTTCAAGAATTTCTTTATCTTCTGCAGTCAGTTCACAACCAGCCACATCGATCCATAACGGTCCCATAATTTCTCCACATCCAGCTGAATTTCGCTATGCTCCCGAGGTTATTAGGATTATTCTCTGTTTACAACGGTTAAACTTCACTGTTAGCGAAAATTGAGCATGACCACTAAAGAGTTATACATTGGCATTATGTCAGGCACTAGCCTTGATGGAATCGATACTGCACTGGTCGAGATTGACGATTGTCATATTCGCCTGTTGGAAAACCATGATCATGCTATTCCAGAGCAACTTAAACAACGAATCCTAAATGTGTCACTGGGTCAATCAACTACGCTTCCAGAAATTGGTCACATAGATCATCAACTCGGCAAACTTTATGCGGAAGCAGTACAAGCGCTGTTGGCCAAAAGCGGACGAACAGCAAAAGAAATCACTGCCATCGGCAATCATGGTCAAACCGTCTTCCACCAACCTAATGGGGACGCGCCTTTTACCATCCAGCTTGGTGATGCCAATATCATTGCAGCCCTAACGCAGATAGATACGGTCGCCGATTTTCGACGCAAAGATATTGCACTGGGTGGACAAGGTGCCCCTCTGGTTCCTGCTTTCCACCAATCAATTTTCAAATCGAATGGCTCAAGCGTTGTGGTACTCAATATCGGCGGCATTGCCAACATTTCGGTGTTAAGACCAGATCACCCCGTCATTGGTTACGACACAGGCCCTGGCAATATGTTGATGGACGCGTGGTGTTATAAACATCAAGGTATCGCGTTCGATAAAGATGCTCAGCTTGCTAATCAAGGCAAGATTGATACTGACCTACTGTCAGAACTCCTTGATGAACCTTACCTAACACTTCCAGCACCTAAAAGCACCGGACGCGAACTGTTCAACTTGCCTTGGTTAGAAAACATCCTCAACCGTTACTCAACGAAGGTTGCTGATGTGCAAAGAAGCTTGTGTGAATACACCGCGCAAACTATTGCTAATGAAGTCAAAAAATTCAAACTAGGCGATAGGCCAGAGTTATTAACCTGTGGTGGCGGTGCTCATAACCCACTACTCATGCAACGCTTAGCCGAGCTATTGCCAGATTGGCAGGTGATGCTAACCGATGACAAAGGCGTCGACAGTAATAATATCGAAGCGATGGCCTTTGCTTGGCTGGCCTATCGCCGTATTCACAATCTGCCAAGCAATCTGCCTGAAGTCACCGGAGCCTCCAAACTGGCTAGCCTTGGTGTGATGTACTTTGCTGATAAATAAGGACAACTATGACTAATGATGCGCTTATCGCTGCACTTTCACATTTAGTTTCTGAAGGGCGTAATCCTGAGACCATGGATATCGACCTCTTGCCTTCAAGTGAAATCGTCAAGCGAATCAATCAACAGGACCAACAGGTTCCTCTGGCGGTCGAGAAAGTGTTACCTGAAATCGCTCAAGCCGTCGACAAAATCACAGAGGCATTTAAGAGCGGAGGGCGTTTGATCTACATGGGGGCAGGAACCAGTGGTCGTTTGGGTGTTTTAGACGCCTCAGAGTGCCCTCCTACTTTTGGCGTATCCGATCAGATGGTGATTGGACTTATCGCTGGTGGACCAGAGGCGATTTTAAAAGCGAAAGAAGGCGCGGAAGACTCATTTACCTTAGGCATCGAAGACCTTAAAGCGATCAATTTTGCTCACAATGACGTGGTGGTTGGTATTGCTGCCAGCGGCAGAACACCCTACGTGATTGGAGCGCTCGAATACGCAAACCAAATTGGCGCAACCACCGTTGCCCTGTCCTGTAATCCTGACTCTCCCATCGCCGATATTGCACAAATAGCGATTAGCCCAATTGTGGGGCCAGAAGCTCTTACAGGATCGACTCGATTAAAATCCGGAACAGCGCAAAAACTTGTGCTGAATATGCTAACGACAGCATCAATGATTCGTTTAGGTAAGAGTTATCAGAACCTAATGGTTGATGTGAAAGCGACCAACAAAAAGCTGGTTGCACGCGCTGCACGCATCGTTATGCAGGCAACTGATTGTGATAACAGTGAAGCGATTGCAACGCTCGAACAAACTCACTATGACGTTAAGTTAGCCATTCTGATGATTCTCACTGGAATGGACGTTGCTGAAGCAAAAAGTAAACTCGATAAACAAGACGGTTTTTTGCGCAAAGCGGTTCAGCTTCACCACAACGATTAATTGAATAACTAGGGGAGCAGAGGCTAACTTGCTCCCCTCTGTTATATGCGATTAACAATGGCTAGTTCTGGTATTCATTCCAGCCACGCTGCCATTCCATTCGAAACTTTTGCGCACTCTCTGTACCTTCACACACACCTTCGTAATATTGACCAGACAATCCTATCTGATAGGCGAAATCTGGGTTGCAGTATTGGCCGATACCTTCCGAGTAACCCGTTTCATAATCTGCCTGCTTAACTGCGCCTAAACTTGTCAGCTCTTTATAAGAACGCTGAGTGTGACCACTGACTCCATCTTGAAAACCAATTTGATACCAGTCTCCTTGTTTTGCGAGTTGCTCAGGGCTACTCACACACGCAGTCAGAACCGTCAATATGGCTACGACAATTATCTTCCTCATTGTTTTTCCTTGACTTTATCTCCAGTGATTAATCAAACCACTAAACTTCAACAATTGCCACTCACTGACAGAAAAAACCACTTAATAGCCCAGAAAACCACTCATTTTTCTATACGACCACTCACTTCAGAAGCGAATGATGATTGCCCGAGAAAGACTTAGTATCCATGGTGAGCTTAATTAATTTCACTAAGGAACAAGTGCTATGTTGTGGTTTCTAACCTGTGTCGCGGCCCTGATAGGTGGCTACTTTCTCTACGGCGCATTCGTAGAGAAGATTTTTGGTATTAACGAAAAACGTCAAACCCCTGCGCATACTATGCAAGATGGTGTTGACTACGTTCCAATGTCGACGAAAAAAGTCTACTTGGTTCAACTACTGAATATTGCTGGTGTGGGTCCTATCTTTGGCCCAATCATGGGAGCCCTTTACGGCCCAGCAGCAATGCTATGGATTGTGGTCGGCTGTATTTTTGCTGGTGCGGTACATGACTACTTCTCAGGTATGCTATCAGTACGTAATGGTGGTGCTTCAGTGCCGACCATCACAGGCCTCTACCTAGGCAATGGCGCAAAACACTTTATGAACATCTTTGCCATTGTTCTTCTGTTGCTAGTCGGCGTGGTATTTGTTTCAGCACCTGCGGGAATGATCACTAACCTAATTAACGATCAAACTAGCCTGAACGTTAGCATGACGACCATGGTTATCGCGATTTTCGCTTACTACATCATCGCTACAATTGTTCCTGTTGATAAAATCATTGGTCGCTTCTACCCACTATTTGGCGCCCTACTTATCTTCATGTCGGTCGGTCTAATGACAGCGATTGCTTTCTCTAGCGAACACACTGTAATGGGTGATTTCCAAGTCAGCGATATGCTAACTAACCTTAACCCAAATGATATGCCTTTATGGCCAGCGCTATTCATCACTATCGCATGTGGTGCCATTTCAGGTTTCCATGCAACCCAGTCTCCGCTGATGGCTCGCTGTATGGAAAATGAAAAGAATGGTCGCTTCGTCTTCTACGGTGCAATGATCGGTGAAGGTGTCATCGCGCTAATCTGGTGTGCGATCGCTCTATCTTTCTTTGGCTCACTAGAATCACTCTCTGAAGCTGTGAAAAACGGTGGTCCTGGTAATGTCGTTTACAGCGCATCATTTGGCCTACTCGGTGTCTTTGGTGGTGTAATCGCTTTCCTCGGTGTCGTCATCCTACCTATCACTTCTGGTGATACTGCATTCCGCTCTAGCCGTTTGATCCTAGCTGAATACTTCAACATGGAGCAAAAAACACTGCGCAACCGACTATTGATGGCAGTTCCACTATTCGTTATCGGTGGTATCTTGACTCAAGTAGATTTCGGCATTATCTGGCGTTACTTCGGCTTTGCTAACCAAACGACCGCGGTCATGATGCTATGGACTGCATCCGCGTACCTACTACGCCATAACAAGCTGCACTGGATTACCACTATCCCTGCAATGTTCATGACGACAGTGTGTGTTACCTTCATTCTCAATAACAGTTCACTAGGTTTTGGTCTGCCAATTCAAATTTCAACGATTTCTGGAGTACTGTTTGCTCTAGCCTTTACCGCTTACGTGATTAAGAGATCCAAAGGTAAAGGTGAAACTGACCTTGCTGACGAAGAGAAACCACAAGCAGTCACAGAAACTGCGTAGCTCAAAACAAAAACGTAATGAAAACTAAGGCTCCTTCGGGAGCCTTTTCTATTGTAAAGCGCGTAAAAAAGCCAGCTTTAACGCTGGCTTTTTGTTGTTGTGATCATTAATCGATTTGCTTAATCTGTAGCTCTTTCGGTACTTCAAAGAACATATTCTCTTCACGCCCTTGAATCTCTTCTACCGAGCGAGCACCGACCAACTCTTTTATTCGGTCTAGGATTTGGTTGACCAACTCCTCTGGAGCAGAAGCACCCGCGGTCACCCCGACTTTCGTTTTGCCTTCAAACCATTCCGACTTGATGTCTTCCGTGCAGTCAGTGAGGTAGCCCGGCGTTCCCAGCTTTTCTGCCAGTTCTTTAAGGCGAGTAGAATTTGAAGAGTTTTTAGACCCGACGACAATCATAACATCCACATCCTCTGCCATTTCGCGCACCGCGTCCTGGCGATTTTGCGTTGCATAACAGATGTCATCCTTGCGCGGACCCTGAATGTCAGGGAAGACACGACGCAGCTCGTCAATGACATCTGCAGTCTCATCCACTGATAGCGTTGTTTGGCTCACATAGTGCAGGTGGCTTGGATCACGCACCTTATCTTTAAGAGCGATTACATCCGCTGGCGTTTCCACCAAGTACATACCGCCTTTATCACTGGCGTATTGCCCCATTGTACCTTCAACTTCAGGATGTCCAGCATGACCAATCAACACGACTTCCATATGCTTACGACTCGCACGAGCTACTTCCATGTGCACTTTAGTCACTAAGGGACAAGTTGCGTCAAAAACGGTGAGAGCACGCTCTTTGGCCTCTTTGCGTACTGCTTGAGACACACCATGAGCAGAAAAAATAACGATATTGTCATCTGGAACTTCATGCAACTCTTCAACAAAGATCGCACCACGCTGCTTGAGGCCTTCCACGACAAAACGGTTGTGAACCACCTCATGGCGTACGTAGATTGGTGGTTGGTACATTTCTAATGCACGTTCAACAATGCTGATCGCACGATCAACACCGGCACAAAAACCGCGAGGGTTGGCTAATAGAATTTTCATTTCATTGCTCATGGCGTTGTTTTCTTCTTTGGGCGGTTATTCTACTGACAAAATCTCAACTTCAAAAGTCACATCCTGTCCTGCTAGCGGATGGTTGAAATCTACGGTCACAGAGTCGCCAGCTATTTCGGTAATAATGCCAGGAATTTCCATTCCGTCTGGACCAGAAAAAGCCATGATGGTGCCCACTTCCACTTCCGCGTCACCAACAAACTTAGCACGGTCCATATGATGAATATTGTCTGGATTTGGCAAACCAAACGCATCTTGAGCTTTAAGTTCAATGGCCTTTTGGTCACCTGAGTTAAGACCCAGCAAACACTGTTCAAAGTTTTCACTAAGGCTACCATCACCAATCACTAGTTTGGCTGGTTTGCCCATGTTATGGGTACTGTCGGCAACAGACCCGTCTTTCATTTTGATCGTAAAGTGCAAAGTTACTGCTGAATCTTGGGCGATTGTAGTCACGTTACTGCTTCCTTGGTGTCGTTATTGTTTTAATAGATGTGTCGCCGTCAAATTGGCGCTCGGATTCAAACTAGACGGGTATACTAAAAAGCGCCACCGTAATCAACCGACAGCGCTTAGGGTTATTCAATTCATCACGAATTAAGCTTTGGCGTCGTCTTTTTTACGAAAGCCATCTAAGATAATCATCGCAGCACCAATACAGATAGTAGTATCAGCCAGATTGAATGCTGGCCAATGATAATTACCCCAGTAAAAGTCGAGGTAATCGACCACATAACCATGGACGACACGATCGAAGACGTTACCTACCGCACCACCAATAATCATAGCGTAGGCGATATTGTTCCACTTTTCGGCCGCTGGAAGTTTACTCATCCAGTAAGTCAGCATTGCGGTGACTGCAAATGCAATCCCAGTAAATAGCCAACGTTGCCAGCCAGCCTGATCGCTCAGGAAGCTAAACGCAGCGCCGTAATTATGAACATAAAGGAAATTGAAGAAAGGCAGTACCTCTATTCGATTTGCCCATCCATAACCCATATTATCCATCACAAACAGTTTAATACCGATGTCCGCAAGGAAGATAACCAACGCTAGCCATAGCCAACGTACACCTGATTGTTTAAGAGTTAATGTTTGCTCGTTCATACAGTTCCTAAAAGTAGCCCCAGTAGATACTGGGGCTATTTAATTTCTGAAAAGTTCAGTTACGCTACTGCGAATTATGCAAATTTACGTACTTCGCCTTCACCATCTACGTTCGATACACAACGACCACAGATCTTCTCATGGCCTTCGATCGTACCAACGTCTGGAGTATGGTGCCAACAGCGGTCACACTTCTCGTTTTCAGTCGCTTTAACTTCAACAAACAGACCTTCAACATCGGTCGCTTGTGCTGCTTGAGATTTTTCACCTAGAGACTTAACCACTGCGGTTGATGTCAGTAGTGCAAAACGCAGTTCGTCTTCTAGCTTACCTAGCTTAGCCAGTAGTGCATCGTCGGCATATAGCGTGACTTCAGCTTGTAGAGAGCCACCGATTGTCTTGTCTTTACGAGCGTCTTCTAGCAGCTTGTTCACGCTACCACGAATCAACTGAATCTCAGCCCAGAACTCGTTGTTCAGCTCTTCACCTTCAGTCAATCCGAACAGGCCATCGAACCATTCACCAGTGAAAACAAACTTATCGCGCTCACCTGGCATTTCATTCCAGATTTCATCCGCTGTAAACGACATGATAGGAGCCATCCAACGTACCAACGCTTCTACGATGTAGTAAAGCGCCGTCTGACAGCTACGTTGAGCGTGTCCGCCACGTTTTGCTGTGTACTGACGGTCTTTGATCACGTCTAGGTAGAATGAACCCATCTCAATCGAACAGAAGTGCATCAAGCGCTGAGTCACTGCGTGAGTGTTGTACTCGCCGTATGCTTTAACAATTTCTTCCTGAGCCGCTAGTGCGCGACCAACAGCCCAACGATCAAGTGCAACCATTTCTTCTGCAGGAACAATATCCGTTGCAGGGTTGAAACCACTTAGGTTCGCAAGGAAGAAACGTGCTGTGTTACGGATACGACGGTACGCATCAGCAGAGCGCTTAAGAATTTCATCAGATACCGCGACTTCGCCAGTGTAGTCTGTTGATGCAACCCATAGACGCAGAATATCTGCACCTAGCTTGTTCGTGACATCTTTCGGTGCAACTACGTTACCAATCGATTTCGACATCTTACGACCGTGACCATCTACAACGAAGCCGTGCGTTAACACTTGCTTGTATGGCGCTTCACCTTTCATCGCGATAGATGAAATCAATGACGACTGGAACCAACCACGGTGTTGGTCAGAACCTTCCAGGTAAAGATCTGCGCTGTTGCCGTTGTACTCTTCACGAGCGTCAACCACTGAATAGTGAGTAACACCTGAATCGAACCATACGTCTAGAGTATCAAGTACTTTCTCGTATTTATCAGCGTCATCACCAAGTAGATCTGAAATTTCTAGATCCCACCAAGCTTGGATGCCTTTTTCTTCAACAAGTTGAGCAACTTTCTCAACCAGTTCAATTGTGTTTGGATGAAGCTCTGCAGTTTCTTTGTGAACGAATAGAGCGATCGGCACACCCCAAGTACGTTGGCGTGAGATACACCACTCAGGACGACCTTCAATCATACCTTCGATACGACTTTGACCCCACTCAGGCATCCACTCCACACCTTTGATTGACTCTAGTGCTTTAGCACGTAGACCTGCTTGGTCCATCGATACAAACCACTGAGGTGTTGCACGGAAGATGATTGGAGTCTTATGGCGCCAACAGTGTGGGTAGCTGTGCTCATAAGCGTGGTGATGAAGAAGCGCGCCTTTTTCTTTGAGCGTTTCAACGACCGCATCGTTCGCTTTGAATACGTGTTGACCAGCAAACAACTCAGTATCTGGTAGGTAAACGCCGTTTGAACCTACAGGGTTAGCCACTTCTAGGTTGTATTGGTTACCTACTGCGAAGTCTTCTTGACCGTGACCTGGCGCGGTATGGACAACACCTGTACCCGAATCAGTAGTCACGTGATCACCTAAGATCGCTGGCACGGTAAAGTCATAGAATGGGTGATTGAACTGAAGCAATTCAAGATCACTACCCTTAGCAAAACCTAGGTTGTGGAAGTGCTCAATACCAGCACGGTCCATGACATCTTTCGCTAATTCAGACGCAACGATGATACGCTCTTTAGACTCACCTTCAATTTGGACAAGTACATACTCTAGATCACCGCGTAAACATACTGCGCGGTTTGCTGGCAGTGTCCACGGTGTCGTCGTCCAGATAACAATTGAGATATCGCCTTCGCCTTCATGACCTTCAATAAGATTAAACTTCGACAGTAGAGCCGCAGCATCTGTCGCTTTGAAGCGAACATCAATCGAAGGAGAAACTTTGTCTTTGTACTCTACTTCAGCCTCAGCAAGTGCCGAACCACAGTCCGTACACCAATGAACTGGCTTGAAGCCTTTCAGTAGATGACCATTGTCAGCGATTTTACCTAACGCGCGGATGATATTTGCTTCGGTAGCAAAATCCATCGTGCGGTAAGGCTTATCCCACTCTCCCATGATACCTAGACGCTTGAAGCTCTCTTTTTGACCTTCAACCTGACCTTGAGCGTATTTACGACACTCTTCACGGAACTCTGCCGCAGAGATCTTTTGGCCTGGTTTGCCTTTCTTCTTCTCTACCATTAGTTCAATTGGTAGGCCGTGACAGTCCCAACCTGGAATGTACGGTGCATCAAAACCAGAAAGTGTTTTGGATTTAATAATAATGTCTTTAAGAATCTTGTTTAGTGCGTGGCCAATGTGAATGTCACCATTCGCGTATGGAGGACCATCGTGTAGAACGAAAGATTTTTTGCCTTTCTTCGCTTTACGGATTTCACCGTAAAGGTCTTCTTTGTACCAACGCTCAAGCATCTCTGGCTCACGATTGGCCAGATTGCCGCGCATCGGAAACCCTGTTTCAGGAAGGTTCAGGGTATCTTTATACTCACTCATCGATTCTTAATTCCGTTGTGTTGGGTGACAGTTAGACATTATGCCAAGCAGCGAACTAAACCGCTTGGTCTTTACGCTGACGCAGCCACACCCTTGCTGCTTCAGCATCCAATTCAATTTGTTGTTTCAAAGCTTCGAATGACTCAAATTTATGCTCATCTCGAATCTTATCTAAAAGTACGATTTCCAACTGTTTGCCATATAAATTGGCTTTAAAGTCGAATAAATGTACTTCTAGTTGCTGACGTACACCGTTAACCGTCGGTCGGTTACCAATGTTCGCCACACCTCCGATAGGCCCATCATCAAGACCTAATGCCTCAACGGTATAAACACCTGACACTGGAGATACGCAACGCTTTAGTGGGATATTTGCCGTAGGGAAACCAATGGTTCTACCCAATTTACGACCATGAGAGACTCGACCACTAATACTATAATGACGTCCTAACATTTGCGCAGCTTCATCAAGCTTATCTTGCGCTAATGCCCGACGTATTGCTGTGCTGCTAACCCGCAACTCAGCTAAGCGAAAGCTTTGTGTGCTGACCACTTCAAAGCCGTACTTTTTTCCTGCTTCTTGCAGCATCGCAAAGTTCCCCTTACGACCATGACCAAAGCAGAAATCATCGCCTACGACGAGAAACTTAACACCCAAACGCGCTACCAACAAGTCACTAATAAATGCCTCAGGGGTTTGATTGGCGAACTTAAGGTTAAAGTTTACACAAAGCAACCTTTCAATATTCAATTTACTCAGTTG
This sequence comes from Vibrio sp. TRT 29B02, assembly GCF_050113655.1. Lineage (NCBI taxonomy): Bacteria > Pseudomonadati > Pseudomonadota > Gammaproteobacteria > Vibrionales > Vibrionaceae > Vibrio > Vibrio sp. TRT 29B02. The sequence continues at coordinate 35,321 of NZ_JBNJOJ010000007.1, forward strand.
CACAAACTTATCTCTGAGGCGTGCCAGCCTCGCTGGTGCTTTATCTTTAGCAAACAGTTCCAATGGCTGAGGGTCGAATGTCATTACCGTCGAGGGCAGACCTAATTCCTTTGCCTGTTCAGACACTTGTCGTAATACTTCCTGATGTCCAAGATGAACACCATCGAAGTTTCCGATCGTCAATACACACCCTTGATGGTGGGGTTTGATATTGTGAATACCTCGAATCAATTCCATTGGGGACTGCTAAAAACCTATCTATTGGCTATAAATACTGTCTAAAAGAGTTAACATTGCGTGAAACTGACGGATTATATACTAATCAGGTTCGCTCTGTCGCTGCTTTTAAGTCTTTTAAACGTATACCCATAACCAGAAGTGTCACCAAATAAACCCCTGCACCTAAACCAATCAGCATAGACAACCACATCACGCGATGAGCTAAACTCCAGCTCAGCCAAATACTCATCTCTTCCAACTGCCACATGATCGCTGTGACCATTAAGCCACCCGCAATAATTAGCTTGCCAACAAAGATGAGTGTTTTGCGTGTTAACTGGTAAACACCTGCGATATGCAAACCTCTATATAGTAGAGTCATGTTGACCAAAGCCGATAGTGCCGTCGCAATAGCCAGACCGACATAGCCATAAAAATAAGCGAAGATAGCATTGAAGACCATGTTCGTTACCATTGCGATAATGCCGTACTTCACTGGCGTTTTTGTATCTTGGCGAGAATAATAACCAGGGGCGAGAACTTTAATCAGCATAAAGTTGAGTAAACCAGACGCATAAGCCATCAATGACATCGAAGCAAACTCGACATCTTGTGGCGTAAATTCCCCACGCATGAACAGCACCATCAACATAGGTTTTGCTAGCACCATCAAGCCCAACATCGCGGGAATACCCAGTAGTGTCACCATGCGTACGCCCCAGTCCATTGTCTGGGCAAAACCTTCGTTGTGAGCATCGACGTGTTTGCGTGACAGCGCGGGTAGGATGACTGTCGCAATGGCTATACCAAATAAGCCAAGAGGAAATTCAAGCAGGCGGTCTGAGTAATAAAGCCAACTGATCGATCCCGTTTGAAGGAAGCTGGCGATAAAAGTGTCAAACAGCAAGTTTATCTGACTCACTGATACGCCAAATAACGCTGGAATCATTAACGTGCGAATTTTGACCACACCAGGATCTCGCCATCCCCACTGAGGTTTAACCATCACTCCTGCTTTTATCAAAAATGGGATTTGAAAAAGGAACTGGACTAAACCACCGAGGAACACACCAATCGCCAAACCAATTTCTGGTTGAGCTAGCTGAGGAGCAATAAACCAGGCCGATAAAATGATCATCACATTGAGGAACACTGGGGTAAATGAAGAAACGGCAAATTTCCCCATGGTGTTAAGTATTGCCCCAGAAAGAGCGACAAAGGTGATGAACCATAAATATGGAAAGGTAATTTTGAGCATCAGGCTGGCCAGAACAAACTTTTCTGCCGACGGGCCGCCATGCATCCAATCTAAAAACCAGCCAAAACCAAATAGAGCCGTCACGATTCCCGAACCTAAGACACCAAACAATGTCACTATCGAGACAAGAACCCCTAAGGTACCTGCGGCCCTCGCAATAAGTTGGCGAGTTTTATCCATATCTCCCGCAGCATGATACTCCGTCAGAACAGGAACAAATGCCTGAGAGAATGCACCTTCAGCAAATAAACGCCTGAGGAAGTTGGGAATTTTATTGGCAAAGAAGAAAACATCAGCGCTTGCACCCGCCCCCATCAGGTTGGCAACAACAACATCTCGCACTAGGCCAAGTACGCGAGAAATCAGGGTCATGGCACTCACTATCATGCCAGACTTGAGTAGGCGTTTACTCACAATTACCTCGGGAATCAAAAATTTCGCTCTACTTTACACTAGGAATGTCATAACCAGAGCAGATTAGTATTAGCATTGAAAAAAAAATACTGTTAGAATCCCCGCCATCTTAACCGTGAAGACCTTTCAATCCAAAATTTGTTTGGCTCGATTGGTTTTTGCACAAATTATTTGACATTTAAGAGCAAATAGGGGATATTCCTCGCCCTTAAATTGTCACTGAACTAAGTTTTTGGGAGTTAGACCCTTGGCAAATAGTAAATCTGCTAAGAAGCGCGCTATCCAGGCTGAGAAACGTCGTCAGCACAACGCTAGCCGTCGCTCAATGATGCGTACTTACATGAAGAAAACTGTTGCTGCTATCGAAGCAGGCGACAAAGCTGCTGCAACTGAAGCTTTTGCTACAGTTACACCAATCCTAGACCGCATGGCTACTAAAGGCCTTATTCACAAGAATAAAGCTGCACGTCATAAGTCTCGTTTCTCTGCTGCAATCAAAGCTCTTTAATAGAACTCTGATTATACAGTGAAAGAAAAAACCGGCCTTGGCCGGTTTTTTTATATCTGCTATTTGTAAATGAGCAATTAATTGCTCATCACCTGTTCTTAATTATCACAGTAAAGCTCGTGTAGTAACTGAATCATAGACTTCACTTCTTCACTGCTTAATGTGTAATAAACCGTTTGAGCTTCTTTTCGAGTATGAACCAGTCCATCTCTTCTTAACCAAGCCAAATGTTGCGACAACGCTGACTGGCTCAATTCCAGTTTGCAGCACAACTCTCCAACGGATAACTCTTGGTTATGGAGCAGGCACAAAATCTGAAGACGTCGTTCATTCGCCATCGCCTTGAGTAGCACCACTGCCTTTGCAGAGTTTTTTTCCATCTCTTGTAAATCCATCACCAATGACCTCTTGATACAAGCATAACTTTGACAAAAATTTTCAGCCTTACAGAAATAACTAACCTTCTGTACTAACCAGATTCGCACGATTAATAATTATGTTTAAGCGAATCATTCAAATATTAATTCAACTGAGAAAAATAATCTATTCAGTTTAATTAACCATCTGGTTTAATTAAATAAACTCGTAAAATCTACATCACAAACATTCTTTACAGCAGGGTGTTGAATCATCCTTTCAGCGAATATCACATAATACTCTTCTTTCAGTTCATCAATATGGCCTATCAACTGCAATGGGAGATCACTTTCTACTTCTTTAACGTAAATAGACGGCGCTAAGAAGATGACATCATGATGGTAACGGGCAAATGCTTTCATTAATGCCACATCATCAAACTCACCAAGGATATTCGCTTGAAGACCCTGTCGATCAAACCACTGTAATACTTTGCGGCCCATTGCGGTACGACTACCAGGAATAAGCAATTTACGCTGCTCTAATACAGCAGGAAAACTGACACTATCCACATTACCTGAACAGAAGAAACTCATATTGCATTCACCAAGTTTCTTACTATAGAGGCCAGGGCTTTGGCTCGAGTCAACCGGACAATCAGATAAAATCATATCCAGCTTATGCTGGGAAAGCTGTTCAAGTAGCATTTCATGAGTCGACTCAAAACACCGTAAATGGATGCTATTGTCATCAGGCACAGTGGTTAACAAAATTTTGCTCACCAAACGTTTAGAAAGCGCATCAGCCACACCAACATCAAAGAGTATGTTGGCTCGTTGGCTGTAATTAACGATGTCGAGCATCTCATAACTTAGGCCAAACATTCTATCGGCATACTTAAATACCAATTGGCCAAGCTCTGTAGGTTCAATACTGCGACCATTGCGTTTCGTTAACTTACCGTCCATTCGATCTTCAAGCGCTTTAATTTGGCCAGTAACCGTCTGCGGGGTCAAAAACAGAGCATCGGCCGCTTTTGTTACAGAACCTTGCTTGCAGACCATCCAGAAGTAATAGAGGTGGTTGTAATTTAAATGCGACATCGCGATGACTCTTTTGGTTCGAATGGATAAGGTTATAACAAATGCTGAGCATGACAACAATAACTCGGAAAAACTTACACATTTACAGATTACCGTATGTTTTACCGAGCTTTTAAATTCAATTATTACAAACCAATGTAATAAATGATTCACCAAAAGGATTTTTTCTCCTTTTTTTTTGATTTTTCTCACATTGAACAACCACTAACGGTCTAAGCGAAAATAACTTTAAAATCAGAATCTTACATAAATTGTAAAGTTCAAAATACAGCTATATTCGTTTGTAATGATGAAAAACAAAGCGGTTACACGGAACTGTAATATTACTGAAATATTTCATCTCTACCATCAGCCTCAGTTTCAACAACAGACCAAAACAAAGACATTAACGGTCCACGGAGAAAATGATTATGAACCAAGCTACTACTACAGCGGCGCCAATTTCGAGCACTACTCGCTGGTTGCGCTGGGCTAACTTGGCATTCATGTTGTATCTGCTACTTCTAGCGGTATCGATGGTTGGCAGTGGTTTTAAATGGGCGACTGGCGATCAAGCTAAAGTTCTATTTGAATTTGCCTCTCACCCTGTAGCAGGTTTGATGATCGGCTTAGTCGCAACAGCACTGATCCAGTCTTCAAGTACAGTAACTTCAATTATCGTGGGCCTCGTTGCCGGCGGTCTTCCGGTAGAAACAGCTATCCCTATGGTGATGGGTGCGAATATCGGCACAACAGTGACAAATACGCTTGTTTCATTAGGACACGTTCGTTGCAAAGAAGAGTTTAAGCGCGCTTTTGCCAGTGCAACTATTCACGACTTCTTTAACCTTCTTGCGGTTGCGATCTTCCTACCTCTTGAAATGATGTTTGGTATTTTAGATAAGATTTCTCATTGGTTAGTTTCTCCGTTCCTAGCAACGGGTGATATGAGCATCAAAGGTCTTAACTTCATCAAACCAATCACTAAACCCGTTGTTAGCGCAGTGAAAGAACCGCTAAGCACATTTGGTGACACGATTGGTGGTGTCCTGCTTATCGCACTGGGTATCGCAACTATCTTCGTCGCAATTACTGTAATGGGTAAGTTGATGAAGAGTCTAATGGTTGGCCGTGCGCGTGAGATCCTAAAAAATGCGATTGGTCGTGGTCCAATTCACGGCATCACGTCTGGTTCAATTGTTACTGTGCTGGTTCAGTCTTCATCGACAACAACAAGCCTGATGGTTCCACTGGTTGGTACTGGTGTACTAAAAGTTCGTGATGTATACCCATTTACACTAGGTGCTAACATCGGTACTTGTATTACCGCTCTACTAGCAGCAACAGCAGTATCTGGCGAGTTCGCAGTATTCGCTCTTCAAATTGCTCTGGTTCACTTAGTATTCAACATCATGGCAACAGTATTAATCTACGGAATTCCATTCCTACGTGAAATTCCTCTTAAAGGTGCTGACTTCATTTCTGATATGGCAGTTAAGAATAAAACGGTCGTTATAGGTTACTTACTATCCGTATTTATCTTGCTACCTGGTGTGATTCTGGCAATGACTGCATAATCAGCCAATACGATTTCTGAAAGGAGAGCCCATGCTCTCCTTTTTTGTTATTTATGGATCGGTTTTCATTGGTAAAAAATCATCAGCTGATACACACTGAAGAAAAACAGCGACGTACACTATGATGGACCATAAAGAAAACGAACAACTACTCGCCGTGGCAGGGCAAATAGATCAACAACTGTCATCACTCGTTGAAGATATCGATATCTTAAGCAGCGTAACGCCACAAAATTATGCCGAAGAGAGGCAGCGTTTTTTCGATAATCGATTTTCTGTCGAGCCTAACTTTGTCTATAAAGAGCAGACGTTTGATGTTCATCAAGCCAAGCGTGATCTTTACTCTCTTCCTATCGAAAATATCGATAATGAAAAACTCCGTTCACTCTATGCTGAAGTGATTCAATCCTATGCCGATAAGCTTGATCAGCTCAGTTCTATTGGTTGTGCGGACTTCTTGTATAACTCGCTACGCTATTTTGGTGAGCCAAGCAGTAAGGACGTGCGAAATGCGCATTTCTTGCTACATCTGCCCATTGACGAAGATACTTCTCCACGCCACAACAGTGAAGAGATTGCCGCGTTTATGCAGCAGTTTTGCTTCCAGCATGGCTATTCAGGGGAGATAGAAATCAACGATAGCATGATCGCCAATGCATTAGTGTCAGGCACCAAAGTAAAAATTAATGCGTCGGCAAGCATCTCTGCGAATGAACTTCACGCCCTCGCCCACCATGAATTAGGTGTCCATCTGTTAACCACTTTGAATGGTCAAGCACAACCACTGAAGTTGCTGAGTCTAGGTTGTCCTGTCAATACGACTACTCAAGAAGGGCTGGCTATCTTATGTGAGTTTCTTTCTGGTCACTTTAGTCTGCAACGCCTCAGAACATTGGCACTTCGTGTTGTCGCAGTAGAATCGATGATCGTTGACCGCGATTTTAGAAATACCTTTATGCTACTTAAAGAGCAGTATAAAGCGGACGATATGACGGCATTTACGATTACAAGCCGTGTATACCGTGGCGGAGGCTATACCAAAGATTACCTCTATCTCAGAGGGTTTAGAGAGATTCTCAACGCCTATGAGCAACTCGGTGAGGATTTTAATTTGCTGCTGGCAGGTAAAACGGAGATACGCTATTTCTCTACCATAAAATCTTTAGTCGAGGACGGTATCCTTATTCCTCCTAAGTTTATTAGTCCGGCTATCGCTAATCCTGCGCTTACGGATCCTATCTACAAGTTTGTCGCCAACGCGCTGAAATAACCATCTGAAAAACAAAAAAAAGGGCTCTTGGAGCCCTTTTCTCATTATTCAAAATTAAACCGTGTTACACCGAAAACGGATATTGAATCGGATCATGGTACTCATAACCTTCAACCCAAAAATCATCCAGTGTCACCCAAGTTTCTAAATCTTCTAGACTCTTAATCTCAGGGTTAATATGGAAGCTCGGCGCTTTTAGTGGCTCACGTTTTAACTGCACATCACGCATCAACTCCAATTGGTCTTCATAGATATGTGCGTTAACAATCTTATGATACGCCTGACCCGGCTTCTTATCGGTAATTTGCGCCATAATGGCTAAAAAGACGTAGACCTGAACCATATTGAAATTAAGCCCAAGAGGAACATCACAGGAGCGTTGAGTACTGTTTAAATAAAGCGTATCACCCAGTAACGAGAAGTGATGACTGTACATACAAGGGCGCAAGCAACCCATATGGAACTCACCAGGGTTGTAGAAGTTTAGAATTTCACCGCGATCATCAACACCACGAGTCAGATCATCTACAATTTTACGCAGTTGGTCGATATGACCGCCATCAGGTTTGGCCCATGCTCGCCCCTGAACACCGTAAACGCGCCCCATATCATCGTCACCTTTACGGTAAGGGTTATTTAGCCAAGCTTCATTCAGATTCGCATTTGCATCCCACGTTTTCGTACCTAGTTTGCGAAAGTCCTCAGCGTTATCGTAACCACGAATATAGCCAAGTAGCTCAGCAACGGCGGCCTTCCAGAAGCTTTTTCGCGTTGTCACCAATGGAAACTGGTTATTTGCCACGTTGTACGTTAGATCCGCATTGATAACTGTCAGGCAACGTTTGCCAGTACGTTCGTTTTCAATCCACTCACCTTGGTCAACGATTCGCTGACAGAGATCTAAATACTGTTTCACACCAATTCCTTACTTCGCTTGTTGTGGTAATTCATCTTTGTAATGGCCACGTTTATACGCCCAAACCATCATCAGAATCCCGATAATCACCATAGGTAGTGAGAGGATTTGTCCCATTGAGATAAATCCACCAAATAGACCTAAGTGGGCATCCGGTTCGCGCACGTATTCTACAAGGAAACGGAAGGTTCCGTAACCCGCGAGAAACAATCCAGACACCGAACCGAGCGGGCGAGGTTTTTTGATAAACCAGTTTAAGATAAAGAACAGTACCACACCTTCCAACGCCATCTCATAAAGCTGAGACGGATGGCGAGGCAAAGGACCACCATTAGGGAAGACAAACGCCCATGGCACATCGGTTACACGTCCCCACAGTTCGCTATTCATAAAGTTACCCAAGCGTCCCATACCTAAACCAAATGGCACTAACGGCGCGATAAAGTCAGCGACACCAAAAAAGGTACGGCCGTTTTTCTTTGCGTACCAGAACATGGCGCTAATCACACCAAGGAGACCACCGTGGAACGACATTCCCCCCGTCCAGACCTTAAATAAATAAAGTGGGTCTTGAAGGAAAAGGTCAAAGTTATAGAAAATTACATAGCCAACACGGCCACCGATCACAACCCCTAAGAAACCGGCAAATAGCAAGTCAGATACCTGCTCTCGCGTCCAGCCACTATCGGCTTTATCAGCTCGTCTATTGGCAAGCCAGAGCGCGAAAGCAAAGCCGACTAAATACATCAATCCATACCAACGGATAGATAGCGGTCCAATGGAGACAAGCACTGGATCAATATTTGGAAAAGTTAGATATCCCTGAGACATAGGATTAATACTCTTTATAAAGTTCAGATTATTTCGAAACGTATAAGATGAGAGCGCGTTATAGCAACATAGTTCCGGCAACAAACATTAAAAATAGTGCAAAGATTTTTTTCAATGTAGGTGTAGGTAATGAGGTAGCAAGCTTAGCACCAATGCGCGTGGTGAGCATAGAGGTGGATGCAATTGCGATTAAAGCAGGTAAATAAACGTAACCAATGCTATACGCTGGCAAATCCTCAATCTTGTAACCATGGAGAATAAAGCCCACCATTCCTGAAATGGCGATAAGGCAACCACACACTGACGACGAACCCACTGCTTTGCGCATTTCGATGCCATGGCGGTTTAAGAACGGAACCGAGAGAGAACCGCCACCAATACCAGCGAGACTCGAAATAACACCAATACCCGTGCCATAAAACATAGTGGCAGTGCTGCCTGGCATGCTCTTAGATGCTTTACCATGAATAGAAAATAACATCTGAATAGCCAGTAACAATACGATAACCCCGAAGACTCTCGGTAAGTGTTGAGACGGAATCCATTCGGCGACATTCGCGCCTAAAAACCCGCCAACAACCACACCTGGCATCAACCACTTGACCACGAACATATCGACATTACCAAGTCTAAAATGATTGAGTGCAGATGAACCAGAGGTCGCAATAATACTCGCTAATGACGTAGCCAGAGCAATGTGCATACTAATATTTGCATCGATACCGGCCGCAGGGAGCATGAACAATAAGGCTGGAACAACAATGAGCCCACCACCAATCCCCAACAAACCAGCCATGACGCCGACCACGGCACCGAGAGCCATAAAAGACAAAAGTAATGCTATCGACACATTGAACCCTATTTGTTACCTGCTCGAATAAAGCCTGCGAAGCCCTTATCCTCAAAAAATGACTGCATCATAGTATAAATGTTATGACCATAAGGTTGCATCAGAGCTTTGTCAGCCAGTTGTTGCAATTCTCCAGTTTCGGTATGACGCAACAAGTACTTCACCTTAGCAACGTTTGAGGTATTCATACTTAGACTTCGATAACCTAAACCGACCATCAATAAAGCGCCAATTGGGTCACCGGCGAGCTCTCCACAGATACAGACTGGAATATTTAATTCCTGACAGGTCGAATGAATATGCTTAAGGGCCATGATCACCGAAGGGTGCATTGACTCATAAACATCCGCTACACGTGAGTTGTTGCGATCAACCGCTAGTAGATACTGAGTTAAGTCATTAGTCCCGATAGAAACAAAGTCGACTTTATTGGCAATCAACGGCAGCAGATAGATCATCGATGGAACTTCGATCATCACTCCGATTTGTGGCATACGAATGCGTTCATCTAATAGCACCACTTCTTGGTGAGCGCGTTCTATTAGAGCAATCGCATCATCAAGCTCTTGAGCCCCAGAAACCATAGGTAACAAGATACTTAAATTCTGATGAGTGGCACTCGCACGCATCATAGCGCGGATCTGCATCAAGAAAATATCTGGATGATCCAATGTAAAACGAATCCCACGCCAGCCTAAAAATGGGTTGTCTTCCTCAATGGGTAGATATGGCAATGCCTTATCACCACCCACATCCAAGGTACGCATCACCACACGTTTATCTGGATAGGTGTCTAACACAGCTTGATACTGCTGAGTCTGCTCTTCTTCTGACGGAAACCTGTGTTGAAGTAAGAAAGAAATCTCGGTTCGATAAAGCCCTACGCCGTCGACACCTTGGTTAATCGCAATATTGGCATCAGCACTCAAACCCGCGTTCAACATCACCTCAATTCGCTCACCGTCTTTGGTAAAAGCGGGGTCTTCGATGCGTTGATTAACCTTGTTAGCCAATTCACGCTCTTCATTAGCTAAAGCACGGTACTCGCGTAGTAACTGTTTGTTTGGTGAAATCAGTATTTTTCCGCTGTAACCATCGACGATACCCAACTTGCCTTTTATCGCTTTAGGGTTAAGGTTAGCCCCCATAACCGCGGGAATGCCTAATGCACGGGAAAGAATCGCAGCGTGAGAATTGGCCGCTCCTTCCAGTGAGATAACCGCGAGTAACTTATCTTTGGGAATCGAAGCGAGTAAGCTTGCTGTCAACTCCCTCACGACTAAAATAACGGGTTTATCAATGACCGTTCTATCTTGATCCGTGTTGTACAAGAAGAACAATAACCGTTGCCCCAATTCGCGGATGTCCTGAGCTCGTTCTCTGAGATAAACATCCGACATACGAGCAAAACGGTTAGAGTAGGATTCGACCACTTGACGCAATGCCCAGTCCGCTCGGTCTCCCTTGTGAATCTGCGCCTTTAAATCTTTACGCAACATAGGATCGTTAAGCAGGTGGGTAAACAGATCGAAAATCGCTAGCGCATCTTTATTGATCTCGTTATCAAGTCGCTTACGCATTCGGCGAAAATCATTCAACGCCTCTTCGATCGCCAACAGTAACCACTCTTGTTCGCGCTCAATATCCAACGTCGATGCAGGATAAACATTCGTCAGATCAGGCTGGGTGTCATCCCACCAAAAATCACCTATCGCTACCCCTGATGAAGCGGGTACGCCACGTATTGCTTGCTGTTTTTTCTCAAGACGCCAATGTCCCTGAGTTTGGGCATGCGCAATGATAACCGCAAGCTGAGCAGCCAGCGTGACTAGGAATGACTCCTCCATCTCATTAAATAAGCGAGGCGTTTTTTGCTGAACCACCAATACACCGAGAACTTGCTTACGATAGATAATTGGCGTGCCAAGGAAGCTTTGATAAATCTCTTCACCAAGCTCAGAAAAGTACTTGAAATCGGGGTGTTTTGAGGCCTCAGCAATGTTAAGAGGTTCGGCACTACGCTTAACCAAACCAACGAGACCTTCACTAAAGCGAATGTGGATTTTGTCGCCTTTGAAACGCAGGCCTTGAGTCGCCATTAACTCTAAGCGCTGCATCTCTTCATTGGCGAGATAGACAGTGCAACACTCAGTGCTCATCGCACTGCATGTTTGTTTAACCAAGATATCTAAAGCCTGATGAACTTCATCGACTTTAGAAACTTGTTCAACTATTTCCCTTAGTTGAGAAAGCATGTCTATCCTCTTTTGTGTTTACGTTTGCCTTTCACTCTGCGTTCTTTAAATGGCATTGCCATTGATGCAAACTCTTTCATTGCCCGACGATAAACATCGCGCTTAAAAGAAACCACTTGTCTGACTGGATACCAATAACTTACCCAACGCCAACCATCAAATTCAGGGGAACTACCACGTTGCATGTTGATCCTTGATTCATCACAATCTAAACGCAGTAGAAACCATTTCTGTTTTTGGCCGATACAAACAGGCTTAGAATCCCAACGAACTAGCCGCTTAGGTAACTTGTACCTCAGCCAATGACGACTCGTCGCTACGATTTTTACGTCTTTTTTGCTAAGACCAACCTCTTCATATAACTCCCTGTACATTGCTTGTTCAGGGGTTTCACCTTCATCAATCCCTCCCTGAGGGAATTGCCAAGAGTGTTGTCCGTATCGTTTTGCCCAGAAGACCTGACCATGGCTGTTACAGATTACAATACCCACATTTAAGCGGTAACCATCGCCATCTATCACTGGCCAACCTCTATTAAATTCTTAATTACAGTGATTTTTCCACATATCCCCAATATGAGCAAACTTACTAGTGTGACTAACACAGAAAATATTACTTTGGACACCCAAAATGGATAACTTTTAATCAAACCAAAGGTTACTCACACAGTTGTGAGACATAGCCCACATTTATTCACCTTTTCTGTGTATAAGTATGTGAAGAATCAATGAGAAAGTGATCAATAAGCATACAGCTTGAGAAGAAAACACATAAAAAACATGAAAACAATAGAAACAAATAAAATAAAAACAACAACTTAAACATTCAAACCAAATATCATAAAGGCCTATCGTTAGAGCAATTCATCTTCATGATCAGATCGGTCAAAGATCCACCAGCAGTGCATTTATCCACACCACTATCATCAATAGTCACCATCCGAGCCAAAACTCAAGCTATTTTGTCTGCCTAAACCCCTGTTAATTCATACATACTTGCAAAAAAATCACTTTTTTTCGTCATCACCTGTGGATAACTAGTTGAACGTTGATCTTTTCACCAATTTTTCGAACTGTTCGATCTTTGCTTGTTGGTCGTAATTTGAAAGTAATTCGCTACAATAAGCACATTAAACCAATCGACACCAACCGATATGAAATCAGAGCCTAAGTCCGAGCAAGAGTTACTCTCCAGAGCCTGCGATATTGCGGGGATGTCCTTTCAAGAGTTAGCGGCAGAAGCCGACATTGATGTGCCACCCGATCTACGCCGAGATAAAGGATGGGTTGGACAACTATTGGAGTGGCACCTAGGAGCAACCGCGGGCAGCAAGCCACAACAAGATTTTGAACAGCTGGGAATTGAACTAAAGACAATCCCGATCAGCTATATCGGAAAACCACTCGAAACGACTTTTGTTTGTGTCGCTCCGCTGATCGGTGTTCACGGCCTGACTTGGGAAACCAGCCACGTGCGTAATAAACTGTCACGCGTGCTTTGGGTGCCAGTTGAAGGAGAACGAGAGATCCCCCTTTCGGAAAGGCGAGTGGGCTCTCCTCTTATCTGGTCCCCAACGGAGGAAGAAGAACAGCAACTGCGCACTGACTGGGAAGAATTAATGGAAATGATCGTGCTCGGTCGTGTTGAACAGATCACCGCACGCCACGGAGAAGTACTACAACTTCGTCCGAAAGCAGCAAACAGTCGTGTTCTAACAGAGGCCTATGGTGCCAGTGGAAAGCCAATAAAAACCCTGCCGCGAGGTTTTTATTTAAGAACCCAATTTACGGCAAAGATTTTGGAGAACAACTTCATTTAGTGGGTTGTGATCAATATCTCTTGATCATGATACGAAGGGCCATCACCTAAACCACATTCATCATAAGCATTGTGTAAACGAAGATATGCCCTCTCCACTCCCAAACGATTGAGTTCATCTTTGACTTGTTCTAGTGAGTCAAAGTGAACGGGGTCATCGTCGATTCTTATTGGTTCGAGTTTGTGCTTGTATTCAACTGCGAGCAAGTATTGAGATAGGTCTGAACAGCTTATAACAAACACCTTAGGGGGTTGGTAACTTTCTTTGTGTTCACCATGAATCCACTTATGTAATTGAGTTTTTTGCATTCTTCACCTCCAGTATTCAATAGTAGTCAACTTGCGCAATTTTGCGAATTTGTTAGCTGTCCCCTTTTCTATTGATACTCGATTCCCCTATAGTGGGATCATATCTCTCTTTACAACAAGGAAGGTCGATGCAATACAACAAGCTACCTCACTCCACATTGGAGATTAGTAAGATCTGTCTTGGCACGATGACATTTGGTGAACAAAACACCGAGCAAGAAGCATTCAGCCAACTGGATTATGCATTGGAACGTGGTGTGAACTTCATTGATACCGCTGAAATGTATCCTGTTCCACCGCAAGGACAATCACAGGGTCTAACGGAGCAATTCATTGGTAATTGGCTAGCGAAATCCGGAAAAAGAGAAAAAGTCGTCCTCGCAACAAAAGTCGCTGGCCCGCGTAATGTTCCCTACATCCGCGAAAATATGAGCTTAGATCGTCGCAATATCCACTTAGCCATTGACGATAGCTTAAAACGTCTGCAAACCGACTATGTTGATCTTTACCAACTGCATTGGCCACAACGAAAAACTAACTGTTTTGGTCAGCTGAATTACCCTTATCCTGACACACAGGAAGAGGTAACGCTAATAGAGACACTTGAAGCGCTAGCTGAGCTAATTAAGGCTGGGAAAATTCGCTATATCGGCGTATCGAATGAAACGCCTTGGGGTGTGATGACATTGCTGAGGCTAGCGGAAAAACATGAGCTTCCGCGAATCGTATCAATTCAAAACCCTTACAACTTGCTCAATCGTAGTTTCGAAGTTGGCTTATCAGAAATCAGCCACTATGAAGGTGTTCAGCTGCTCGCCTACTCACCATTGGCCTTCGGTTGCTTAAGTGGAAAATATCTAAATGGACATAAACCAGAAGGGGCTCGCTGTTCTTTGTTCGAACGCTTTGTCCGCTATTTTACTCCACAAGGTATTGAAGCCACTCAAGCATACGTAAATCTGGCGAGAAATCATGGCTTAGATCCTGCTCAAATGGCGTTAGCTTTTGTCAATCAAAGACCTTTTGTCGCAGCCAATATCATTGGTGCGACAAACTTGGATCAGCTTAAATCAAATATTGATAGTTTAGATGTCGTTTTAACCGATGAGTTGCTTCAAGGTATTCAAGAAATTGGGACGACTTACTCCAATCCTTGTCCATAGTATTGAGTCGGGCAGGCGAAGCCACCTGCCCTTTTGATTACGTCGGTATTCGCGCGCTTAGCACACGACGAAGATGACGAATGCGACGTTCGGCTTTAACACTGTCTGGCTCAGAAAAGCCGATTGGGCGTCCATCTAGCTCAAGACCAATATCACGTAACAAATGCTCATTATTCCATGGAATATCGAATGCACTGCGACGTAATTTGCGTTTCCATTGCTTCTCTTCACGACGTAGATCCGCTTTTACCAATAGCGTTGCTAGTTTTAGATATACAGAATGACTCATGAGTTTTCTCCAGTTGAGTTTGGTAGCTGGGAAAAGATCAACGAATCGATAAAGATCAATAGGGTGTTTTAATTCGCTGCTTTCCCGCAGCCAATTAAAAAATGTGGATACGGACTAATTACATTAGGTCAGTTAGTTTTCGATCGGCGCCAAACGCACTGCATTTGAAGTCAGCCATCTTAGAGATGGTTAGATCGATAGAGACACAAATAAATGATTTAACAGTGATATGTTTCATTGTGTGCCTCCTAGCTAATGTAATAATCCAAAGTTTGATGGGTATGAGCTCTAGCTCATGGTTAAATTCTAACCATGAAGGTTATAAATTCAACCCTTTTTTGTCGATAAGATTAAAACAATTTTTTAACCCAAAAATAACCAAAATGGATGGTTAGATATAATATATTCAACTTAGTTATATCTGTATGACAGAGCATTATCCGTGCCAAATAAAAAAGCCACACTCGGGAAGAGCGTGGCTTTTTATTTACAAAACAAACAATTAGACAGTAATGTCAGAGATCAGGTTATGTTTGTTCAACAAACGATACATTGTTGCACGTGATACACCGAGCTCTTTGGCTGCCATAGACACTTGCCCTGCATGCGATTCAAGAACCAAAAGTAGTGCATCTCGCTCGCTGCGCTCACGAATGCTCTTGAGGCTGCGGCGGCTATCACTGCGCTTTGGTAAATCGAGGTGAACTTCATCTAACATCACGGTATCCGACATTAGCACCACTCGTTTAATCTGGTTCATGAGTTCACGAACGTTACCAGGCCAATGGTAGCGAGTTAATGCACGGGTCGCTTCTTCAGTAAAGCTGCGGGCCTGAGCATTGTACTCTTTCGAGTACTCCTGCAAGAAATGGCGAGCCAAAATTGCAACGTCTCCTGCACGCTCTTTCAGGCTAGGGACATTAATGCGCAATACATTGATATAGTGATAAAGCTCTTCGTTGAAGTCACCATCAATCAATGCTTTTTCGATATCGGCTGAGTTAGCAGCTAAAACACGCACATCGACCTCTTTACGGCCTGATGCTGTATCAACCATACCTTCTTGAAGGAATCTGAGCAGATTGAACTGCTGAGATTTCGGTAAAGTCAAAATATCATTAAGGAGGATCGTTCCTCCGTGCGCTTTTTCAAGAATCGAGGGCTCACTTAAATCATCACGATTGATACCAAATAGATCGCTCTCAATACGGCGCTCTGACATCGCTCGACAGTTCACAGAGATGAATTCTTTGTTTGCTCGGGCAGACGTTCGATGAACAGCTCGAGCCACCGTCTCTTTTCCTGTACCACTCTCACCATATATAAGAATGCTGACGTCAGTTGGACCAATACGTTTAATCTGATCACGGAGACGTTTTACTGGGATAGAATCACCAATCATTCCCATGTCACTTTGATTGCCATAATGAGGCCATACTTTCTTCTCTAGCTTGAGCATTCCAAGCTGGTGTCCGATTGTACTAAGAAGCTGCGCATCTGGAATTGGTGCAGTAAAAAAGTCGATACAGAAGTTAACAATGAACTGACAGATAGTATCTGAACTCAATTGAGACTCTCTGATAAACGCTAACCAGCGAACTTGCTTATGTTTGCTAACTAGGTTTGCTATACCGTTAAGACTAAACTCATCATGGCTTAGATCGACGATGCCAATACAAGGGCCTGTTTCAGTAAACAACGCATCGGCCTTTCGTAAATCTCCACACTGAGTACATCTCCAACCTACCTGCTCTAACACTGAAAGCCACGGTTCGTAGGTCCCTCCCACTACGACCAAAGAACCCGGAATGGAATCCATTCGGAATTGACTACCCATGAAGCATATTCCTTATTATTGATAATATGAATACAATGTGTGCTTAGGCACATATAAATCTATTTGGTTACATTATAGAGACTCTGGCAGAGAATCTGTCTCAATAATAAGACTAGAGGTTGAATCGCCTTTTTTCCATACATTGTGAGAGTAGATTCAAACTATTTTACCGCCATAAATAAAATTTCATTATCTTACCGAATGGCATCCCCCCCCTATCTCTGAATAACTTAGCGACAGAAAATCACCAAACTGGCGATAGAAATAAAAAAACCACCCGAAGGTGGCTTTTAAACTAATTGGTACTTACGCTTGAGGACGCATCGCAGGGAATAAGATTACGTCACGGATCGTATGAGTATTGGTAAATAGCATCGCTAGACGGTCGATACCAATACCTTGGCCAGCTGTTGGTGGTAGGCCGTGCTCAAGAGCGGTGATGTAGTCTGCATCGTAGTACATAGCTTCATCGTCACCAGCATCTTTTGCATTTACCTGAGCTTTAAAACGCTCATCTTGGTCTTGTGCATCGTTAAGCTCAGAGAAGCCGTTTGCTACTTCACGACCACCAATGAAGAACTCAAAACGGTCAGTAAAGAACGGGTTATCATCACTACGACGAGCCAACGGAGAAATGTCAGCTGGGTAACCAGTAATGAAGGTAGGTTGAACTAGCTGAGGTTCTGCTGTTTCACCAAAGATCTCTTCAAGTAACTGACCACACGTCCAGAAAGTTTCCACTTCAACATGAACAGACTTGGCAATCGCAACCATCTTGTCGCGATCTTGAAGATCCGCTTCGGTTAGAGCTTGAATTTCTGCATGCTCAGGGTTGTAATGTTTGATCGCTTCAAACATGCTCATTCGAGCGTATTTACCACCAAACTCAACCGTTTCATCACCGTAAGGCATTGATGTCGAACCTAGCACGTCCATCGCAACCGTACTTAACATCTCTTCAGTCAGATCCATCAGATCTTTGTAATCAGAGTATGCTTGGTAGAATTCCATCATAGTAAATTCAGGGTTATGACGTGGAGATAGACCTTCGTTACGGAAGTTACGGTTGATCTCGAATACGCGATCAAAACCACCAACAACTAAACGCTTTAGGTATAGCTCAGGCGCAACACGCAAGTACATGTCGATGTCGAGTGCATTATGGTGAGTAACGAATGGACGAGCCGTCGCACCACCAGGAATAACATGCATCATTGGTGTTTCAACTTCTAAGTAGCCTTTTGAGCTCATAAAGTTACGAATCGCTGAAACCAGTTTAGAACGAATGATGAATGCTTCACGAGAATCTTGGTTAACAATAAGATCAACATAACGCTGACGGTAACGCATCTCTTGGTCAGTCAGACCGTGGAACTTCTCTGGAAGTGGACGAAGTGCCTTAGTTAGCAATTCGTATTCTTCCATGTTCACGTAAAGATCGCCTTTACCAGATTTATGTAGCGCACCTTTAACACCAACGATATCGCCGATATCAAGACCTTGGTATTTGTCTTTTAGAACTTTTTGAACGTCTTTATCTGCGTATGCTTGGATACGGCCAGACGTTTCTTGAATCACTAGGAACGGACCACGCTTAGCCATGATACGGCCTGCAACCGCGACGACATGGTTTAGCTCTTCTAGCTCTTCCTTGGTCTTTTCAGCGAACTCTTTTTGAAGGTCGCCCGCTAGCGCGTCACGACGGAAGTCGTTTGGGTGGCCGTTTGCTTTACAGCTCTTACGGATCTCGTCCAATTTAGAGCGGCGTTCTGCAATCAGCTTGTTTTCTTCTTGTACGTTGTCGTTTTGAACAGCATCAGTCATTTTCGATGTATCCTGTTTCGTAAGTGTCGGTGAAAAGCTTAAAGACCTGATTTCAGGCTAGCTTCAATAAATTTATCTAAATCGCCGTCAAGAACCGCTTGAGTATTACGGTTTTCAACGCCAGTACGTAAATCTTTAATGCGAGAATCATCCAATACGTAAGAACGGATTTGACTCCCCCAACCAATGTCAGATTTAGCGTCTTCGTTCGCTTGTTTTTCCGCATTTTGCTTCTGAATCTCTAGTTCAAAAAGCTTGGCGCGAAGCTGCTTCATTGCTTGGTCTTTGTTCTTATGTTGAGAACGGTCATTCTGACACTGCACAACCGTATTGGTTGGTACGTGAGTAATACGTACCGCAGATTCTGTCGTGTTGACGTGCTGACCACCAGCACCAGATGCACGGTAAACATCAATACGCAGATCAGCAGGGTTAATGTCGATCTGGATGTTGTCATCAATCTCAGGATAAATAAACGCAGAAGCAAACGAAGTATGACGGCGGCCACTTGAATCAAATGGCGATTTACGAACTAAACGGTGAACACCTGTCTCGGTACGTAACCAACCATAAGCGTACTCACCAGAAATCTTAACCGTCGCGCCTTTTAGACCTGCAACTTCGCCTTCTGATACTTCAATAACCTCAGTTTTAAAGCCTTTTGCTTCAGCCCAACGCAAGTACATGCGCAGCATCATTGAAGTCCAATCTTGCGCTTCTGTACCACCAGAGCCTGATTGCAAATCAATGTAGCAATCCGAAGCGTCATGGTCTCCAGAGAACATGCGACGGAATTCTAGCTTTTCTAACTTAGATTCAAGCTCAGCAAGTTCAGGCTCGATCTCATCAAACGTTTCTTGATCTTCTTCTTCTACAGCCAGCTCAAGTAGCCCTTCAACATCTTCCACACCTTGAATGAGAAGGTCGATAGTTTCTACAACCGCTTCCAATGATGAACGCTCTTTACCTAGTGCTTGAGCACGTTCAGGTTCGTTCCATACATCTGGCTGTTCTAATTCTGCGTTGACTTCTTCTAGACGCTCTTGTTTTGCGTCATAGTCAAAGATACCCCCTCAGGATATTCGTGCGCTCAGACACATCCTTTAGGCGGTTTTTAATAGGATTGATTTCAAACATGTTTGCTCAACATTTATGAGTAGAATTTAACCGAGGAATTGTACTCAAAAGTGTGATGAAGATACAGGAATTTTTTATCGCTGCATAAAAACTCAAATGCAAAAAAAATCCCCTGTCACGCCTTACGCGACAGGGGATTGTTAACTAGATAAGATGAGAAATTATGCGTTCTCTTCCGCCAATACTGGCTGTTCAACTTTGCCAACAAATAGCATTGCAACCATAGCCACAACCGTTGGTAGTAACCAACCCATACCGATATCAAATAACGGCAACATGTTTAGTGCTGACACATCAACACCCGCAACCTTCGCAGCGTCGATCAATGCAAACAGTAAAGAAACAAGGATCACCACACGGTATGCCGCTTTAGGGTTTGGTAATTTCTTGCGAAGGAAAGTCAATGCAACCAACGCAATAGCAACTGGGTATAGTGCGAATAGAACTGGTACCGACAGAGCGATCAGTTGTGAAAGACCCACATTAGCAACAACCGCACAGGCTACACCGTTGATAATAACCCAAGTCTTGTATGAAATTGGCGTCAGTGAACTAAAGTAATCTGAACACGCTGACACAAGACCAATAGCCGTTGTCAAACACGCTAACAATACAATCACAGAAAGCACAAGCTGACCGTAAGGACCAAACAGAGACTGCACATAGAGGCTCAAGATCACGCCACCGTTATCTGCACCTGATGCAACCGTTGCACTTGTCGCACCAAGATAGAACAGAGATACGTACACAAATGTCAGGCCAGCCGCAGCAATACAAGCTGCACTGATCAAGTACTTAGACGTTGCTTTTTGCTCTGTAATGCCTTTCTGGCGAAGTGCATCAACAATCAATACACCGAACATTAATGAGCCGAAGGTATCCATGGTGTTGTAACCTTCAAGGAAACCTTTTTGCAACGGATGAGTAAGATATTCGCCCTGAGCCGCGATTAACTGACCTTGTGGATCAATGAATACCGCAACAGCCAATACGATCAGACCTAGGAACAAGACAGGTGTTAGAACTTTACCAATCACATCAATCAGCTTGCCTTGTGACCATGCAAAGAACATAGCAACAGCAAAGAAAAGGATTGAAAATAGAGTCAGATGAGACTGCGCCGCGTCAGCAAAGAAAGGTTTCACCGCCATTTCGTATGCAACCAAGCCTGTACGTGGTGCCGCGAATGCTGGGCCAATGATGATAAAAATCAACACAGCCATAATCATGGCACCGCGTTGCGGAAGATCCTTAGTCAGGTGCTCCCACGAGCCTCCAGCAACTGCAATAGCAACGATAGTAATAAGAGGTAGACCTACTGCAGTTAGAAGAAAGCCTGACATTGCAGGAATAACGTTTTCACCAGCCAATTGACCAGCTAGAGGTGGAAAGATGATGTTACCTGCACCCAAAAAGAAAGCGAATAGCATAAAGCCTACCGCAAGAATATCTGTTAATTTTAAAGTCTGATTCACTGTCGACCCTTTACTTATAATCTAATGAATGTTGTGTTTGTTGGATGGTCAATAATTGCCGTCCACTCTTTAAATTAAGGCGCGCATAATGACGAAAACCTCATCAACTCGCAACCCAAAGGCGAAAAACACCATATAAATTTATAATCACAAGTAAAAAGCAGCATATATCACTACATCAAACAGATTGAACAGTCGTATAAACTAGCCAAAAACCGTTACACACCGAGAACAAACAGCACAATAAACCACACAAATTATTAACAACAGATCAATTAACTCAAAAAACAATCAATTGACGATAAAGATAAAATTAATGAATAAAACTAAAAGCTTTGAGTTCAAACAATTTAAAATTGATGGCGGCTATTCTGGCATGCCAGTAAGTACTGATGGAGTCTTACTTGGTGCGTGGATGGATCTTAGCGAGTGCGCATCACTACTCGATGTAGGCACGGGAACAGGTCTACTAAGTTTGATGTGCGCTCAACGTAAACCGACATTGTCTATCGAAGCGATCGACATAGAAAAAAATGCCATTGCAGCCGCGAATTTTAACTTCTTATCTTCGCCTTGGTCTGATCGAATAACACTCCATCATAACGATGTTCTCAAACATCAATTTGATCGTAAATTCGATGCCATCATCTGTAATCCACCTTACTTTAATAATGGAGAACAAGCAGTAAATAGCGCTCGGGCCTTGGCGAGACACACCGACAGCTTAAATCACACTCACCTCATTGAGCGCTGTTGGTCACTGCTAACCCCGACAGGTTGTGCCAGTTTTGTTCTACCGATTGTTGAAGGTGAACACTTTATCGCTATCGCGCTATCGCTCGGTTGGTCTATAAAAAGATGCTGCTCTATCAAACCAACCGCCAACAAGCCGGTGAGCCGATTATTATTTGAACTGAGTAAACAATCCGTTGCGACCCAATATCAAAACCTAACAATTCACCAAGCTACTGGCTATTCCAGTGAGTTTATTGACCTAACCAAAGACTTTTATCTCAAGATGTAAAAAATAAGGTGTGATCCTTATCACCGATCACTCTATAATACGTCCCCTTAAATTATTGCTCACACCAACTCGCTTGTGGAGACATCATAGTGATCAGAAATTTTGCTGAATTAGAGTTAGATCCTAATCTACTCCTCGCAATTGAAGAAATGGGTTATGACCGCCCGACACAAATTCAGGCTGAAGCGATCCCACAAGCTTTAGATGGCCGTGACGTATTGGCTTCTGCACCTACTGGTACAGGAAAAACAGCAGCATTTGTGCTGCCTGCATTGCAGTTTTTGCAAGATTTTCCGCGTCGTAAACCAGGGCCAGCGCGTGTTCTTATCCTGACCCCAACCCGTGAGTTGGCAATGCAAGTAGCCGATCAAGCACGTGCGCTAGCGAAGCACACAAGCCTCAACATATTTACCATTACTGGTGGTGTTCAATACCAAGAACACGCAGATATTCTTGCAACAACTCAAGATATCGTGGTTGCGACACCAGGTCGTTTGATGGAATACATCGAGTCTGAGCGCTTTGATTGTCGTGCGATCGAATGGCTAATTCTGGATGAAGCAGATCGCATGTTAGACATGGGCTTTGGTCCAACCGTTGATCGTCTCTCATCAGAATGTCGTTGGCGTAAACAGACCCTACTCTTCTCTGCCACATTAGAAGGCAAAGGTGTTGAGGGCTTCACAGCTGATCTACTTAATGATCCAGCAGAAGTTGATGCAGAGCCATCGCGTCGCGAGCGCAAGAAAATTTCTCAGTGGTACCACCGCGCAGACGATATGTCGCACAAACTGGATCTCCTGAAGAAGATCCTTACCGAGCAAGCAGAACGCTCCATCGTGTTCTTGAAAACACGTGAACGTCTCGCCGAGCTGCGTGTCGAGCTGGAAAAAGCACAAATTGCTTGTGCTTGGATCCAAGGTGAAATGCCACAAGATCGTCGTAACAATGCCATCAGTCGCTTCCGCGATGGAACGGTAAACGTATTACTAGCAACTGACGTTGCCGCTCGTGGTATCGACCTTCCAGATGTGAGTCACGTCATCAACTTCGACATGCCCCGCAGTGCTGATGTTTACTTACACCGTATTGGCCGTACTGCCCGTGCCGGTAAGAAAGGCAACGCAGTTTCTCTAGTAGAAGCCCATGACCAACCAATGATGGATCGTGTAGCACGTTACGTTAAAGAAGAGATCAAAGAGCGTTTCATTAAAGAGATGCGTCCTAAACATAAAAAACCTGTGTTTAAGAAAAAGAACAAAAAGAAAGACGACAAGAAAAAAGTAGCGGCAAAAGGTAAGAAAAAAGTCGCTAAGAAAAAGAAATAGTTTCGAGTTTCGAGTTTCGAGTTTCGAGTTTCGAGTTTCGAGTTTCGAGTTTCGAGTTTCGAGTTTCGAGTTTCGAGAAAAGTTTGAAGGGTTGGCACTTAGTGCCAACCCTTTTCTTTTAAAGTCAGGTAATTAGGCTCAAAAAAGAACTAAAAGCTTGCGACTAACTCGATTCTCGGAGCGAAGCGTTCTCGCAGGGCGAAGCCCGATCTCGACTCTAAAAATAGTTGGAGTTCTGGCAAGGCAATGAACAAATCCGGCCCCATGAGCATAGTCCACTATGTGATTGGGGTGAATTTGCGAAGTTAACGCAGTTATCACCCCAAATACGACGAAGATTAGTGTTCGCGTGTTGCGCGGAACTCCACATCTGGGAAACGCTCTTTCGCCAAATTCAGATTGACCATAGTTGGGGCGATGTAAGTCAGGTTGTCACCACCATCAAGTGCTAAGTTTGACTGGTTCTTACGCTGGAATTCATCCAGTTTCTTACCGTCTGTACACTCAATCCAACGTGCTGTTGCTACGTTAACGCCTTCATAAATCGCTTCCACGTTGTATTCTGCTTTTAAGCGAGCAACAACAACATCAAACTGCAGCACACCAACCGCACCAACGATAAGATCGTTGTTTTGTAGTGGACGGAAAACCTGTACCGCCCCTTCTTCTGAAAGCTGAACAAGTCCCTTTAGCAACTGCTTTTGCTTCAAAGGATCTTTCAAGCGGATACGACGGAAGAGTTCTGGAGCAAAGTTTGGAATACCAGAGAACTTAAGTGTTTCACCTTGAGTGAAGGTATCACCAATCTGGATAGTACCGTGGTTGTGAAGACCAATGATGTCACCCGCATAGGCATCTTCTGCACGTGAACGGTCACCTGCCATAAAGGTCACCGCATCAGAAATATTCACCTGCTTACCAATACGTACATGGTTCATCTTCATACCTTGCTTGTAGGTACCAGAGACAATACGCATGAACGCGATACGGTCGCGGTGCTTAGGATCCATGTTCGCCTGAATCTTAAATACGAAGCCAGTGAAGTTCTCTTCACTTGCTTTCACTTCACGTTCATTAGCCTGACGTGACATCGGAGCTGGTGCCCATTCAGTTAAGCCATCCAACATGTGGTCAACACCAAAGTTACCTAGCGCGGTACCAAAATATACTGGCGTCAATTCACCCGCCAAGAACAGCTCTTTGTCAAATTCAGGGCATGCGCCAATAACCAACTCGAGCTCTTCACGTAGCTGCTCTGCAAGATCGCTACCAACGGCTTCATCAAGTTCTGGATTCTCCAACCCTTTAATGATGCGAGACTCTTGGATGGTATGGCCCTGACCCGTGCTATACAAAATGGTTTCGTCGCGATGGATATGGTAAACACCTTTAAACTCTTTACCGCAACCAATTGGCCATGAGATAGGTGCACAAGACATCTTGAGTTCACTTTCAACTTCGTCTAGCAGATCCATTGGGTCGCGGATATCACGGTCCAATTTATTCATGAAAGTAACGATAGGTGTATCACGTAAACGTGTTACCTCCATCAGTTTGCGAGTACGGTCCTCGACACCTTTCGCAGCGTCGATTACCATCAAACATGAATCGACAGCAGTAAGCGTGCGATAGGTATCTTCCGAGAAGTCTTCGTGTCCCGGTGTATCGAGTAGGTTAACGAGGCACTCATTGTAAGGAAACTGCATAACAGAGGTTGTTACCGAGATGCCACGCTCTTTTTCCATTTCCATCCAGTCGGACTTAGCGTGTTGAGCAGAACCGCGACCTTTAACTGTACCCGCTGTTTGGATCGCGCGTCCGAACAATAGTACTTTTTCTGTAATAGTTGTTTTACCCGCATCTGGGTGCGAGATGATTGCGAAAGTTCTACGCTTAGAAACTTCGCCAAGAAAAGGTGTATCTGACATGAGAGAGTCTTCTTCTGTCTATAAGCTAAAGAGGGCTATTACTCTAGCCCTAGCGGTTCGATTCAATTTTGCGCGGTATTTTCGCTTATATTGAACTGGGGAGCAACTTCATCAATGAAAATGAGCAAAAAAGCACTTCAAATTAGTTACAAATTAAAATATCAATAAATATGAGCTATAACTAAAGGAGTAGAGGGAACTGATCTGAACTATGGCTAAAAGCAAAAAAATTAACTCATTAGCTTTTCGGCAAGCTAAAACCGTTTTCTTGGTATCGGTGATATTGGGGATCTGTTTTAGCTTGTACCATATTTTGGTGGATCTCCATCAGGAGCAGAAGCGAATTCAAGAGCATTATCAGTTCAAGTTACTGCAAAATTACTCCAATGCGAGTCAAGCGGCTTATCACTTGAACCAGTTGCTTGCTGAACAGGTAGCTTCCAGCCTGATGATGGATAATGCCGTATATAAAGTGCAAATTGTCGATGACTTTGGTGATACCTTAACTCAGAAAGAGCGCAATATTTCTCTGCAAAGCAAATTCACAGAAGCGCTATCCAGTTACCTAACACCCACTGCTCCCGTTTTTACTACAGACCTACATCAACCGAACTCTCATGTTGTGGTAGGTTCATTAAGCTTCTCAGTCAATGGCGCCTACATCGCGAAAAATTTCATTGCAAAGACAACGCAAATTCTACTGTTTGACCTGTTCCGTAACATCTTACTGACCTCTATCTTGCTGATGTTTTTCTATCAGAAGTTGTCTAAACCTCTCGTGACACTTATTGAATGGGTCAGATCACTGCAAGACAATAAGAGTGATCTCCCGCCTCCAACTCAGTATCGCGATGATGAACTAGGTCAACTTGCTCAAACCTTCCATACACTTTGGAAGGACAGAGAAGCGGCCGAGGTTAAACTCAATCAACTCGCTTATTACGATTCATTGACTGGCCTTGCTAACCGCAGCCTGCTGTTACAGCTTTTGAGTAAAGCCATCGACGATGCCAATGGCAGCAAACAAGCTGGGACACTGTTCTACCTCGACTTAGATCGCTTTAAGACTATCAATGACTCTTTGGGGCATACCATAGGTGATAACCTTATCAAAGCCATCTCAAAACGCATTGAAGCTTGGTTGAAGACGGACTTCACGGCTGCGAGAATCGGCGGGGATGAGTTTGCCCTACTGTTACCTCACACAAATGCAGAAAAGGCTCACGAACTGGCTCAGCAATTACTGGCACTCGTCTCTAATCCTTATTCTATTGATGATCACCAACTTTACTGCACCGTTAGTGTTGGTATCGCCGTTTTCCCTTCGGTGGGCAGCACGAATATCGATGTTTTGCGTCAAGCCGATACCGCACTCTACCGTGCCAAAGTCGCGGGCCGTAACAAATACATGTTTTACGAACCAGAGATGCAAGCACAGGTCGAGTCGTTTCTGGAAATCGAAAAAGGATTGCATGAAGCAATCAATAAAGGACAACTGGAGCTCTATTACCAACCACAGGTTGATGAAAAGCACCATATCGTTGGTGTCGAAGCGTTGATCCGCTGGAACCACCCAGAAAAAGGGTTGTTGCCCCCAGGGGTGTTTATGCCGATAGCGGAAGAAACTGGACAAATATTGCAGATCGGTAACTGGATTATCGAACAAGCTTGCTATCAGTATGCCTCTTGGAAAAAGCAGAATATTCTGCCTGAGACATTCCGCCGATTAGCCATCAATATCAGCCCTTTACAGTTTTCACAAAACTCCTTTGTAGAACACATCGTCGACTCTCTGACACAAGCCGGCATCAGTGGTGAGCATATTGAGTTGGAAATCACCGAGAATTTGCTGCTAGAAAATGTCGATGCTGCGATTCAAAAAATGACGGAGCTTAAAGAGCACAACTTAAAGACATCGATCGATGATTTTGGTACGGGTTACTCATCTCTGCGCTACCTGAAACACCTATCCGTCGACGTCCTTAAAATAGATCGCTCATTCGTCACCCAACTACACTTAGATGAGAGTGATCAAGCGATAGTTGATACCATCATCATGACGGCTCAAAGATTAAAACTGGAAGTCATTGCAGAAGGTGTCGAAGACGCTTACGAGTTACAAGCGCTCAAACAGTTGGGCTGTGCTCAGTTTCAAGGCTATTTGTTTGATAAACCCCTCCCCGTAGCAGAACTGACAGAGCGCTTCGAGAGAAACCACTACCAAATCGACGAGCCGACTCCGGTAAAAGCCGTACAAAAGTAATCAGGGCCTAAAAGAAGATGTAGCTCATGATAATTGCATCTTCTTTGCCTGATGCTGTTGGGTAGTAATTCCGGCGACGGTCGACTTCGTTAAACCCGATAGACTCATACAAACCAAAAGCATTGTGGTTGCTTTCTCTTACCTCTAACCATGCGCTGTCAGCCTGTGCTTGTTCGCACATATCGAGAAAAGCTTGCATCAGTTGTTTGCCATATCCCTTCCCTTGATAAGCGGGAGAAACGGCAATATTCAGCAAAGTGACTTCGCCTACAATGTTTTGCGCATAAAAATAGCCAATCACCTGATTATCATCGCACAACACATGGTGGCAACCACCACGACTATTGATATCTCGAACCATGTTTTCTGACCATGGATGAGAGTGTGCCTGACGTTCAATGTTCCAAACTTGATCTAAATGTTCTAGCTGTAATAGGGAGATTTTTAACATGGCTATTTGTACGAACAGATTTGTTGCCACAGCGCTCGGCGCTGATCGTTATTACCATCAACATCACTGAGCAAAGGAGAAGATAATACCTTCCCTTGCACATCAGGCTGTACTTCACAGCCCGCAAACCAAGCCCACTCTAACGGGTGGTCAGGTAACTGACTCACTTGGTGAGGAAAGATGTGTTGTGCTTGTTCCAAGTTTAGATTGATGCTTTTCAATACCCTTTCAAACATAATTGCTGTCTCATTTTTCGGATATTGGGGTGAGATCAGCACAAGTTGACAAGACTCTTGCAAAACGATGCGAGGGGCTTGATAGCCTTGCAATCGTTCTGGATGGGTCAGCTCATAGCACTGAATACCCATTTCTTGTAAATACTCTAGCTCGTGTTGTGGCATAAGGATTCGTCACTGGTTTGAACGAGGCAATCGTAACATAAAACAAAGAGGCACTATGAAACATTTCATCACCCTTTTGCTTTCCTCACTGATTATCCTTATCGCTCCACAAACTTTCGCGCAAAGCAGCGATGACTGGGTAATGATCAGCGATAAAGTGGTCAACTACAAATCTGAAACTGATACCGTAGAACCCCTTGCGTACGTCAGCCAGCGCAACTTTAGCAAACTAAAGATTAAAGTGGTCCAAGGTACCGTTAACTTAAAGAATATCGTGGTGACTATGTCTGATGGTAGTCGCAAAGAACTTCAATCTATGGGCACGTTAACCAAAGGTATGTCAACCAGAGTCTGGACTCTGCCTGGCGGCAAAGATGCCAAGTTTAAGAAACTTGAGATGACATACGATAGCTGGGGAAGTACAACTCTAAGTGCAGTCGGCCTCAGTAAGAAAGCAAAGATCGAAGTTTGGGGTAAAAAGCGTACCGAAGAAGATGAAGAATAGCGTCCTGCGATAAACAAACGCCACCGATATCGGTGGCGTTTTTGTATTGGATTTGCCGTTAGAAGCTCGCTTTCACTGCCGCGGCAATTTTAAGTGCCGAAGATTGAACCAGTTGTGCATCCTCGCCTTCAACCATCACTCTGATCAAAGGCTCTGTGCCTGATTTACGCAATAAGACTCGACCTTTTTCGCCTAGCTCAGCTTCAACTTCAGCCGTCGCTTGCTTGACGGCATCAGCATCTAGTGGATTAGAATCTCCTTGGAATCGAACATTTTCCAGTACCTGAGGGTACAATGTCATTCCCTGAGATAAGTCATGTAGCGACATATCGCTGCCCACAACTGACGCTAAAACCTGTAGTGCCGCAACAATAGCGTCTCCCGTCGTTACCTTGTCCAACAAGATAACGTGACCAGAGTTTTCTGCACCGATTTTCCACCCTTTTGCAAGAAGTTGCTCCATCACATAACGATCACCAACAGCCGCGCGGACAAATGGAATACCCAGTTGTTTCAGACCATTTTCCATACCAAGGTTAGTCATTAGCGTACCAACAACACCCCCCTTTAACTCACCACGACGCATGGCATCACGAGCGATGATATACGCGATTTGGTCACCATCCACTTTATTGCCTAAATGGTCAACCATGATGATACGATCGCCATCACCATCAAAAGCCAGACCAAGTGCTGCACCTTCCTCTACAACTCGCTTTTGCAGAGCACGTACATCCGTCGCACCAACTTCATGGTTAATGTTCGTACCGTTTGGTTCGATGCCCATCGCCACAACATCCGCACCTAATTCGCTAAATACTGCTGGTGCAATATGGTAAGTTGCACCATGAGCACAATCGACAACGATTTTAAGACCCGCCAAACTTAACTCTGATGGGAAGGTGCTTTTACAAAACTCGATGTAACGGCCCGCAGCATCGTTTAAACGAGAAGCTTTACCTAGCAGGGCTGACTCAACACATTCGATATCTTTATCAAGTTCGGCTTCAATCGCTAACTCGATATCATCAGGTAACTTAGTACCTTCAGAAGAGAAAAACTTAATACCGTTGTCATAATACGGGTTGTGAGATGCAGAAATCACAATCCCCGCTTCTGCGCGGAAAGTTTGCGTCAGGTATGCGACAGCAGGCGTTGGCATTGGGCCCGTAAAGGTTGCTTTCAGTCCCGCCGCTGCTAAACCCGCCTCTAAAGCAGATTCAAGCATATAGCCAGAAATACGTGTATCTTTGCCAATAATGACCTTCTTCGTCCCCTGTTTAGCCAGTACACGGCCCGCAGCCCATCCGAGTTTAAGGACAAAGTCTGGTGTAATCGGGTATTGGCCAACTTTGCCACGTACACCATCGGTACCAAAATAGCGTCTCTTATCAGACATAGTGAATCCTTTTTATAATCATTTTTCTGCTCAGTGGTTTTGACTAACCATTGAGACAATCTTCATAGCATCAAGCGTTTGTTCAAAATCGTGGACACGGATGATTTGTGCGCCTTTCATGGCTGCGATTGTAGCGCAACTGACACTGGCTGCAATACACTCATCAGGTGCTTTATCAAGCAACTTAAACAGCATAGATTTACGCGACATTCCCGCGAGAATCGGCAAACCAAATTGATGGAACTGTTCTAAATGCGCCAACATATGATAGTTGTGCTGTAAAGTTTTGCCAAAACCAAAACCTGGGTCAAGAATAAGCTGACTACGCTGGATACCGACCTTTTCACACGCTTCGATACGCTCTTGCAAAAACTCGCCCACTTCTTTTAGTAAATCTTCGTAGTGAGGATTCGACTGCATCGTCCGTGGCTGACCTTGCATATGCATAAGACAAATTGGCAACCCAGATTGAGCCGCGACATCTAGCGCCCCTGGCTCTTGTAAAGCACGGACATCATTAATGATATCCGCACCAGCTTCAATCGCTTGGCGCATCACTTCAGCTTTGCTGGTATCGATAGAAATCCAGACATCGTGATGCTTTCTAATCGCTCGAATAACCGGAATCACACGTTGCAACTCTTCTTCTAACGCGACATCAGGCGCACCTGGGCGCGTCGATTCACCACCGATATCGATGATGGTTACCCCAGCTTCAATCATTCGCTGCGCCTGAGCGAGCGCATTATCTAGTGAGTGGTATCTACCGCCGTCAGAAAAGGAATCAGGGGTGACGTTTAGAATTCCCATAACCTGTGGTTGTGACAGGTCCAGCGATTTATTGTTTGCTTTCAGAATCATACTTGGGCTCTTGACCTTTAAATACAAAAACCCCGAGTTGCCTCGGGGTTTCTTTTAAAAGCTTAGTTACTCAGAGTCTTTTTTCTCTGCTGCTTCTGTTGATGCTGTTTCTTGAGAAGTCGTCGGCTCTTCTGCTTTTACTTCAGAATCTTGCGCTTCACTTTTCTCTTCAGGTTCAGACTTATCTTCTTGCTTGCTATTAGCGTTACTTCCCCAACCAGCAGGCTCACGAATTTCTGTCTTACGCTCCATCAGATCATCAATCTGACCAGCATCGATCGTTTCGTACTTCATCAGTGCGTCTTTCATCGCATG
Source organism: Vibrio sp. TRT 29B02 (assembly GCF_050113655.1). Classification (NCBI taxonomy): domain Bacteria; kingdom Pseudomonadati; phylum Pseudomonadota; class Gammaproteobacteria; order Vibrionales; family Vibrionaceae; genus Vibrio; species Vibrio sp. TRT 29B02. The sequence goes on from NZ_JBNJOJ010000007.1 coordinate 67,185, forward strand.
CATAATATCCATGTTTTCTTCAAGGATCTTACGCGCTCGATCGTAGTTACGGTCAATGATCTTACGGACTTCGTCATCAATGAGTTTCGCGGTATCGTCAGACATATGTTTCGTCTGAGTAACGCTGCGGCCTAGGAACACCTCGCCTTCTTCTTCTGCATAAAGAAGTGGACCAAGTTTCTCGGAGAAGCCCCATTGCGTGACCATTTTACGCGCGATATCAGTCGCACGTTCGATATCGTTAGAAGCACCCGTAGACACCTTATCGGCACCGTAGATCAGCTCTTCGGCCAAACGACCACCGTACAGACTTGAAACCATTGACTCCAAGTGTTGACGCGACATACTTACGCGATCTTGTTCTGGTAAGTACATAGTGACACCAAGCGCACGACCACGTGGAATGATAGAAACTTTGTACACTGGGTCGTGTTCAGGAACCAAGCGACCAACAATTGCGTGACCCGCTTCGTGATAAGCCGTTGATTCTTTGGTTTCTTCAGACATCACCATTGAACGGCGCTCTGCACCCATCATGATTTTGTCTTTAGCCAGTTCAAACTCAACCATTGAGACATTGCGTTTGTTACCACGAGCTGCGAATAGAGCCGCTTCGTTAACAAGGTTAGCAAGGTCAGCACCAGAGAAGCCTGGAGTACCACGTGCGATAAGAGAAGGCTCTACGTCACCCGCAAGAGGAACTTTACGCATGTGAACTTTAAGGATCTGCTCACGACCACGTACATCAGGTAGACCAACGACAACCTGACGGTCAAAACGGCCAGGGCGAAGAAGTGCAGGGTCTAGTACGTCTGGACGGTTAGTCGCCGCAATCACGATAATACCTTCGTTGCCTTCAAAGCCATCCATTTCAACCAGCATTTGGTTTAGTGTCTGTTCACGCTCATCGTGACCACCACCAACACCAGCACCACGTTGACGGCCTACTGCATCAATCTCATCGATAAAGATAATACACGGCGCAGCTTTCTTCGCTTGTTCGAACATGTCACGTACACGCGATGCACCCACACCAACGAACATTTCTACGAAATCAGAACCAGAAATAGTAAAGAATGGAACTTTGGCCTCACCAGCAATCGCTTTAGCAAGTAAGGTTTTACCAGTACCAGGAGGACCAACCATCAAAACACCCGTCGGGATCTTACCACCTAGCTTTTGGAAGCGGCTTGGATCACGAAGATAATCAACCAGTTCTTTGACGTCTTCTTTTGCTTCATCACAGCCAGCGACATCACCAAACGTGGTTTTGATTTGCTCTTCGCTCATCATTCGAGCTTTGCTCTTACCGAAAGACATCGCGCCTTTGCCGCCACCGCCTTGCATCTGGCGCATGAAGAAAATCCATACACCAATCAGTAAGATCATTGGGAACCATGAAATGAAGATAGTACCTAGCAGGCTTTGCTCTTCTGGAGGTGTACCTTGTACTTTCACATTTTGATTAATTAGGTCATCAAGTAGCTTCTGGTCGTAGACTGGCATGTAAGTAACATAACGCGCGCCGCCGCCACGACGTGTGAAAGAAATTTCACCGTCTTTAAAAGTTGCTTCCTGAATCTGGCCTTGGCCAACTTCCTGTACAAATGTGGTGTAATCCACCGCTCTGCCATTGCTTTCTCCAGGGCCAAAGCTCTGGAAAACCGACATCAAGACGACGGCGATAACAAGCCACAGAATTAAATTTTTTGCCATGTCACTCAAGGTGTAAGCCTCTCGATAACTAATTGTAATTAAAGGTAGGGTACTACAGTTTATAACCTGTAGCTATAGTGTTAACCTGCCCAGCAAGGGGCAAAATAGTTAACCTTTGTAACCAGTGGCTACAACAAAGACTTCTCGTGAGCGAGCTCGCGATGAGTCTGGTTTTCTGACTTTGACGACTTTAAAAGTATCGCGGACTTCTTTAACAAACTGATCGAAGCCTTCCCCCTGGAAAACCTTTACAACAAAGCTACCATTAGGGGCTAGAACTTGTCGACACATATCTAAAGCCAATTCAACTAAATACATTGCTCTTGGCTGGTCCACAGAGTTATTACCAGCAATATTCGGAGCCATGTCAGACATCACAACGTCAACCATTGATGGTTGGATTCTGTCCAGCAGAGCTTCTAGTACGGCTTCTTCACGGAAGTCACCTTGGAGGAAGCTTACCCCTGAAATAGGATCCATAGGTAACAGGTCACAAGCAATAATTTGCCCCTCCTCACCTACAATCTTAGCAGCATATTGCGACCACCCACCGGGTGCTGCACCTAAATCGACCACAGTCATACCAGGTTTTAGTAATTTATCTTTGGTTTGGATCTCTTCCATTTTGAAATAAGCGCGTGAACGATAGCCTTTTTTTCGCGCTTCGTTGGCGTACTTATCGTCAAAATGTTCTTTCAACCAGCGACCCGAGCTGGCCGAATGTTTTTGTTTACTCATTCGATACCTAACAGATAGAGGGAGCAACTAACCCAATAAATTATAGTCTTCACGGTTAGATGGCGTTAAAATGGTATTTTTCAACCCTTATAGTAAAGAAAATTGGCCGCGTAATGAACCTAAGCACTAAACAAAAGCAGCATCTCAAAGGCCTAGCGCACAGTCTAAAACCTGTTGTGCTTATGGGCGCAAATGGACTTACTGAAGCTGTTCTGGCGGAAATTGAAATTGCTCTAAATCACCATGAGCTAATCAAAATCAAAGTAGCCTCTGAAGACCGTGAGACTAAAGGTCTTATCATTGATGCTATTGTACGTGAAACTGGCGCTGAAAAAGTACAAGTAATTGGTAAAACTCTTATCCTGTACCGTCAAACTGAAGATCGCAAAATCGAGCTTCCACGTAAATAATGGCTAACCAATAGCAACATCAAAAAAGGTCGCGACTGCGACCTTTTTGCTATCTCTGTTCTAAAGAAATGCTCTCACATCACTGAACTTAGATATATTCAACTTTATCGATTTCGAAATCACGGTCGCCGCCTGGTGTAGAAATAACGACTTCGTCACCTTCCATCTTACCAATCAAACCGCGTGCAATCGGTGAACTTACAGAGATACGACCAGCTTTAATATCCGCTTCATCTTCACCGACGATTTGGTAAGTTTTCTCTGCTTCAGTATCACAATCGATCAAAGTCACCGTCGAACCGAAGATAACCTTGCCAGTATTGTCCATCTTAGTCACATCGATTACCTGTGCGACCGACAGTTTGTATTCGATATCACGAATCTGAGCCTCACAGATACCCTGCTCTTCACGTGCAGCATGGTACTCAGCGTTTTCTTTAAGATCTCCAAGCTCACGAGCTTCAGCAATCGCTTCAGAAATCTTTGGGCGAAGCTTCAATAGTCTTTCTAATTCTTCACGCAGCTTCTGTTCGCCACGCAACGTCATTGGGACTTTTTCCATTATGTACCTCATTCCAAAGCAATCTTTGGACAAAACAAAACTACCCAATCCACAGGATTAGGTAGTGAGTTAACTAATCAATTTCTCTTAGTGTAAACAAACTTCGAGACTAAATCATCTTAAATCCACTAGTGAAAAGAATCCCTGCCTTCAGTGCGCTTTTAACTCAAATTTTGTAGCATTTTTCGCCATATAAAATTACTTAACCATTCAGATAGTTAATAAAAAAAACTAAAACTTTCCCTATTAACAAGCAATTCAACAAGCAATTAAAAACAATACAAATCAACACCTTGATATTTTTTAACTTGAAATAAAACACTGTTCGAAAAGCTGTTTTATATTGTTTTACTACCTACTCACGGAACTTTAGCGGTACAACAATGCTCACCAATTACTCGCTTCATGAAAACAAAGCGTTACGTATTTATGACAGAAGTCTTACATATGAGCATTGATTCATTGCGGTAATAGTAAGAGGATTGACTCAAGTGAGTCATCACTCGCATAACAACTATTTATGGACAGTAAATTAGGACTAATAAGATGAACAAAACTCTGATTGCTCTAGCAGTTTCAGCTGCAGCAGTGGCAACTGGCGCAGTAGCGGCTGACGGTAAACAAGCTGGCGGTATCGACGGTACTTCAGTATACAGCTCAAACGGCAACTCTCTAGAGATCGGCGGTCGTGCTGAAGCGCGTCTTTCTCTTAAAGATGGCAAAGCACAAGACAACTCTCGCGTACGTCTAAACTTCCTAGGTAAAACTCAGATCACTGACGGCCTATACGGTGTTGGTTTCTATGAAGGTGAGTTTGTAACTAACCCAGAAACAATCGTTGATGCTAACGGTAAAGAAGTTACTATTGACTCTCTAGATAACCGTTATGTATATGCTGGTATCGGCGGTGACTTCGGTGAAGTAACTTACGGTAAAAACGACGGTGCGCTAGGTGTAATCACTGACTTTACCGATATCATGTCTTACCACGGTAACTCTGCAGCAGACAAAATTGCCGTTGCTGACCGTACAGACAATATGGTTTCTTACAAAGGCCAATTTGCTGACCTAGGTGTTAAAGCGAGCTACCGCTTTGCTGACCGCACTGACGCTACTGACGGTGGCTACTCAGACAACAAAGCAGACGGTTACTCTCTATCTGCAGTCTACGCTCTTGGCGATACTGGCCTTAAACTAGGTGCTGGTTACGCTGACCAAGATCTAGAAAATGAATACATGCTTGCAGCATCTTACCGCATCAGCGATTTCTACGTTGCTGGTACATTTACTGATGGTGAAAAAGCCGCAGAAAACGTTCGCCGCTCTGTAGATTACACTGGTTACGAATTTGCTACTGCGTACACTCTAGAGAAAACAGTATTCACAGCAACGTACAACAATGCAGAAACTAACAATGAAACTTCTGCTGATAACGTTGCAATCGACGCTACATACTACTTCAAGCCTAACTTCCGTACTTACATCTCGTACAACTTCAACCTAATCAGTGAAGGTGACAAGATTGGCGGTAATTCTTTAGTAAATGGCACAGCATCTAAAGCTGATGCAGAAGATGAGCTAGCTATCGGTCTACGTTACGACTTCTAATTTCCTGACCTTAAGTCAAGAATCTAAGACGCCCGCTCTATAGCGGGCGTTTTTTTTACTCGCTATACTCTTCTTCTGGCTCACGACTTGCGATACCCATTACTATGCAACGCTCAATTTTTTTCTCATCCCTACTATGGGTTTTAGGTCTATTTCCTTTGCAAGTATCGGCTTATGCGCCATTAAACGAATTACCTTCAGGTAGCCGAGCGGCATTGCGCGTCGAGAGCTTACAGAGTCAAGAGAGCTACCAAGGTTCAGCGAACCAAGATCAACTGTTTCCACCAGCCAGCACATTAAAAATAGTGACCGCTCTTGCGGCAAAACTCGAGTTAGGTGATCAGTTTCGCTACCACACCACAATAGAACAGGCGGGTAAGGATGTTGTGATTCGTTTTAGTGGCGATCCAACCTTTACCACAGATAATCTAAAACAACTCTTATCTCAGGCTCGTAGCAAAGGCATAAAGCGAATCGAAGGTGACCTGTGGTTAGATAATAGTGCTTTTACAGGTTACGAACGTGCGGTTGGCTGGCCTTGGGACATTCTTGGCGTTTGCTATAGCGCACCAGCGAGCGCCATCTCACTTGACGGAAATTGTGTTCAGGCTTCTATATACACTCAGCAAGACGGCAAAACTCGCGTCTATGTACCCGAGCATCAACCTATTTATGTCACCACACTAGCAAAAACCGTTTCTAAAGCTGAACAAGAGAGCACTCAGTGCGATTTAGAGCTGCTCTCATCACCAGACAACCACTATCAGTTACAAGGGTGCCTACAAAGCCGTAGCCAACCTCTACCGCTCAAATTTGCCGTTCAAGATCCAGCTCTTTACACGCAGCGTATACTCCATACATTGCTCAGTCAGCTAAACATTGAACTTATTGGTAACATCAAAGTGGGCGTACCTCAGCGACAAGGTCAAACGTTAGCAAGCCATCAATCTTCTCCACTCCCTGAATTGCTCGAAACAATGCTCAAACAGTCAGATAACCTGATTGCCGATAACCTAACGAAGACTCTTGGTAGCAAGTTCTTTGTTCAGTCAGGCAGTTTTGGTAATGGGACTGAAGCAATCAAACAGATCCTCTTCGCTAAAACCGGCATCGACTTACAACAAACGCCAATGGCAGACGGCTCAGGCTTATCACGTAACAATCGCTTTACCAGCCAAAATATGGCCGCCGTTTTACGTTATATCTGGAAACATGATGATCAACTGGGATTGATCGACTTAATGCCAAAGGCAGGAACTAACGGCACGCTAAAATATCGCCGAAGTATGCGCCAGGAACCGATCAAAGGAGAGTTAATTGCCAAGAGTGGATCCCTTTACGGAAGCTACAATATGGCGGGTTACGGTTTAGATAATAACGGTAAGCCTAGCACCTTGTTTGTTCAGTTTGTCGCTGACTATCATCCACCAAAAACGAAGAGCGACGCTCAACCGACCGTCGCTCCTATCACTAAGTTTGAAACCTTGTTTTATCAAGATGTGGTGAAATTTAGTCAGGCAATGCCCAAAAAGTAGTTCACGACAGTGAAGTAGATCCACATCCCCGAGATATCAACAATTGAGGCAAGAACTGGACTCACCAAGACCGCTGGGTCCAGTTTAGATGCTCTGGCAAGGATCGGTAGTAAACCACCTAAAGTCGTTGATAGTGTCACTTGAATAAACAGTGCGACAGCAATCGCCAACGCAATGGTATTGATCTCGAACCCACCGGCACTCATAGGGTCGCTGAAAAGAACAATTCGACCGACAATTACCAGCGAGATCGCTAATGCTAAACAGAGCGCCACTCGGCTTTCTTTCCAAAACACCGCTAACCACTGACGCTTTCTTAGTTCTCCCGTGGCTAACGCACGAATCACTAACGTTGCAGCCTGTGTCCCAGTATTACCTCCAGCCGCTGCTATGACTGGCATATAAATAGCCAGTAATACCAACTGACTTAAGGTATCTTCGTACTGGGCGATAATTAACCCTGAAACGATTCCTAGCAAAGCCAGAGCAATAATCCAACCGATACGCTGCTTTACATGCCCAGCGACGGAGGTATCAAGGTAACTGCTTGATGTTTCAACTTCTGAATGGATAAAACCAAGTTGATGCGCGTAATGACGTGCCAACTTGTCATGTCCTTCAACCTCTAAAGCCGATATCAATCCCTGTACATAACCGATAGAACAGTGATGCAAGATAGCGACCGCTTCTTCAACAGGCATCACCGTCAATAGGTGCACCTGCTGCTGTTGCTCGTATTGCAGAAATGCCTTGCGAGCTGCACCGATCTCTTCACGAGAAAAGTGCGGTGTATTTTCAATGTAAGTATTGCTCATTACCGTCATGGCGAATCTCCCGATTGGCAGTAGGTAACGACCATCAAACACAGTGGTGTACAAGCACAAGACGCCGTCTCGCCAGCCCAAAGAAGCTAGAGAGATACTGTGTTGATTCTAGAATTTAGAGGAGAAAAACGTGAGGATACAGTTCAATAGAAAGGATGCTCTACCACTTAGGTAGAGGCGTGAGACGACAATACCGAAGCGGTTTATTTTTCCCCTCTCATACTAGGAGGATGGTCGATATTGTTCATAAAAGTCTCCGAATAAGCTGCCATACTGGCAGCGTGCGCATAGTACCAGAGTCATCAAAGAAAATCAGTCATTTTTAAACAAAAACGCATAACATTTGAGCAGGCTATAAGTTTGATAACAAACATAAAAAAAGCGCCTAATAAGGCGCTTTAATTCACGATAATTTCAGGCAGTGACTATTTAATTGTCACGCGAGCGAACTTACGCTTACCAACTTGGAACACGTAAGTTCCTGCTTCAGGTGTAAACTTGGCGTCTGCCACTTTTTCGCCATCCATCTTAGCCGCACCTTGCTTAACCATACGCATTGCTTCTGAAGTTGAAGCGCACAATGCCGCTTCTTTCAGTAAGTTGCTCACTGGCAGGCCAGCTTCAAACTCAAACTCTGGCATCTCATCAGGAATTTGGTTTTTCGCAAAACGGTTAACGAACTCTTGCTCAGCCGCATCTGCATCTTCTTGGCTATGGAAGCGAGCGATGATCTCTTTTGCCAGAGCAACTTTCACATCACGTGGGTTTTTACCCGCTTCAACACCCGCTTTCAGTTCGTTGATTTCTTCAAGCGGACGGAAAGAGAGCAGCTCGTAGTAGTTCCACATCAATTCATCAGAAATCGACATGATCTTACCGAACATCTCACTTGGTGCTTCGCTAATACCGATGTAGTTGTGCGCAGACTTAGACATTTTCTTCTCGCCGTCTAGACCAACAAGAAGAGGCATAGTTAAAACAACCTGCGGCTTCTGACCGTGTGCTTTTTGCAGCTCACGACCCATCAGCAAGTTGAACTTCTGGTCAGTACCACCAAGTTCAACGTCAGTTTCCATTGCTACTGAGTCATAACCTTGTAGGAGTGGATACATAAACTCATGAATAGCAATTGGCTGACCACCAGTGTAACGCTTTTTAAAATCATCACGTTCCAGCATACGAGCAACCGTTTGATTTGCAGCAAGGCGAATCATACCCTCTGCACCTAGCTCAGAAAGCCATTCAGAGTTAAATTGAATCTTAGTTTTCGCTGGATCAAGAATCTTAAACACCTGCTCTTTATACGTTTCTGCGTTACGCAGTACGTCTTCGCGAGTTAGAGGTGGGCGAGTTGTGTTCTTACCTGTTGGGTCACCAACCATACCAGTGAAATCACCGATTAAGAACGTCACATCATGACCAAGTTCTTGGAACGCACGTAGCTTGTTCAAAATAACTGTGTGGCCTAGGTGGATATCAGGAGCCGTTGGATCGGCACCCAGTTTGATGCGAAGAGGACGCCCCTCTTTCAACTTAGCAATCAGTTCTTCTTCTGGAATCAGTTCATCAACACCGCGCTTAATCTCCGCTAGTGCAGCTTCAATGCTCGCCATTCTTGTTCACTCCCACAGATTTGGCAAAAATTTGTTAGTTTGCCATCTTACTTGAATAGCGATGCTTTTTGAAACCAGTTAGACTAAACAGCTGAGCTTTTTTACTGAATTTTTTAGAACGGACATACGATGTTGTCTCTTTTTGCTCGACTACCTTGGATTCATCGAGCCCTTATCGCCTTTTTCAGCGCCTTTATTGTCATCGCGCTATTTCTGCCTACCCCTAACGATCTCCGCCAGGAAGAGAGCAACTATCAAGTGGGTAAAGCTTACCCTTTAACGCTGAATATCGATCAACTTACTCAGCAAGAGTCCATTTCCCCACTTGCCGTTTTACGTTGGGAAAAACACACCATTGGATCTGGTGACAGTATGGCTCTGCTGTTTCAACGTGCTGGGCTATCATCTCGTTTGCTTTATCAACTGACCTCGACCAATAAAGACATTGAGACGCAACTGACTCGAGTGAGACCGGGAGACACCTTCGAACTGGGCTTTGACGCCGACAATGAGTTGATACAGATTAAACGAACTCTCAGCCCTTATGAGAGCTTTCTAGTGACTAAATCCGAAGCAGGTTATCGATCGTCATTCGACAAAAAAGAACTGTTTTACCAATACAACTACGCTGAAGCGAATATCACCTCAAACTTCTGGAATGCAGGCGTCAATGCCGGTTTAACCGCAAACCAAATTATGGAGTTAGCCGGTATTTTTGGCTGGGATATCGACTTTGCGTTGGATATTCGTAGTGGTGACAACTTTAAGATTCTCTATCAAGAGAAGGTGGTTGAAGGAGAAGTCGTCGGAAGAGGAAAGATCATTGCAGCGGTATTTACCAACCAAGGGGATACATTCAAAGCCATTTTGGATGACAAAACGGGCAACTACTATGACGAAAATGGCCGTGCAATGAAGAAGGCATTCTTGCGCTCTCCCCTAGATTTCCGTCGTGTGACATCTAACTTTAACCCGACTCGACGCCATCCAGTGACGGGCAAAGTCGTTGCCCACCGAGGAACAGACTATGCGGCACCTGTCGGAACGCCTATTTGGGCTGCGGGTGACGGTATTGTGCAAAAATCTAGCTACAACCAGTTCAACGGCAACTACGTCTTTATTAAGCACAGCAATACTTACATCACTAAGTATCTCCACTTAACAAAACGTACCGTGAAAACCGGCCAGAGGGTTAAGCAAGGCCAGACAATCGGCACCCTTGGAGGCACAGGTCGTGTCACTGGTCCACACCTACACTATGAGTTTCTAGTTAATGGCGTCCACAAAAACGCCAGAACGGTCAAATTGCCACAGTCTAAATCACTCACAGGTTCAGACAAGGCGACCTTCATTGCCAACGCCAAGATCAGATTAGATAAACTGAATCGCTACGGTGAGTTACTTGCTACACCATAAGTCAAAGGCCCGGATAATCCGGGCCTTTGTCATTAATCGGCTTCAATAACTCTATTACCCTGCTCTTCCACTTTATGCTCTTTGCCCAGCATTAATAGACACGGAGTCAATACTAGAGTGAGCACAGTGGCAAACGCTAGGCCACCAGCAACCGCCGTGGCGAGTTGCGACCACCACTGGGTACTGGGTGCACCAAATTCAATTTTTTGGTTGATCAGGTCGATGTTCATTTCCAGTACCATCGGCAGTAAGCCAAGAATCGTCGTTACCGTCGTCAGCATCACCGGTCGCAAACGTTGAACTCCAGTTCGCAGTATTGCTTCTCGCTTATCTAAGCCACGATGACGCAGTTGGTTATAGGTATCGATTAAAACAATATTGTTGTTGACCACAATGCCAGCCAACGCAATAACCCCTATCCCAGACATAATGATACCGAATGGCTTCTGGAATATTAGCAAGCCAACAAACACCCCAACGGTTGAAAATAGTACAGCACTTAAAATTAACAATGCCTGATAGAAACTATTGAACTGAGTAATCAGAATAAGCGCCATCACCACCAATGCCACAAGAAAGGCATTTTGTAGAAACGCAGAAGAGTTTTCTTGCTCTTCATTCTGCCCACGAATTTTAAACTCAACACCATCAGGTAAACCAAGATCAGCGACCGCTTGATTTATTTTGGGCAACTCGAGAGCCAAGTTATAACCCTCTTTCATATCCGCCATAATATTGGTGACCCGATGCCCATCAATGCGTCGTATCGTGTCTTGTTTGTGCTCAGGGACGATAGTCGCAAAGTTAGTGATAGGAACTAAGCCAGCTTGAGTTTTGACTCGAAGCTGATCAAAACGACCTATGTCGCGCTTGTCCTGCGGATAACGAACTAAAATGTCGACTTCTTCATTGGCATCATCAGGCAGATAATCACCGATTTTCAGACCATTCGTCACAAACTGGACGGTATTGCCAACTAAAGTCGCATCGGCAGCAAAACGAGATGCGTCATCACGACGAATGTCGATCTGCCAATCTATGCCGTCTTTACTTGACGTATCACTGAGATTGGTAAAAGCCGGATAATTGTCAGCCCACTGCCTAACTTTTTTAGCCGCCGCGTCCAATTCAGTAGGGATCCGAGCCGATAATTCTATCACCAGATCATGTTCAACCGGTGGACCAGCATCAGGGAATTTATACTCAATTTCGACACCCGCATAACCATCCGTTTGGAGCTTGAGTTCCTCAATTATCTCTTTGACCTTACGGCGATACTGCCAATCAACAGGAGTAATCTGAATCTGACCAATTTCATCATCACCACCAGTGCGAGTGTAAACACTCTCAAACTCATCATGATTGAGCATTACCGCTTCAATATCACGAATAATCACGTCTTTCTCATCCAAGGAAAGATCACCATAAGATCGAACTTTAACCGTGAAAAATGGTGGATCTACCTCGGGGAAAAACTCCGCCCCCAAACCTGCTTTGGCGTAGGTAAAACCAACGCCAATCGCAAGCAAAATAGCGCTAATGAGGATTTTGAACGGGTGCTTTATCGCAATGTCTAAGGTATGGAAGTAGAGCTTAGTGATCCCCGTTGCCTTAGAAAAATCGCCATCATGTAGCGCAACCATTTTCTCTCGTTGCGCCTTAGTAACATGCTGAGGTCGTCCTATTAAACTGCCTAAAACAGGCACCAATAGTAGTGCCATCGCTAGTGATGCGCTCAAAGTAGCAATGAGAGTCAGCGGCAAATACTTCATAAATTCGCCCGTGACGTCTGGCCAGAAAAGCAAAGGAGCAAAAGCCGCTAGTGTGGTCGCCGTGGAGGCGGTAATCGGCCATGCCATTCGCTTGGCGGCATCACGATAAGCTTCCCTTCTAGGCGTGCCTTCTTGCATACGTCGATCGGCAAATTCAGTTACAACGATAGCGCCATCAACCAACATACCTACCGCCATAATCAGTGAAAAGAGCACGACAATATTGATGGTTAGACCAAAAACAGACAGAACCAGCAAACCGGTTAAGAATGAGCCTGGAATCGAAATGCCCACCAACAAGGCAGTACGAACACCAAGAATGGCAATGATGACAATCACAACCAGAATGATCGCTGACAAGATATTGTTCTGTAGATCGCTGAGCATCATCTCAACATCTTTAGACTGATCCCAAGTGTATTTGACCATCAGGTTATTCGGCCAATCTGGACGCGTTTGAGCTTCTGCCAACACCGCTTTTATTAACGCAACAGTCTCGATGATATTCTCGCCAGCGCGTTTCTTCGCATCCAGTACAACGGCAGATTTTCCATCTAGCCGTGCGTAGCTTTCTGGATCTCGGAATGCCCGTCTAACGGTTGCCACATCACCAAAGGTAATGACCTGCTTACCATCAACCTTTACAGGTAATTCAAGCACATCTTTCAGCGAATCGAAGACCGAAGGAACCTTAACCGAAAAGCGCCCATACCCGGTATCAACGAAACCTGCGGCAACCACTCTGTTATTTAGTGCGATCAGGTTGTAGATATCCCCCTGATCTAAGCCATAACTTTCCATCAGTAGTGGATCAACAATGATCTCAACAATATCCTCGCGATCACCTGCAATATCCACTTCTAGGATTTGGCGGTAACTTTCCAGCTTATCTCTTAACTGACGCGCTATCTGCACAATGGTCCGCTCAGGTACCGTACCGTAAAGTACGATTGAAAGCGCAGGTTCCTCCGACGCTAAAGTCACTTCATTGACCGTCGGTTCATCGCTGTCGCTGGGTAATTTGGGTTTTGCCAAATCAACCGCTTCACGCACATCAGCCATCGCTTTGTTCAGGTCGACACCAACACTGAACTCAAGCATGACTGAGGCATGACCTTCAGAAGCGGTAGAGGTCATCTCTTTGACCCCTTCAATGGTTCTCAATTCTTGCTCAATCGGGCGAACAAGCAATCGTTCGGCGTCTGATGGCGATATACCCTGATGGCCTACCGACACATAAATAATCGGAATTGTAATGTCAGGGCTAGATTCTTTAGGAATGGTGATATACGTTCCCGCACCGGCGAATAGAATAAAAACCAGAAGCACCATCATGGTTCTAGTGCGAGATAGAGCCGCATCAATCAATGCATACATAGTGTCGGCTCCTATCTGCTTTGCTCAATCGCAATGACACTATCACCATCGCGCACAAATCCCTGCCCGGTAGTGATGATATCGACTTGCTCACCGAGTCCCGTCAACCAAACCCCATCCTGTTCCGCTTTAACCAGCTTTATTGGCACAAATTTAACCTGATTAGCGACCAGTGTTTTGACACCTAAGTTGCCCATTTCATCCAAAGCCAGCATTGCAGGGGTAATTTTAATTGCCAACTGGTCTTGAAGGTTGAGTTTCACTTCAGCACTGACACCCGCAGGGATTTTCTGCCCAGGGTTTGCCAGTTCAATTTCAATTGGGAAAGTATTGGTTGCAGGAGAGGAGACTCGTGATATGTAACGCACCGCCCCCATGGTTTGGTCACCATTAATAAAACGAACACTCGCTTGTTGATTAAGCTCTAACGCTTGAATGTGTCGCTCACTCACGTCTGCTTCAATCACTATCTTGCTTAAATCGAGTAATGTCGCGACAGGATCACCTACTCCAACAAAATCACCCGTTTCAATAAACAGGTGATCCACTACGCCTGTAAACGGGGCTTTTACCGAGGTATTACGCAAAGCGATTTGAGCATTGCTCACCATCGCTTTCGCTTCGACTAAACCGGCCTGAGCAGTAGTAAATGCGACCTCACCTTGCAAGCCTTTACTTTTGAGAGACTGGGCGGCTTTATATTCCTTCTCTTTCACTTTGAGCATGGCTTCGGCACGCTGCAACTGACTCTCTAAATCGCCCTTATCAATCAGCGCAATCACCTGCCCCTGCTTAACACTTTCACCCTTGTTTACCTTTAACTGGACAATTTTGCCGGCAACTTCTGCCCCGAGTCTGGCCTTTTTATTCGGCGCAGTCCGTCCGTAAAGCTCAATGGTTTTGTGTGTGGATTCGGCAACAAAGGAGGTGAACTGAACTTTGGCTAATGGAATGTCTTCAGTCTCTCGGTGAGGCGCGGTGTCTTGTGCTTTCAACATTCCTACCCCTAACCAAAGAGAGAGGAGTAAGACCAATATCAGTGACACAAGATAAGGTCTAACCGCAAGAAAACGCAGAGGAGAAATACTAGCCATAACTATCCTTATTATTTCTATATCACATCCAAAACAAACAACAGCAGCGATTTACGGCTACACGTTGTGGATATAGCAATTCACAGTGTTCTACTGCGAATGTATCAATTAGGATATAAATTAACCATCTAAAAATAAAATGACATTGATAACTATTTATCTGGGGTCTCAGTTTCTGGATAAATAAGGAAGGAAAAGCCAGTAGTAGATAGGCAATAGGCTGCAGAGGGACTGCAGCCTAGAAAGAGATATTTAAACGCTGAATGAAGCACCGCAGCCACATGTTGTGGTCGCATTTGGGTTATTCACAAAGAAACGCGAGCCCTCAAGCCCTTCAGTGTAATCCACTTGGCCACCCACTAAATATTGAAGGCTCATAGGGTCAACCACCAAAGTCACACCACTGTTGACAATGGTTGTGTCTCCTTCATTCACGTTCTCGTCAAAAGTGAAACCATATTGGAAACCACTGCAACCACCACCAGTAATGTAAACTCGCAGTTTCAGGTTCGGGTTCTCTTCTTCAGCAATCAATGCACCTACTCGCTGAGCCGCTGCATCTGAAAATGTTAGTGGAATATTTACTTCGCTCACGATGATCTCTCTCAGTCGTTTGGCTCCAGAATGACTGAACTTTCTGGAACTTCATCTTTTAATATTAGGGGGATTATCTAATACCTGAGTGAAGCGTTCAAGTATTCACCACTTTTGAAGCAACTTTTTATACCAATTCTTCTTTATTTGCTGTGAAAGTACGCAGAATGTGCAGCAAAGCGTTTTATTGTATGGGAATCGACAGGTACAATGCGTGCCAAATTGGTCCGAGCAATCAAAAGAGGATATCCCATGACCAAATCCGCAGATCTATTTGAGAAAGCACAGCAAACCATTCCTGGTGGCGTGAACTCTCCTGTACGTGCTTTTAACGGCGTTGGTGGCGCACCGATTTTCGTTGAACGAGCTGACGGCCCGTTGATTTTTGATGCTGACGGCAAAGCGTACATTGATTATGTGGGTTCTTGGGGTCCGATGATTCTTGGTCACAACCACGCGGTAATTCGTGAAGCGGTTATTGACGCAGCGCAGCGTGGCTTGAGCTTTGGCGCACCAACCGAAATGGAAATTGCGATGGCTGAACTGGTTTCAGAACTTGTCCCATCGATGGAACAGATTCGTATGGTGAGTTCAGGCACTGAAGCAACCATGAGCGCAATTCGTCTTGCTCGTGGTTACACAGGTCGTGACAAAATCATGAAATTTGAAGGTTGTTACCATGGTCATGCAGACAGCCTGCTAGTTAAAGCGGGGTCGGGTGCTCTGACGCTTGGTCAACCAAGTTCACCAGGTGTTCCAGCGGATTTCGCCAAGCACACACTAACGGCAACATTTAACGATCTAGACTCAGTGCGCGAACTCTTTGCGGCAAACAAAGGTGAAATCGCATGTATTATCGTTGAACCTGTTGCTGGCAACATGAACTGTATTCCGCCAGTGGAAGGTTTCCATGAGGGGCTACGTCAAATCTGTGATGAAGAAGGCGCGCTGCTGATTTTTGATGAAGTAATGACAGGTTTCCGCGTGGCTCTAGGTGGTGCTCAGGCTTACTACAACATCAAACCAGACCTAACAACACTAGGTAAAGTTATTGGTGGTGGTATGCCAGTGGGTGCGTTCGGTGGTCGCAAAGAAGTGATGCAGTACATTGCACCTACAGGCCCTGTTTACCAAGCGGGTACTCTATCAGGTAACCCTGTAGCGATGGCGGCAGGTTTCGCTTGTCTGAACCTACTCAAACAAGAAGGTAACGAAAAGCGCCTTGCTTCTAAAACTAAACAGCTAGCAGATGGCTTTAAGCAACTAGCAGACAACCACGGTATCCCTCTTGTCGTCAATCAAGTTGGCGGCATGTTCGGTTTCTTCTTTACCGATCAAGAAAGCATCACCAGCTACGAAGACGTGACTAAGTGCGACATCGAGCGCTTCAAACGTTTCTTCCACCTGATGCTGGATCACGGCGTTTATCTTGCGCCATCGGCTTTCGAAGCGAGCTTTACTTCTCTGGCACACGGCAGCAAAGAAATTGAAGCAACGCTGGAAGCGGCAGATCGCTGTTTTGCTATCATCGCACAACAAGCTTAACCTCTACTGCATATGGAAAAGGCTGCATTGAGCAGCCTTTTTTATTGCCAGTTAAACAAGACTAACAAAACCAATCCTGCCATTAACAAGGCAAACCAAGGTATAGAAGGTTTGCTTTTTGATGCTGACTTGCAGCCTTTGTCATTATTACAGCATCCCATGTTTTGACTCACCTCTGATACAAATCTGATTCTTGATTGATAACTGCCTGTTTTAAAGCCATTATACTGATACATCGTCAAACAATTGGACAAGATTGTGTCAGATAAAATTAAAATCACCTCCAGTCACTGGGTACTAGTGATAGCCCTGTTGGCTGCAGCGTTCGCGTGTTTTTTATTGGTAGAGCCTTACATCAATTCGATCGTAATGGCGTTTATCATTTCGCTGTTGATGTTCCCTATTCATGATTGGATTGAGAGCAAACTGCCAAATCATAAAAATGTTGTTTCTCTGCTCTCCTGTATTGTGTTGACCTTTATCATTGTCGTCCCACTGTTGTTTGTTTTTGCTGCTATCGTTCAGCAAGGCTCTGCATTTTCTCAAAACGTTTATCAATGGGTCACTCAAGGGGGCATCCAAACACTCTTCGAACACCCTTGGGTTGTGAAAGGTTTGTCTTTAGCCAACACTTACTTACCTTTCGATAAGGTAGAGCCTCAAGAGATTGCTCAGAAAGTCGCTCAGTTTGCCACGAGTTTTGGCAGTAATCTGGTCGGTATCAGCGCGAAAATTTTAGGTGATGCGACTAACTTCCTAATGGACTTTTTCCTGATGTTATTCGTGCTATTTTTCTTACTTCGAGATCACGATAAGATCATCAGTGCTATCCGCCATATCCTTCCTTTGTCACGCAGCCAAGAAGATAAACTACTGGATGAAGTTGAGCAGGTGGCGAAGTCTGCCGTCATGGGTTCATTCCTGACTGCAATTGCTCAAGGTATCGCGGGTGGACTCGGTATGTGGCTCGCCGGATTCCCAGGTCTATTCTGGGGAACCATGATGGGCTTTGCTTCATTTATTCCGGTTGTTGGTACTGCGCTCATTTGGATCCCAGCAGCAATCTACCTCTTCCTCATAGGGGATACTACGTGGGCTATCTTCCTGACCGTTTGGAGCGTAGCTGTGGTAGGTTCGATAGACAACTTGCTCCGTCCATTCCTAATGCAAGGTAGCGCTGGAATGAACACGCTAATGATCTTCTTCTCTTTGTTAGGTGGTCTACACTTATTTGGCTTAATTGGCCTAATCTACGGCCCGATCATCTTTGCTGTGACCATGGTATTGTTCAATATCTATGAAGAGGAGTTTCAAGGCTTCTTAGATCAACAAGATCGCAGCTAAACAGCAAAACGGTTTAATACTTCAAGATGAGGGAGGATTGTGCGAAAATCCCCCCTCATTTTTTTCTACTGAGTGCTCTATGTCTGCCTATATCGCGCCAAGTCAAATTGCCGAGCGACAACTTGCTTACTTCGAAGGTAAACACGTTCTTGTTGCTGGTGAAGCTGAAGACCTATTTCCTGTTGAACTGGTGAAACACTGTCAGTCTGTAACAGTATTTACCACCAACTATGGTTATCATCGTCAGCTTGAATCCTATTCGCAAATTACCCGTGTCTTTGGTGCAGAGTTCACACAACAAACTCAGGCAGATTTGGTCCTGCTCTACTGGCCAAAAGCGAAAGCTGAAGCCGAGTATCTGCTGGCCATGTTGATGTCCAAACTAGGAACCGGAACTGAAATCGTGGTTGTGGGTGAGAATCGCTCTGGTATTAAAAGCATTGAGAAAATGTTTAAGGACTATGGCCCGATTACCAAATACGACTCCGCACGCCGTTGTTCTTTCTACTGGGGGCAATGTACTCAGACACCCGCAGCTTTCCAACTAGATGAATGGTATAAGACCTATCAGGTTAGCTACAAAGAGCGCACTCTGACCATTAAAAGCTTACCGGGCGTGTTCAGTCACGGAGAGTTTGATATTGGCAGTAAACTGCTGCTCGATACCCTACCCGATCTGACTGGCAAGGTTTTAGACTTTGGCTGTGGAGCGGGCGTCATCGGCAGCGTGATGGCGCTCCTTAATCCAGACATCGAGCTAGAAATGTGTGATATCAGCGCACTCGCGGTCGCGTCTAGCCAAGCCACACTCGAAGCTAACGGTTTGACTGGTCGTGTGTTTGCCTCTGATGTTTATTCGGATACCAGCAAGGATTACAACTTCATTATCAGTAATCCTCCTTTCCATGCTGGCCTCGATACTAGCTACAGCGCAACGGAGACGCTGTTGGCAAAAGCACCACAGTATCTAAACCCACAGGGACAACTATTTATCGTTGCTAATAGTTTTCTTAAATATCAGCCGATTATTGAGCAAGCCTTCAGTAATTGCGAGACGCTAAATAAGACCAATAAATTCGCGATTTATCACGCTAATAAGTAGTCGACTTGCCCAATTCTTGCCAAGGATTGGGCAACATCTCCCCTGCCAAAGTAAAAACTGCGCTTTTCTCCACGCTTTCCTTGCAACTTACTTGTCAAAGTAAAAAAACTCGTTAATTTTGTCACTATAGGAAAATAACGTTTTTATCCCGCTTACAGGTTTTTAGGCCCCAACCTTTAAGCCGAACTCTTGGAAACTCTAGTTAGATCATGTTTAAGTTGTATCGGAAACAGAAATTTAAGCGTCTTCAAAGCACTCTGATGCTGGCATTTCTGGTCTTAAGTATCACGCCTCTTACCGTTATCGCTATCTTCTTCTTGCAGTCACACACCACTGACTTACAAGAGCAGAGCACATTGCATTTGGTTTCTGTTCGCGATAGCAAGCAGCAGCAAGTCGTTGACTACCTATACGCGAAAGAGTCGGAAGTCATGGGGTTTGTACGCTCAGAGTTAGCGTATGCGAGTGGTGGTCGATTCTACGGCTTGGTCAACGCATTTGGCAGCTTAGGCCTTGATATTGAACAGGCACGCGAGTACGCACAAAAGCGCTATATCCAAGGTTCGGGCGATCAAATCAAAACCTCTATTTTGCCTCAGTCTAGCCTTTTTAATGGTACAGAACGCTACCGCTTGCTTCATAAGCGCTATCACTGGGCTTATCTGGAACTGCTCAAACGCTCTGATTTCGATGATATCTTATTGGTCGATCGAGAAGGAAACGTCACTTACTCGACGTTTAAATATGACAATTTCGGCACTAACTTGCTAACTGGCAAATATAAAGATGCTAATTTAGGACACACTTTTACCAAACTAAGAAATCTGGTCACTGAAAAACGTAAAACGAACGAAGACTTTACGCCGGTTATTATCTCAGATTTTGCCCAAGAGCAAGGCAAGTCAGTGGCATGGCTAGGCGCACCCATTGTGCAGCAAGGTTATCTGCACAGCTATGCCATGTTTCGTCTGCCGAATAACGGCATCACCAAGCTGATAGCTGATACCAAAAACATCCCTTCGATGAAGACCCTTTTGGTTGGTGCCGATCATCAATCCCGTACTCTCGCATACCAACAGGAAGATATTGATAAAAGTCGACAAGTGGTGGATCTCGCCTTGTCTGGATTAACCAGCTTTGGAACCTACTCTAACTCAGAGAAAGAGGCCATCATTGCCGCCTATGCCCCGATTTCGGTTAAAGGTATCGACTGGGCACTGGTCGTTGAAGTACCAGAAAGTGTTGCCTTTGCTCGCATTCATCAACTTGAAACTGTGTTTATTTTCGCGATGTTAACGGCAATCTTACTGGTTGTTATGGCCTCCCACTACCTGTCCAATTTCATCACATCGCCACTTCTTAAATTGACTTGGGCTGCCGAGAAGGTATCTGCTGGCGATCTTGATGCCACTATGATTAACACGCAGCGTAAAGATGAAATCGGGCGCCTTGCGGTCAGTTTTGAGCGGATGCAACGCTCAATTCGCGAAAAGATCCTCTTAATCAAAGAGCAAAATGCAGAGCTAGAAAGCAACCTCAAACTCATTCAAAAACAAAATGATGAGTTACAGCTCGCCAATAAACTCAAAGATGAATTCTTAGCGACAACCTCTCATGAGTTACGAACGCCTTTACACGGCATGGTGGGGATAGCCGAAGCACTCACTTCAGGAGCTAACGGCCCAATCACAGCAGAACACAAATACCAGTTAGATATCATTATCAGCAGTGGTCAACGTCTTGCTACCTTGGTTGATGACTTACTTGATTACCATAAGATGCGTTATGGAAACTTGGATATCGACACCAGTGCGGTAGATTTATCCGGTTCAACGCGCTTAGTACTTGAGCTTTCTTCCCATCTGCTAGGCAACAAACCCATCCGAATTATCAACCAAGTACCTAGTGAACCCGTGTGGGTCAGTGCCGACCCGCAAAGACTTGAACAGGTGCTATATAACTTGGTTGGCAATGCAATCAAATACACCAGCGAAGGTAAAATCGTCATTTCCGCGAACGTTATCGACGATCATATCCGTGTTCAGGTCGTCGATACTGGCCAAGGCATTCCTGCTGACCAGCTCGAACATATTTTTGAGCCTTTGATTCAAGCGGGCAGCGACTCAAGCCGCTACCGTCAAGGCGCAGGATTAGGTTTGTCTATCAGTCGTCAGTTGATCGAACTGATGCAAGGGTCTTTGTATGTGAGCAGTCAACCAATGGTTGGCACCACGTTCAGCTTTACATTACCTATCGCGAGTGAAGAGCAAATTCAGCAAGCAAACCACTATGAAGCGCCCCACTTTATCGCGCCGGATAGCGGAGAGATTGAGTTAGCCGAACCTGTTAGCCTACCAGAAAACCCTGAAGGCCCTCTGCTACTCGTCGTTGATGACGAACCCGTGAACCTTAGAGTGTTGGACAGTTTCCTAAGACTGGAAGGCTATCGCGTACGCACGGCTAAAGATGGTCACGAAGCACTGGAATCGATTGAGAAAGAGAAACCAGAGCTACTGTTACTGGATATAATGATGCCAGGTATGAGCGGATATCAGGTGTGTGAAACGGTTCGTAAAAAGTACGATCATGCCGCCCTGCCTGTCATCATGCTGACTGCTCTTAATCAAACGGATGACCGAATTCGCGGGTTTAACGCAGGGGCTAACGATTACCTGTCGAAACCATTTAACAAGCAAGAGCTTGCTGCCCGTATCATTGCCCATCTAACGGCCAGCAAAGCTGAACTACGCCGACTTGAGAACCAGCAACTCCAGCTTGAACTCAAGCACCGAGCAATGGTTGAAGCCAGCCTGTTAGAAACACAAGGACGCCTACTAGAGCAACTAGAAACGGCGCCAGAAGCGATCATCTGTATTCGTGAAGATAACAAGATTCGCTTTGCCAATGAGGCGGCTTCAAAGCTATTTAAACGTTCTACCGAACAGCTAAAACGCTCAAGCGCTGACGAACTTATCGCACCCAAATTCCTTCATGTCGAACAAGAGCATTACTGCGGTACGATTGATGTTTACGTCGAAGATGTCCGACAACACCTTTCTGCGGATATTTTGAAACTTCCACAAGGTTCAGGCCTGCGTTCGATTTACATCTTTAACGTTGGCGGCAGCATCAATGCAAGCCGCATTAATAACTTGGAAACCGCAATTGAAGCGTTGTCCAGTTTTGCCTTTGAAGGTGATAAAGCCAAACTGCAAGAACTCAAAGAGCTGGGAGGAGAGTTTACGCGATTGGCTGATCGAGTTGCCGGAGACAGCAAATCCAAACAAGATATTATGCGTGAAGTGTTAGTTGATGCGATGACAAGCGCACTCAACTATTGGGAGTCCGTCACAGGACAAACCAAGTTCTCTTTCGCAGAACAAAGTGGTTTATGGCGCGTCTATCTCGACCGCAGTACTTTGCAAACACGCACACTCGACAAATACCTACGTACCGAGACGCTACCGAAAACACCACGCTGGAGAACGGTTCTAAGCTCACTGGATTACATCCTAGAGCACTGCAATGAACAAGGCCCTGAGAGAACGCATATTGAAGGGCTAAGAGATAAACTTCAGCACTTACTGACAAGCTAATACACCTTCAATGCCAAACTAAAAAGCCCGCAGTAAGCGGGCTTTTTATTCTCATCATTTTGCCTTGATTAATACTCAAATACCGTTATTACGACTCGTAAAACAACCTATTACTTGCCGCCATTTAGCCGCTATTTTTTTGTCTAGCAGGTACTCAAAATGATACAAAACCACCAACAATGCGTAAAAAGAACTCAGTTTGCGAAGCCAATCACAACAAGACGGCAGTTTTAATTTAACCCAAAAAATTAACAGAAAACTTCCAAGTGACCCACATCTCACATTTTACTTCCATCAAAACAGGCCTTATAAAATAAAGAAAATGAAGTTAGCAACCACTCACAAACAAACTAATGCACATGGACTATTGCGACTCACTTCAAAGGCCTTTTCATGATTACAATTTAATCAAATTTGGTTTTTTTAACAGTATTAACGGAGATGGTGATGGTTTTGACGTTTTTAACGGGAATAGCAATTGCGAAAATTGACGTTAAGGTGTTTTCTTAGTGTGCCTAAGGCCTACAGGCCACTCTGGATTTTCATATCACCTCCGATTGAAAATCATTAACAAGAGGTGGGCCTTAGTGAGTGTTTATCAATTGATGACATTCCATTCCATAAGTGAAATGAAAGCAAATAGTAAGGAACAGCTATGCTTGCCAACATAAAAAAAACAGCACTAGCAACAGCAATTATTGCTACAGCAACTACCGGATTCGCATCGGTAGCAACAGCCGCTGAACGTAGTGAACTAACTATCCACCCTAAAGAGTTCACAACTTTTGTTCGTAACTTTAACCCATATTTAGGTGCAACTCACTTGCACACTACTTGGGACTTCATCTACGAGCCTCTAGTTGTGTTCAACGAAATGCACGGTAACACGCCAGTATTCCGTTTAGCAGAAAACTTTAAAATGGCTGACGACCTAAAGAGCGTAACTTTCGATATTCGTAAAGGCGTGAAATGGTCTGACGGCGAAACATTTGATGCTAACGATGTCGTGTTCTCTTTCAACCTAGTTAAAGAGAAATCAGAGCTAGACCAAAGCGGTATCAACTCTTGGGTATCTTCTGTTGAGAAACTAAACGACTACCAAGTTAAATTTAACCTAACAGAAGCGAACTCAAACGTTCCTTACGAAATTGCTAAAGTACCTGTTGTACCTGAGCACATTTGGAAAGACGTGAAAGATCCTTCAACCTTCACTAACGAAAACCCTGTAGGCTCTGGTCCATTTACAGAAATCGATACGTTCACTGCTCAGCTATACATCCAGTGTGCTAACCCGAATTACTGGGATGCAGACAACCTAGATGTTGACTGTCTACGTGTTCCTCAAATTGCAAACAACGACCAGTTCCTAGGTAAAGTTGTTAACGGTGAAATGGACTGGACGTCTTCATTCATTCCTGACATCGACCGCACTTACGCTGCGGCAAGCCCTAATCACCAGTACTGGTACCCGCCAGCAGGTACTCAGGCGTTCGTTGTTAACTTCAAAAACCCTGATGCAGCGAAGAACGAAGCACTTACTAACGTAGACTTCCGTCGTGCATTCTCTATGGCTCTAGACCGTCAAACTATTATCGACATCGCGTTCTACGGTGGCGGTACAGTGAACGACTTCGCATCTGGCCTTGGCTATGCATTCGAAGCTTGGTCTGACGAAAAGACTCACAACCAGTACAAGGGCTACAACACATACAACGTTGAAGGTGCTAAAGAGTTACTGAAGAAAGCGGGCTTTAAAGATGTAAACAAAGATGGTTTCGTTGACACTCCATCTGGTAAGTCTTTCGAGCTACTAATCCAATCTCCAAACGGTTGGACTGACTTCAACAACACCGTTCAACTTGCAGTTGAGCAACTTGCTGACGTCGGCATTAAAGCGAAAGCACGTACTCCAGATTTCTCTGTTTACAACCAAGCAATGCTTGAAGGTACGTACGACGTAGCTTACACAAACTACTTCCACGGTGCAGACCCATACACTTACTGGAACAGTGCTTACAACTCAGCACTTCAATCTGGTGAAGGTATGCCTCGCTTCGCGATGCACTTCTACAAAAATGACAAGCTAGATGGCCTACTAAACAGCTTCTACAAAACAGCTGATAAGAACGAGCAGCTAGAAATCGCTCACGGCATCCAGCAAATCATCGCTTCTGACCAAGTTACGATTCCTGTAATGTCTGGTGCTTACATGTACCAATACAATACAACTCGATTCACTGGTTGGTGGAACGAAGAAAATCCAAAAGGCCGTCCAAACATTTGGGCTGGTATCCCAGAGCGTCTACTACACGTACTGGACCTAAAACCAGTTAAATAAGTAGTTGTTCTAACGATGCGGCATACGCTCTGTATGCCGCAAAATCCCCCAACGTTTTGATGTGTTCTTTATATGGCGCCAGTCGTCAGGGGATTTTTCGCTCTAAATTTTGTTTTCGCTAGGAGCGACCTGAAACCAGAAACAGGGAAAATCTGGGTAAGTAAGGTGAGTTATGGGTTATTTTTTAAGACGTTTGTCGTTCTATTTGGTCGCATTGTTAGTTGCTGCGACATTAAACTTTATTATTCCTCGTGCAATGCCGGGAGATCCGGTAACCATGATGTTCGCTAACGCTTCGGTACAGGTGACTCCGGAACGTATCGCTGCAATGAAAGAGCTATTAGGCTTTGTTGATGGCGGGTTGTTTACTCAATACATCGCCTACATGAAAAACATCCTCAGCTGGGAACTTGGAACATCAATCCAGTTCTACCCACTATCTGTTAACAAACTTTTGGGTGGAGCATTTGGTTGGTCACTATTCCTAGCTGGTAGCGCCGTTATCCTCTCATTCTCAATAGGTTCGATACTAGGTATCTTTGCTGCATGGAAACGTGGCAGCAAATATGACGCCTTCGTAACTCCTGGCATGCTTATCATTCAGGCGGTGCCTCAAGTCGTTATCGCCATGTTGACGCTATTCGTCTTTGCTATTGGTCTGAAGTGGTTCCCTACTGGCTACGCGTACACCGCAGGCACTGTGCCGGATTGGACAAGCTGGGCATTCTACAAGGACGCCGCATATCATGCTGTGCTACCACTATTCTGTGCTTCGATCATTCAAATTGGTGGCTTCCTAGTCAACATGCGTAACAACATGATCAACCTGCTTGCAGAAGACTACATCACGATGGCCAAAGGTAAGGGTCTGAGTGAGAACCGTGTGGTATTCAACTACGCAGCGCGTAACGCTCTACTTCCTAGTGTTACTGCACTTTCAATGTCGCTAGGTATGGCCATCGGTGGTCAGCTAATCGTTGAAATCATCTTCAACTACCCGGGTCTGGGTACTGTATTACTTAACGCTATCAACGCTCGTGACTACCAAGTTCTTCAGGGTCAATTGATCATCATGACGATGTTTATGCTGTCATTTAACCTTATCGCCGACATGCTTTACGTAGTACTTGATCCTCGCCTTCGTAAGGGAGGGAAATAATTATGAAAGATCTATATAAACTGATTCTAGGTAACGCTTACGCTCGTACGGGCTTAGCCATTGTTGTCCTGTTCATTTTCATGGCGATTGCCGCACCTTTGATTACCAAACACGCGCCAGATAAGCGCACGGGCAATCCACATGAATACCCAGGTTTCGTCGTTAAGTCAGCCAAAGCAAATCCAGATGGCTGGATCGCACAAAACCTAGCTACCGATCGCCGTACTATGCTGTTGTCGAAAAAAGCAGATCACGTACTGGGTACTAGCCGTATGGGTCGCGACATCTGGTCACAACTGGTTTACGGTGCTCGTATCTCTCTAGGTGTTGGCTTCGGCGCAGGTATCACTGTTTGTTTCCTAGCGACGGTCATTGGTATCTCTGCGGGTTACTTCGGTGGCCGTGTTGACGATTTCCTGACCGCAGCAATGAACATCATGTTGGTTATTCCTCAGTATCCTTTACTGTTCGTACTCGCCGCCTTTATCGGTGAAGCAGGCCCGTTAACCATTGCCATCATCATCGGCTGTACCTCCTGGGCATGGGGGGCAAGGGTAATCCGCTCTCAAACTCTGTCTTTACGTGAAAAAGAGTTTGTAAAAGCGGCAGAAGTTCTCGGTGAATCATCGTTCCGTATCATCTTTGTTGAAATCCTACCAAACCTTATCCCAATCGTAGGCGCGAGCTTCATTGGTTCGGTTATGTACGCAATCGGCATGGAATCTATTATTTCGTTCCTAGGTCTAGGCGACCCTAGCACCATCAGTTGGGGCATCATGCTTTACAACGTACAGACCTCGTCAGCAATGCTAATCGGCGCTTGGTGGGAAGTTCTTGCACCTTGTGCAGCCTTAACTCTACTCGTAACAGGTCTTGCTCTACTGAACTTTGCAGTTGACGAAATTGCGAACCCGCAGCTTCGCTCTCACAAAGGTATGAAACGCTGGAAAAAACTGGCTGAGCAGGACAAGAAAGAGCGTCAGCCAGAACTGCCACCACAAAATGCACTATGGAGCGGAGATAAATAATCATGACAGCACCACTCATTTCTATCCGCAACCTTTGCGTTGACTACATTACTGATGCAGGTGACGTACGTGCCTGTAACAATGTCAGCTTTGATATTGCACCTGGAGAAGTATTCGGCTTAGCAGGCGAGTCTGGTTGTGGTAAATCCACCGTTGCTTTCTCTCTGATGCGCCTACATAAGCCACCAGCGTTTATCACCGGTGGCGAGGTTATCTTCAATGGTGAGGACATCCTTAAATACAGCGATGAACGCATGCAATCGTTCCGTTGGAGCGAGATGTCCATGGTATTCCAAAGTGCGATGAATGCGCTTAACCCAGTATTGACCATGGAAGATCAGTTCTGCGACGTAATCATGCGCCACACGAACATGACACGTGAGCAAGCTCGTAAACGCGCAGAAGGATTGCTTGAAATCGTAGATATTCACCCTAGCCGTTTGAATGACTACCCTCACCAGTTCTCTGGTGGCATGCGTCAACGTCTGGTTATCGCGATTGCACTGGCGCTAAATCCCAAAATGATCATTATGGATGAGCCAACCACCGCTCTCGACGTAGTGGTTCAGCGTGAAATACTGCAAAAGATCTACGCGTTAAAAGAAGAGTTTGGTTTCTCTATTCTGTTCATTACTCACGATCTCTCTTTGATGGTCGAGTTCTCAGATCGCATCGGCATCATGTATTCCGGTGAGTTGATTGAAGTCGCACCATCAAAGCAGATTCTGGAAAGTCCTTACCACCCTTACACCAAAGGTCTGGGTAGCTCTTTCCCTCCATTAACTGGCCCAAAGACGAAGCTTACTGGTATTCCAGGCAACCCACTTAACCTTCTAGAGGTACCACAAGGTTGTCGCTTCCAAGCTCGTTGTGACCGCGTGCATGAAACATGTACTCAAGTCCCAACTGCACTAAGACAAATTGAGCCAAATCGTTTCTCTAACTGTCACCTCTATGGCGAGCCGATTGCACAGAGAAAACTCTAGCAAGACGCTGAGAAACAAAGAAAAGATTACTGGAGACAAATATGAGCAAAGATTTTGGCCAACTACTTGTTGAGGGAAAAAACCTTGTAAAGGATTTCCCGATCAACAGTAATGCCTTAAACCAACCTATGATGCGTGCGATCAACGACGTATCGTTCAAAATGTACAAAAGCCGCGGCCTATCCGTGGTGGGTGAATCAGGTTCGGGTAAATCCACTACAGCGAAGATGATCGCAAAAATGTACGCACCAACATCAGGTGTGATTGAGTACAAAGGCCGTGATATTCAAACCATCGATTCTCGTTCGGATCTGATGGCATACCGTGAAGGCGTGCAGATGGTTTGGCAAGACCCATTTGGCTCTCTAAACCCTACTCATAATATCTTTCACCATATTGCACGACCACTGCTTATCCACAAGAAGGTGTCACCTGGCAATAAGAAGGAACTGGAAGAGCGCGTTTATGACCTGCTTGAACAAGTTGGTCTGATCCCGCCAAAAGAGACATCACAAAAATTCCCGCACCAGTTATCAGGCGGTCAGCGTCAACGTGTCAACCTGGCACGTAACATCGCGGTAGGTGCAGAAGTTGTGCTCGCCGACGAACCAACATCAATGCTGGACGTATCGATTCGTGCAGGTGTCCTAAACCTGATGGAAGAGATGAAATTCGAAAAGCAGATGTCTCTGCTTTACATCACTCACGATATCGCAACCGCTCGTTACATTGCCGAAGATCTGGCAGTTATGTATGTGGGACACATGGTTGAATGGGGAGATACTGACGAGATCATCCACGATCCTCAACACCCATACACGCAACTCTTGGTCTCAGCAGTACCAGATCCAAGTAAGTCGATTCACGAAAAACTCAAAGGTAACAAAGGCGAGATTCCGTTGTGGACACCAGCCTCAGTGGGCTGTCCATTTGCCGGACGCTGCCAACACGCTACTGATAAGTGCAGTGAGAAGTTACCAGAAGTCACTCAATTGTCTGACAACCACTTTGTGCGTTGTTACCTATACGAAAAATAATGCCATAAGAGCCAGGAGCGCAAGCTCTTGGCTCAACAACTCAATCACCCCCTATTTTCGGAGATTTTGATGCTGCTACTTACTAACCATATTGGTTATGAAGCCCTTGGGCCAAAGCAGGCTGTTTTGATGACACGTAAAGCACGTCTTTCATCTACCACTGCGCTGTTAGTCTGTGCTGATAGTCACCAAACTGTCGCGACTTTTGCTGTCGAAAAAGGCACAAAAGTGGCCAATTGGCACCAAGGGAATTTTTTCCGCATCGAGTTCTCATCATTCGAACGCCCAGGTCGTTACTACCTGCGTGTCGATAACCTACGCTCTGAAGTTTTTAACATTGCACAGGGATTACTGTTGAACACCACGCTTTCAGATGTTCTGCACTACTTTAAGTCTCAGCGCTGCGGCGGACGCTTTGACAAGCAAGATCATTCGATCCCTCTGCTTGGCTCAGAGACTCGCGTTGACGTACACGGTGGCTGGTATGATGCATCCGGAGATGTGAGCAAATACCTTAGTCATCTCTCTTATGCCAACTATCTCAACCCTCAGCAGACCCCTATGGTGGTCTGGAATCTACTTCAAGGGTTAGAACAACTCAAAGAAAATGAGCAAGTCGCTGCATTTACTAAAGTACGCATGACAGAAGAAGCGCTGTTTGGCGCAGACTTCTTAGTTCGAATGCAAAATGAACAAGGCTTTTTCTATATGACCATTTTTGATAAGTGGTCAAAAGACACCAAGCAACGCGAAATCTGTGCATACGAAACACAGCAAGGGCATAAATCAGACGATTTCCAAGCCGGCTTCAGACAAGGTGGCGGCGTTTCAATTGCCGCTTTAGCCGCCGCGTCACGCCTTGATGAAAGCGGTGAATACTCATCGAATGATTACCTTGAAGCCGCAGAAAAAGGCTACTGGCATTTACGCGAATGCAACACGCAATATCTCAATGATCAGCAAGAGAACATCATTGATGAATATTGCGCCCTACTTGCCGCCGTTGAGTTGTACAAATCGACACAGAAATCAGAGTACTTAAGTGAAAGTCGTCAATGGGCTGCAAAGCTTCACAACAGGCAGTGTAGCGATGACCGCTTTGAACATTTCTGGTCAGCAAACCAAGACGGCTCTCGCCCTTATTACCATGCCGCAGAAGCAGGTTTACCCACCCTTGCTCTATGCCACTATTTATCGATTGAAAACGACCCACAACAGGCGGCTATCAGCCAATCTGTTGTACAGCGAAGTGTTGAGTTTGAACTGGCGATTACTCAAGCGACAGCCAACCCATTTGGTTACCCACGCCAATATGTAAAAGGTGTGGGAGAACAAAAACGCGATGCTTTCTTTGTCGCCCAGAACAACGAAACAGGTTACTGGTGGCAAGGTGAAAACGCCCGTTTAGGGTCCTTATGTGCAATGGCATTTTTCGCACTACCGCATATCCAAAACCAAGAAACCAAACAACAACTGCTGCGTTTTTCTCAAAATGCTTTGAACTGGATCCTTGGTCTCAACCCATACCACATGTGCATGCTTGATGGACACGGACACAACAATCCTGACTACCTTCCTCAGTATGGATTTTTTAACGCAAAAGGTGGTGTCTGTAACGGTATCACCGCTGGCTTTGAAGATGCACAAGATATCGCTTTTAATCCGCCGGGACAAAAAGACGACATGTTGCAGAACTGGCGTTGGGGGGAGCAATGGATCCCACATGGTGCTTGGTACCTATTGGCTGTAATTACGCAATTTAGCCACTTTTCTCAACAAGAGGAGCAGTAACATGACGCTTTACTATGTCGGGATAGACGGTGGCGGTACTTCATGTCGAGCACGAATTCGCGATGCGGCAGGTCAGTTGGTCGGTGAAGCCAAAAGCGGCAGTGCCAATATCTTACTCGGTGTCAATGTCGCCATGGAGTCGATTATCGATGCGATTGCTCAGGCAGCCACGCTTGGTGGCCTGACAGAAGCCGATTTCAGCAAGATGCATGTGGGTTTAGCTTTAGCAGGGGCTGAGCAAAAGTCTGCATGGCAAGACTTTATGGCACAACCTCATCCTTTTGCTTCCGTCGTACTCAATACCGATGCATACGGTGCTTGTATCGGTGCCCATAACGGTGACGAAGGCGCCATTATGATTGCAGGTACGGGTTCGTGCGGTATCTATCTTAGCGGTAATCAGCAGCATGTGGTTGGAGGTCGTGAGTTTCCGATATCTGACCAAGGTGGTGGCGCAGTTATGGGTCTACGTCTAATTCAACAAGTATTGCTGGCTGACGATGGTATCGTCGAGAAAACGCCACTTGCCGAGCATGTTCTTGACCACTTCAACCATGATATCGACCAAATCGTCACATGGTCTAAAAGCGCGTTACCACGCGACTATGGTCAGTTTTCCCCTGCGATTTTCCACTATGCAACCCTAGGCGACAGCCTTGCTATCTCAATGCTTAAGCAGACGGCTGCTGACATTGAGATGTTCCTAGTCGCTCTACACCAAAAAGGAGCCACTCGTATCTGCTTGATGGGTAGCATTGCTGAGCGAATCAAGGCTTGGCTATCACCTCCGGTACAAGCTTGGGTGGTTGACGCTCAGTTTGATGCCATTGAAGGTGCCCTTATGTTCGCGGCTAAACCCGAACATAACTTGTATTAAGGATCTGTCATGAGCTTTCGTGTCGAACTCGCCGTTCTAGCTGAACAAAAACAGTTTTGTCGCTTTGGCTTAACTGTCCATAACCTTTCTGATCAGGATCTTGCTCAGTGGCAGATCCAATTCATTACTGATCGCTATATTCTGCCAGACAGTTTCACTAACGGGACGATCAAGCAGATCGGTAGTTTCTGCACCGTAGTGCCTGAATGTGACATTCTGACGGCTAATCAACACTACTACTGCGAGTTCAGCATCAACACGGCGCCATTGCGTTTTTACACTGATGGGTTCAAAGATGCCCTGATCATTGCCAACGACGGTGCAACGCAGTGCCCAGTAACCTTAACGCCGATAGCGCTTGCCTCTCCCTATAGAGAGCGCACCCAATTGCCAGAGGTCGAGAGTGCGTCAATTGCATTGATTCCTAGACCTCACAAAATTGAGCAACTGGACGGAAGTTTTCGACTGACTCGCTCCAGCCAAATAACATTGCAAACTTCGCTGGCAGAAAAAGCCGCGACGTGGCTGCAAGTTGAACTTGAGCGATTGTTTGAGTTTACAGTACAGACCATCGGGCAAAGCGATATCGTGTTTCGCAACAATCCAACCCTTGACGAAGGTGAATACCATCTTACCGTCAGTGGAACGGGGATCAGACTAGAATCAGGGTCACATGCAGGTTTTGTTCATGCCAGTGCCAGCTTGCTCCAACTCATTCAATTCAGTGAGCAAAATAAAGAGTTATCGGTACCTTATGTGAAAATTCATGATGAACCACGCTTTAAATACCGTGGCATGATGCTTGACTGTGCACGTCACTTTCACTCGGTGGATATGGTCAAACGGCTGATTAACCAATTGGCACACTACAAGTTTAATACCTTCCATTGGCATCTCACTGATGATGAGGGCTGGCGAATTGAAATAAAGGCATTTCCTCAACTAACCGAGTCGGGAGCCTACCGCGGTCCAGGTACCGTGCTGGAGCCACAATACAGTCACTTAAATCAACGTTACGGCGGTTACTACAACCAAGAGCAGATTAAGGACGTTATCGCTTACGCGCAAGAACGAGGCATCAACGTCATTCCGGAGATTGATATCCCTGGCCACTGCCGTGCGGCAATCAAATCACTACCAGAGTTGTTGTGTGATCCTGCTGATCAATCCCAATATCACAGTATTCAACATTATGACGATAACGTCCTATCACCAGCTTTGCCTGGCACTTATCAGTTTTTAGACAAGGTACTAGAAGAAGTTTCTGAACTCTTCCCTTCTCCTTGGGTACACATTGGTGCTGATGAAGTCCCTGCTGGTGTCTGGCTAGAAAGCCCTGCCTGTCAGGCGTTGATGGCTCAAGAGGGCTACCAAAACGCTAAAGAGCTGCAAGGACACCTACTCCGTTACGCAGAACAGAAACTGCGTTCACTGGGTAAACGTATGGTCGGATGGGAAGAGGCTCAACACGGTAATAAAGTCAGCAAAGACACGGTTATCTACTCTTGGCTGAGTGAAGAAGCGGCTCTTAACTGCGCTAAGCAAGGTTTTGACGTCATTCTCCAACCGGGTCAATCCACTTATCTCGACATGACTCAAGATTATCGTCCAGAAGAGCCTGGCGTTGATTGGGCGGCAGTGATCCCACTGGAGAACGCCTACCGCTATGAGCCATTGGCACAAGTGCCAGATACCGATCCGATTCGCAAACGTATTCTAGGAATTCAGTGTGCGCTGTGGAGTGAAATTGTCACTCACCAGTCACGATTGGATTACATGATATTCCCAAGACTCACTGCGCTGGCTGAAGCCTGCTGGACAGACAGAGCAGGCCGAGATTGGCTCGACTATCTATCACGGTTGAAAGGCCATTTACCTTTGCTCGACAAACAGCAAATCGAATATCGCCAACCGTGGAATTAACAAAGGTGCAAATGCATGGCATTTGCAGTTTTCTCTAGCATTAAAGTTTTGGCTACCAAAGTGGTAGCTTGGTAAAAAGGAAATTAACATGAAATACGGCTATTTCGATAACGACAATCGTGAATACGTCATTACTCGACCTGACGTCCCTGCACCATGGACGAACTATTTAGGCACAGAGAAATTCTGTACGGTTATCTCGCATAACGCGGGGGGATACTCTTTCTACAACTCGCCTGAATATAACCGTGTTACTAAATTCCGCCCGAACGCGACATTTGATCGCCCAGGGCACTATGTGTACCTGCGTGATGACGAAACTGGTGATTACTGGTCAATCTCATGGCAACCAGTCGCGAAAAGCCTAGACGAGGCGAACTATGAAGTTCGCCATGGTCTTTCATACTCGAAGTTCAAGTGTGAGTACAACGACATCACTGCAACCAAGACACTATTTGTTCCTAAAGGTGAAGATGCTGAAATTTGGGATGTTGTGATTAAGAACACTTCAGACAAGCCTCGCACTATCAGCGCCTTCTCGTTTGTTGAATTCTCATTTAGCCACATTCAGTCGGACAATCAGAACCACCAGATGTCTCTATACTCGGCAGGTACGGCATACAAAGATGGTGTGATTGAATACGACTTGTATTACAACACCAACGATTTTGAAGGATTCTACTACCTAGCTTCTACATTTGAACCAGACTCTTACGATGGTCAGCGTGACAGCTTCCTAGGTTTATACCGCGACGAAGCAAACCCGATTGCTGTAGAGACAGGTAAATGTTCGAACAGCGCTCAAACCTGTTACAACCACTGTGGTTCACTGCATAAACAATTCACGATTCAACCGGGTGAAGAAGTCCGTTTTGCTTACATTCTGGGTATCGGTAAAGGCAACGGCGAGCGCTTACGTGCTAAGTATCAGGATCTAGCAAACGTTGATGCAGCATTTGCTGGTATCAAAGCTCACTGGGACGAACGTTGTGCTAAGTTCCAAGTCAAGTCACCAAACGAAGGCCTCGATACCATGATCAATGCTTGGACTCTTTACCAAGCTGAAACATGTGTTGTCTGGTCTCGTTTTGCTTCCTTCATCGAAGTAGGTGGTCGTACTGGTCTTGGCTATCGTGATACCGCTCAGGATGCAATTTCAGTCCCACATGCCAACCCTGCGATGACACGCAAGCGCATTGTTGATCTTCTTCGCGGTCAGGTAAAAGCGGGATACGGTCTGCACCTATTCGATCCAGACTGGTTTGATCCTGAAAAAGCTGACGTTAAGCCTTCAAAATCACCAACAGTCGTACCGACACCATCAGATGAAGATAAGATCCATGGCATCGAAGATACTTGTTCTGACGATCATCTATGGCTCGTTCCTACCATCTGTAAATACGTAATGGAAACAGGTGAACACAGCTTCTTTGATCAAGTCATCCCATACGCAGATGGCGGTGAAGCAAGTGTTTACGACCATATGAAAGCCGCTTTAGATTTCTCTGCTGAGTACGTAGGTCAAACTGGCATCTGTAAAGGTCTGCGAGCAGACTGGAACGACTGTCTAAACCTAGGTGGCGGCGAATCTTCAATGGTTTCTTTCCTTCACTTCTGGGCACTGCAAGAGTTTATCGACCTTGCTAAATACCTTGGCAAAGACGCTGATGTGGCTAAGTACACTGAAATGGCGGCTAACGTACGTGAAGCGTGTGAAACTCACCTGTGGGATGACGAAGGTGGTTGGTACATCCGTGGTCTAACTAAGAACGGCGACAAGATTGGTACGGCACAACAGAAAGAAGGCCGTGTTCACCTAGAATCAAACACACTCGCGGTTCTATCTGGTGCGGTATCGCAAGAACGTGGTGAAAAAGCAATGGACGCCGTAGATGAGAACCTGTTCTCTGAATACGGTCTACACCTAAACTCACCATCATTTGCAACGCCAAACGACGATATCGGTTTTGTTACTCGCGTTTACCAAGGCGTGAAGGAAAACGGTGCGATCTTCTCGCATCCAAACCCTTGGGCATGGGTTGCTGAAGCTAAGCTAGGTCGCGGTGACCGTGCAATGAAGTTCTACGACGCACTGAACCCATATAACCAGAATGACATTATCGAAAAACGTATCGCTGAACCATACTCGTACGTTCAATTCATCATGGGTCGAGACCACCAAGATCATGGTCGTGCTAACCACCCTTGGTTAACAGGGACTTCTGGTTGGGCTTACTTTGCCGTGACCAACTTTATTCTGGGTGTGCGCACTGGCTTCGATGGTCTAACGATTGACCCTTGTATTCCAACTAGCTGGCCAGGCTTCGAAGTAACTCGTCAGTGGCTTGGCGCAACCTACAACATCAAGGTTGAAAACCCGAGCTCTGTAAGCAAAGGCATCAAGTCAATCACAGTGAACGGTCAGGCCGTGGAAGGAACATCTGTACCGGTTCAGCCTGAAGGCAGTGTAAACGACGTGGTGGTTGTGCTTGGTTAATCACCAGCAATGAGCCTCTTTCGAGAGGCTCATTACTTTCAATAAAGGATTATTCATATGATCAAATTTGGTACTGGTGGCTGGCGTGCATTCATAGGCGAAGAGTTCACCAAAGATAATGTCCGTTTAGTGGCACAAGCGGTTGCCAATATTATTAACCACGAGAACGTTGCCCAACGTGGCTTTGTGATCGGTTACGATCGACGTTTCCTGTCCGACAAAGCAGGACGCTGGTTCGCGGAAGTTCTCGCGGCTAACCGCATCAAGGTTAGCTTTATCGACAAGTTCGTTCCGACGCCAATCGTCATGTTCAAAGCTAAAGAGATGGGCTGCGCGTACTCTGCATGTATTACCGCATCTCATAACCCAGCCGATTACAACGGCATCAAAGTGTTTATTGAAGGCGGACGTGATGCGGATGAGATCATTACTGAAAAGATCGAGTCTCAAGTCGCCACCTTGACTCAACAACAAGTTCAATCCGTCGACTTTGAGCAAGCCGTGGAAGACAAGTTGATCGAAATTATCAATCCGATGAACGAATTCGTTGACTCGATCATCGACTTTATCGACATCGAGGCAATCAAAAAAGCCAATCTAAGAGTGTTGATCGATCCCATGTTTGGCGTTGCTAAGAATGCGCTGCAAACCGTGCTGATCAACGGTCGATGTGATGTTGATGTGATCAACGACGGTAAAAACCCAGACTTTGGTGGATTAATGCCGTCTCCAAGTGCCGCAACCTTGTACCGTCTAAAACACCTAGTCGCGGCTGAAGGATACGATATCGGCATTGGTACCGATGGTGACGCAGACCGTTTAGGCATTATCGATGAGAAAGGGAACTTTATTCATCCAAATGAAGTTCTGATGCTACTCTACTACTACTTGCTCGAATACAAAGGCTGGAAAGGCTCAGTCGTGCGTAATATTGCAACCACTCATCTGCTCGATAAGATCGCAGCTGATCATGGAGAGAAGAGCTTTGAGGTACCCGTTGGTTTCAAACACATTAGCTCACAGATGGAAGCCGATGACTCTCTTATCGGTGGCGAAAGCTCAGGTGGTTTAACGATTCGTGGTCACATCAAGGGCAAGGATGGCGTTTTTGCTTCAAGCTTACTGGTCGAAATGATCTCCGTTACAGGCAAAAAGCTTTCTGAGCTGCTTAACGAAATTTATGGTAAGTACGGCTATGCCTACACGGCGGAAGGCGATTGCACATTCAAGCCAGCGCAGAAACAAGCTCTGTACGACAAAATCTACGTAGAAAAACAACTGCCTCAATTTGAGTTCGAGATTGATAAAGTGAGCTACGAGGATGGGGCAAAAGTTTACTTTAAAAATGGTGGTTGGGTGATTGCACGTTTCTCTGGAACTGAACCACTACTGCGTATTTTTGCCGAAATGGAAGATAAACAGACAGCGGAATGTGTTCTTCAACAAGTCAAAGAGTTTTTGCAATTGTAATGCTCTCATGACCCATCCTACCCTATAGGTGAAGAACACTTGCCCGGCTTAATCGCCGGGCTTTTTTTGTTGCAACATCTTGGAGTTCTACACCGAAACCGCCGAAATTTCCGCTCTGATATTTTCATGATCTTTGCCAACTTCAATAACACCTTCATCATTAACTATTTGAGCCAACGGCTATTGCTCTGTGGTTAAGAAGACTATGATTATCCTCGAAATAGCATTAATCACATGTTTCCGGTGGAAGAACGTACGTTTTGCTTGAGTATTTCAATGTAAACTCTCTCTCAGATGTGCATTCTATGTAGTTTGATATTTTTACTTTATCCCTTAACGAGGTATCTACATAATGTCCTATCAGAGCACCAATTAATGCACCAAATAGCATTAACCTTAGAGTTAATCTAGGGAGTTGAATACCTGTGACAATATTGAGTAATGCCATTGGGATAGAAGGAAGGAAAAAACCAAATAATACAAATGACGATGTGTTGTTAAGGTATCCCGACACCTTTATTACGGGTTCAATTCCTACACCTTTCACGCTATGAATCAAATCATAAATTCCCAACCCACACCATGCCGAAAACCCTATAAAAAATATTAAAAATGTAAGCTTTTTTAATAAATCTATCATGCTAATCAATTAAAGACTCTACTGTTTCTTTCATAGGTTTGGTGAATTGGTGCTGATTATCCTCAAGATAACGTTAATCACATGTTTCCGGTGGAAGAGCGTACGTCTTGCTTGAGTACTTCAATGTAAACTCTCTCTCTGATGTACATTCGATATAGCCCTGTTCGTAGAGCTTTTCTTTTAATGCTACATTCATTCCCCAACCAAGGAAAAAAGAGATTATTGTTATTATACCGATAGCAATAAATACTATTTTGGGTATCCATGTTAATGTTCTTCCGGTCACAAACCCTATTGAGAACAGGATAAATATTCCACCAAAAAGGGCGAATCCTGCTAGTGATGAGGCATCGTTAATAGCTCCGCTAACCTTTATTAATTTACTTTGATTATTGAAGTCATTAATGATGTTTAATGATTGCTCCCAACATATCCAAACAAACGGTATTAGTCCGAGAATGAACAGAAAGGCTTTAACTCGACTAATTTTCATCAATTAATCTCTCCATTCCTCTTTTCATTGGATCTGTGAACTTGTATTGTTCATCTAATGTAGATACTTCATACCCAATGGCAAATACAGCTATAGCAAAAGCTCCAAGTAAAATAGCCGTTGGAGGAGTTAAAGCAAAAAACATAAGACCTGCTCTTAATATAAAAGTCCCCCCTTGAGCTATCACACCAGCAACCACACCCTTGGATATATCCGCAGTAAATTGCCCTACGACTTCACCGAGTGTCTTTTCATCATGAAGCATATAGTCAACCGCATTGACCGCACCACTAAACACGGCTTCGACATAAATGTTGCCTCTCAAAAAGCTGATATTGCCTTCAACAGTATTCAAGGCGTGACCAATTTTAAGCATTTGAGGCGTTGCCTCTTGCCAACGGATACCTAAGTCTAAATAGCGAGGTTTGTAGTTCTCAACGACTATATTCATCACGCCATTGATATTGACTGCTTTAGCCGTCGCACCCCACCCACCAAGCTCCTTGGCGACTTCATAAGCACCTTTCAGTCCCATTCCAACGCCAGTGTACTCTTTGCCTGTAGAAAGCTGTCCATGGGTATCTTTGATGAGTAAATCTAAATACTCATTGGCTTCTTCAATAGTAAGAATTGCAATGCTGACGTTCTCTTGCTGAGAGGTGTCCCACTGATATGTTTTAGCTTGCTTTTGTAAGTCTTTATTCCATTCGTTTTCAGCAAGATCATACGCTTGCTGCCCTGCAGAAAGTGAAGAGCTCGTACCTGAATAACGCCCTCCCATTGAACTTGCGACACTCTGATAAGTTGCCTCCATTTCTTGTGGACTGGCATGGGGTTTAAATCCATAAACCTGCCCATTACTTTGAGAGAATTTCATCGCTCCAGCAGAAGCAATGAGTGTATTTGAGCCCCAAGAACAATCACAAGCGA
Organism: Vibrio sp. TRT 29B02; assembly: GCF_050113655.1. Taxonomy (NCBI): domain Bacteria; kingdom Pseudomonadati; phylum Pseudomonadota; class Gammaproteobacteria; order Vibrionales; family Vibrionaceae; genus Vibrio; species Vibrio sp. TRT 29B02. The sequence goes on from NZ_JBNJOJ010000007.1 coordinate 107,200, forward strand.
CGATATCACCATGCAATGCGGCCTGAATATTATCGACAAAGACCGCAATCGCTTCTAAAGGAATGATTTCCCCTTGCCCTTTTTTGCAAGCGGGACACGTCGCTATCATTTTTATCTGCGTGACTCCTTCTCCCACATACATGACATTACCGACACCCGATGTCACGACACCTCCTGTCGTCGTTCTATCACCTTTGTGTATTAAACCTCGACCTTCTGCTTGTACTGACATTGTGAGTTCCTTGTTGACTATTTGCGCCTATCAAGGGCATTGGGAATTCGGAAAATATCCTACGTTAATTGACAATACCTGCCTGTTTTTATTCATTATGATTCGGCTTTATAGCGAGAAAGCGTTCTAGATACTGTTGGCCGTGATACGGAAAACAGCTCGGCTAGAGTATTGTCTTATTCCGTGCATTCGACACCGCTCCTTTTGCTGTTTAACTGAAAGTTTGGGCTGATTTCCTTTAGCTTGAGCAATCGCTCATTCCTTCACAGGTTTTCAAACCAATCAAGCCTGTTTCAAACTCAGCAACAGTAGCCAAAATATTAAAGAACATCTGCCCATTGGGTCTATTTGATTGTAAATACTTGATCTTTATGCCAGTTTCAAATCTCGATTTGGTCATATCTCGTCGGTGACTTTGTTGAAGACTATGAACTGATGGTGCCGTTTCAAGCATTACAAATGGTTGGGCATTAAGTCTCGTTCAGTCCGTATCGATGGCGTTGTCACTAGTATCAGACTGGAAGCGGTATTCTGGAAGAGAATAGAGGACATTGCGAGCGATGCGGATATCTCTGTCGCAGAATTTTTAACTCGAATTTACAATGAAGTGATACAACAAAGAGGTGAGTTGGGTGACTTCACCTCTTTGCTGCGTGTCGCGTGTACCACCTATCTAAATGGTGGCAAACGGATTCAGATTTAACCTAAATGGCTAAAACGCCAGTACGCCTTGCGTTTCCACTTTAACAGAGACTTGCTGACCAATACTCAAAGGTTCTGATGAGCTGGCAAGTAAACGGTGACCACCCGCGTCAATCACGTAACGGCAATGATCTCCCATAAACTGTTGCTCAAGCACGGTCACACTGCTCTCTTCTGCCGCACTGATCTGGACATGCTGAGGGCGAAGTAATAACTCGCAATGCTGACCGACTTCAATGTTCTGCTGTGCTTTCGCTTCTACCATGCCTAGCTGCGTCTCATATTCTGAATCAGAAGCCCGAGTCGCTTTGAGATAGCTACCACCACCCAAAAAGTCAGCAACAAACTTACTTGAAGGCTGATAGTAGAGCTCGCTAGCGGTACCATATTGCTCAATCACGCCATGGTTCATCACCGCCATTTTATCAGCGAAGGCGAAGGCTTCTTCACGGCTATGAGTAACGAAAATAGCAGTGACACCCTGTTTCTTAAAGATCTTACGAATCTCGCCAATTAACTCATGGCGCACCTGCGTATCAATATTAGAAAATGGTTCATCGAGCAGCAAAAGATCCGGTTTGTACGCTAGTGAACGCGCTATTGCCACCCGCTGTTGCTGGCCACCTGAGAGTTGGTGTGGGTATCGCTCACCGTAACCATTGAGATGCACTAACTCAAGCATCTCTTCCACTTTGGCTTGCTGTTCAGCAACCGACAGTTCACGTAACCCAAACGCAACGTTCTGAGCCACAGTAAGATGTGGAAACAGCGCATAATCCTGAAAGATCATACCAATATTACGCTGCTCAGGAGGAAGCCAGTTATTGCCATCATCGATCAGCATGCAATTTAGGCTCATCACTCCAGAACTTAATGGCAACAAGCCTGCAATCGCTTTCAATAGTGTTGTTTTACCGCAGCCACTTGCCCCAAGTAGACAAACAATTTCCCCCTGCTCCACTTCGAGAGAAAGTGACTCAAGAACTGTCGTCTCTTGATCGTACTTACACGTTAAGTTTTGTATTGATAGGGCACAGCTCATCAGTGTGAATGCTCCAGTGAACGGTTAACAATAACTAAAGGGACAAGACCAACTAAAACCAGTAGCACGGCTGGTAGCGCCGCTAACTCTAACTTCTCATCAGACGCGAAGTTATAAACATAAGTCGCCAATGTTTCAAAGTTAAATGGTCGTAGCAATAAAGCGGCGTTTAGCTCTTTCATTGACTCAATAAAGACCAGCAAAGCCGCTATCAGCGCCCCACGACGAACAAGAGGCAAATGAACTCGTCTTAACATCTCGTTGGCGTTACATCCCATAGTGCGTGATGCCATATCAAGAGACGGTGAAACTTTGCTTAAACTGCTTTCAATACTGCCAATCGCCACAGCAGAAAAACGCACCACCATCGCAAAAACAATCGCAAACATTGAGCCAGAGAAAATCAATCCTGGACGCTCCCACTCCATGTACTTTGCAACATCATTGACTAAGTGGTCCATAGACAATACCGGAACCATAACACCAATGGCTAAAACCGTTCCTGGAACAGCATAGCCCATCGACGATAGGCGCATAAAGGCTAAGCTTTGACGGCTAGGGTTGACACGCTGAGAAAAATTAACGATCAACGCAACCATTACACCAATGAATGCCGCCGCAAGAGATACGTAAAGACTATTTAACGCATATTCGCGGAACTCAGCCGTCCAACTCTGTGCAAAATACTTATATGCGTAGATAAGCAACTGACCAAGAGGGAGAATGAATGCCACGCAAACCAGCCCCCAACACCATGTTAGCGCCAACCACTTTTTCCACCCGACAAGCTCGTAACGAAAATCTTCACGGCTACTAAACTGACTCTGAAATAGCTTCTGTTTTCTACGGCTATAGCGTTCTGCACTTAAGAGTAAAATCACCACCACCAGCATAATGGCTGAAATTTTTGCCGCCGCAGTGAGGCTCGAATAGCCTAACCAAGTGTCATAAACCGCGGTGGTTAATGTATTGACTGCAAAATAGCTAACCGTTCCAAAATCACCCACGGTTTCCATTGCCACCAAAGAGAGGCCGACGGCTATCGAGGGGCGTGCAAGAGGAAGCGAGATACGACGGAAACTTTCCCACGGTGAACACTTGAGCAATCGAGCCGATTGTAGCAAAGAGACATTCTGCTCCATAAACGCGGCACGACATAATAAGTAGACGTATGGGTAGAGCACCAGTGACAGTACAATAGTCGCTCCTGTCAGTGTTCGAATATCAGGAAACCAATACTCACCAGGTCCCCACCCTGTCAGATCACGGAGAAAAATCTGTACCGGACCTGCAAAGTCAAACCAGTCCGTAAAGATATAACCGACGATATAGCCAGGCATCGCCAGTGGTAACACCAATGCCCATTGTAAAATGCGTTCACTCGGAAGGCGGCACATCGCCATAATCCAAGCCGATGGAATACCAAGCACCAAGGATAGCAAGATCGTACCTAAAACAAGAACGACGGTGTTATACGCATAGGTCGGCATTACCGTTGACATCAAATGACTAAAAAGCTCATTTGTTTCGCCCACAGCAGTAGTGAATATCGCTAAGATCGGCAAAACCAGTAGTAAAGCAAGCGCTCCACTACTGGTTTTCCATAGGTAATTTTTTTCTTTCATCGCCTAATTACAACGAGGCTGTATGAAACATAAATGCAGTTGCAAATACATCTCATATCCCTTTGATAGTTTAAGGGTATTTATACCCATATACTCAAAGGAGTTCAAGGTGAACTGCTCTTAGCCGTGAGTATAAAAACAAACAACCCCAAGTAACTTAACGAAAAGCGACTTGAGGCTGTATTTTAGTCAGTCATATTCGACTCACTACCTAAAACTATTATAGGTCGAACTTCACTTCGTCTAGCAGTTTGATTGCTGCTTCGTGGTAGTTAGCAACGTCATCTAGAGAAATCGTGTCAGGCTTGAAGTCACCCCAAGATGCCACTAGCTCAGAACGCTTAACACCCTCTTTTACTGGGTATTCGTAGTTAACTTCTGCGTACATGCTTTGTGCTGTATCACCCGCTAGAAACTCCATAAGTTTCTGAGCGTTTTCTTTATTTGGTGCGTACTTAGCCATTGCCATACCAGAGATATTTACGTGGGTACCTGTTGTTTTCTGGTTAGGGAAGTTAATGTAAACCGCGTCAGCCCAAGCTTTTTGCTCAGCATCGTTAATCATGTTACCTAGGTAGTAGCTGTTACCTAGAGAAACATCACATAGACCTTCTTTGATCGCTTTAACTTGTGCACGGTCGTTACCTTGAGGTTTACGTGCTAGGTTCGCTTTTACGCCTTCCAACCACTCTTTCGTCGCAGCTTCACCTTCGTGAGCAATCATCGCAGAAACTAGAGATACGTTGTATGGGTGCTTACCGCTACGTGTACAAATTTTGCCTTTAAATTCAGGCTTAGCTAGGTCTGCGTATGTAAAGTCTTCACCTAGACGACCAACACGGTCACGAGAAGAGTAAACGCTACGAGTACGAGTTGTTAGAGCAAACCACTCGTTATTGGTATCTTGGTATTGAGCAGGGATGTTCTTTTCTAGCACTTCACTCTCTACAGCTTGAACTAAGTTTTTCTTAGTCAGCTCAGAAAGACGGCTAATATCAACGGTTAGGATAACGTCTGCTGGGCTGTATTCACCCTCTTGCGCTAGCTTCTCTGCCAGACCTGTCTTAGCAAACTTAACGTTTACTTTGATACCAGTTTCTTTTGTGAACTCGTTGAACATTGGCTCAACTAGGAATGGCTGGCGGTAAGAGTACACGTTAACTTCTTCTGCAGCCATCGCAGCTGAAGGAGCAATTGTTGCACATGCTAATGCAGAAAGAGTTAGCAGCTTTTTCATTGGTTCAATCCTTTAGTATTCGAAATGATAACGTTTATCAGTTGCGTTATTATATTCATCATAGTCGAGAAAACAATGATGAAAAACAAAAAAACCTGCTCATTTGAGCAGGTTTTTGATAAGTTTATTTGTAACTGTTTGTTACGTCACATCTAGTATAATTACTTCACTGTCACGAATTCAGGGTAAGCACCTACGCCACAGTCATGCATATCCATGCCTTCCATCTCTTCATCTTCAGAGACGCGAATACCCATAGTAGCTTTCAGTACTGCCCACACCGCAAGGCTTGCACCAAATACCCAAGCGAAGATAACTCCAGCACCAAGAAGCTGTGCACCAAATGAGGCATCACCATTGCTTAGTGGAACAACCATCAGGCCGAAGAAACCACATACACCGTGAACCGAAATCGCACCAACTGGATCATCAATCTTCAGTTTGTCCAAGCCGATGATGCTGAACACTACGAGCGCTCCCGATACCGAGCCAATCGCAACCGCATACAGTGGCGATGGAGAGAGAGGATCCGCAGTAATAGCGACTAGACCTGCTAACGCACCATTTAGAATCATCGTAAGGTCGGCTTTACCCCAAGTGGTCTTACATACAAGCAGTGCTGCAATGGCACCCGCCGCTGCTGCTGCGTTAGTGTTCAGGAAGATCTGACCGACTGCGGTCGCATTTTCAAAGTCTGACACCATCAACTGTGAGCCACCGTTGAAGCCAAACCAACCAAACCACAGGATGAATGTACCCAGTGTCGCTAGCGGCATGTTAGAACCAGGAATTGGGTAGATTTCACCATTTTTACCGTACTTACCTTTACGTGCACCCAGTAGTAGAACACCCGCTAGTGCTGCTGATGCGCCCGCCATGTGTACGATACCTGAACCTGCAAAGTCACTGAATCCCGCTTCAGATAGGAAACCTCCGCCCCAAGTCCAGTAGCCTTCCATTGGGTAGATAAACGCTGTCAGTACCGCAGAGAAGATAAGGAATGACCAAAGCTTCATACGCTCAGCAACCGCTCCTGAGACTACTGACATCGCTGTAGCAACGAAAACTACTTGGAAGAAAAAGTCAGATTCAAGTGAATGATCCGCGCCCTCTCCTTGTGTACCAATCAAGGCACCAAATGATGGTAGCCAACCACCTTCGCCGTTATCGACATACATGATGTTGTAGCCAACGACTAAATAGGTGGTACATGCGATCGCGTACAAGCAGACGTTCTTAGTTAGAATTTCTGTCGTGTTTTTTGAACGAACAAGACCCGCCTCCAACATTGCAAAACCTGCGGCCATCCACATAACCAACGCACCTGAAATGAGGAAGAAAAAGGTGTCTAGTGCGTAACGTAACTCTGTTACTGTTGTCGTTAATTCCATCGTATTATCTCCAGTCCTTTGAATTCTTAAAGTGCTTCAACGTCCATTTCACCCGTGCGGATGCGAACCGCCTGACTCAGGTCATAGACAAAAATCTTGCCGTCACCGATTTTTCCCGTGTGCGCAGCTTTAGATATCGCCTCAATGACGCGGTCTACATTTTCTGCCTGTGTCGCTATCTCTAACTTTACCTTTGGTAGGAAGTCGACTTGATATTCCGCACCACGATAAAGCTCGGTGTGTCCTTTCTGACGGCCAAAGCCTTTCACTTCTGAAACCGTCATCCCTTCGATACCGACATCAGCAAGCGCTTCTCGAACATCGTCTAATTTAAATGGTTTGATAATCGCGTTTATAAGTTTCATTGCATCCTCTCTGAAGCTGTCATCCTTTTTGTTATTAAGTAATCCAAGCTGCGTGCCAAGTTTTTAAGTTATTGATAATTAATAAAAACACATAAAATTCATGACCTGATAACAAAAAAGGCGCACCATTTAGGTGCGCCTTGCTCACAATTTTAAGGCAAGCGCTCAATCGCTCACCATAGAAGTGCATTACTTGGTCGTCAGGAATGTTTTCCACTGTGCGATCAGATCTTCAAAGTCCTCAATACCGCAACTTGCCGTGCTTTCACTATCATAAAAGTCAAACTCACTATCACTGTCCATTTCCTGCCCATGAGCCAGCACGTTTTCTTGAACAATGACCTCATCGCCTTGAATACTCAGTGAGATCTCGGTTCCTTCGAGTTGGTGTTCCAGTTGAGGATTTAAGCGAGCGTTTTCGATCAAGCGTTCGACTTGTTCGATTTTATGCCAGTCTTTACTGACTTCTTCTTGCAACCAGCGACCTACGATTTCATGCCCCATACTGGACTTAACATAGTATTCGCCCATGAGGGTATTTCTAATAAATTCAAATTCCATAGGACGCCTCTGTATATTCCACCAAACTTAATCGGCGGCAGTATACAGGGTCAAGAATCGAGAATCGAGAATCGAGAATCGAGAATCGAGAATCGAGAAAATTATGGCTTGTTAAGGGCTGGTTCTGTCAACACCTTGTGGAGGTAAGGTTCAATCACTTCACTACTCGCCCATCTCTCGAAGGGCGAAGCACGGCCTAAATTCTCGCAGGGCGAAGCCCGCTCTCACAGTGAAGCGTTCTCTGAGGGGAAGCCCGAAAAAAAGCGCCCACCTTGCGGTGGGCGCTTTCTCAGCAATTCAGTATTCCACAGCTTGTTAAGCTGGCTCTTGGAAAATCACTGTATCTGCTTTTGCCGTGTACTGAGACATCTTATGGAAGTTCAAGTAACGGTATGTATCCGCTGCCGTTGCATCAATCTTAGATGCGTACTCTAAGTACTCTTCTTTCGTTGGGATACGGCCAAGAATCGCACCCACCGCAGAAAGTTCAGCAGAAGCTAGGTAAACATTCGCACCTGTACCTAGACGGTTCGGGAAGTTACGAGTCGACGTAGACATCACTGTCGACTTATCAGCAACACGTGCCTGGTTACCCATACATAGTGAACATCCCGGAGTTTCAATACGAACCCCAGCACGGCCAAAGATACCGTAGTAACCTTCTTCAGTTAGCTGATCCTTATCCATCTTAGTTGGTGGAGCAACCCACAGACGAGTGCTAAGAGAACCATTGAACTCTTCTAACATCTTACCCGCAGCACGGAAGTGACCAATGTTAGTCATACAAGAACCGATAAACACTTCTTGGATCTCAGTACCTTGGACGTCAGACAGTAGACGAGCGTCATCTGGGTCATTAGGTGCACATAGGATTGGCTGGTCGATGTCAGCAAGATCGATTTCGATAACGTGAGCGTACTCTGCATCAGAGTCAGCTGTCAGCAATTCAGGATTTGCTAACCACTCTTCCATCCCTTTAATACGACGCTCAATAGTACGTACATCACCGTAACCTTCCGCGATCATCCACTTAAGCATAGTGATGTTCGAGTTTAGGTACTCTTCGATAGACTCTTTTGAAAGCTTCACTGTACAGCCAGCTGCACTGCGCTCTGCCGAGGCATCAGAAAGCTCAAATGCCTGCTCTACAGATAGATGCTCAACACCTTCAATCTCTAGAATACGACCTGAGAATTCATTGATCTTACCTGCTTTTTCAACCGTCAATAGACCTTGCTGAATTGCGTAGTAAGGAATGGCATGTACTAGGTCACGTAGAGTGATACCTGGCTGCATTTCACCTTTAAAGCGAACCAAAATTGACTCTGGCATATCCAGTGGCATTACACCAGTCGCGGCTGCAAATGCAACAAGACCAGAACCTGCTGGGAACGAGATACCTAGAGGGAAACGAGTATGCGAGTCACCACCTGTACCGACAGTATCAGGCAATAGCATACGGTTTAGCCATGAGTGGATAACACCGTCACCAGGACGTAGAGAGACACCACCACGGTTCATGATGAAATCTGGTAGCGTGTGGTGAGTGTTAACGTCAACAGGTTTCGGGTACGCAGATGTGTGACAGAATGACTGCATCACAAGATCCGCAGAGAAGCCAAGACACGCGAGGTCTTTTAGCTCATCACGCGTCATTGGGCCAGTTGTATCCTGTGAACCTACTGTTGTCATCTTAGGTTCGCAGTACTGACCTGCGCGAACACCTTCAACGCCACACGCTTTACCAACCATCTTCTGAGCTAGCGTGTAGCCTTTGGTTGAAGCTGAAGGATCGACTGGCTTAGCAAACAAATCCGTTTCGCCTAAACCAAGCGATGCACGTGCACGGCTTGTTAGACCACGACCGATAATCAGAGGGATACGCCCACCAGCGCGAACTTCATCAAGCAGAACTTTACCTAGCTCAAAGCTAGAAATTTCAACGCCATCTTTACGAACAACACCTTCATAAGGGTAGATATCAATCACATCACCCATGTTCATGTCTTGCACGTTCAGTTCGATAGGTAGTGCACCAGAATCTTCCATTGTGTTGTAGAAGATTGGGGCAATCTTACCACCCAGACACACGCCACCTGTGCGTTTGTTTGGTACGTAAGGAATATCTTCACCCATAAACCAAAGCACAGAGTTTGTCGCTGATTTACGAGAAGAACCTGTACCAACAACGTCACCAACATAAGCAAGTGGGATGCCGTCTTTTTGTAGTTCTTCGATCTGGCTAATAGGACCAACGCTGCCTGGTTGATCTGGGTTGATACCTTCACGTTCCATTTTTAGCATCGCTTTTGCGTGCACTGGAATATCAGGACGAGACCAAGCATCTGGTGCTGGAGATAAGTCATCAGTGTTCGTTTCACCGGTAACTTTGAATACTTTAACAGTAATTTTTTCCGCTACTTTCTCTTTAGCCGTAAACCACTCAGCATCCGCCCAAGATTGTAGGACTTGCTTAGCTGAATCATTACCTGCTTTTGCTTTCTCTTCTACATCATAGAAAGCATCAAACATCAGTAGAGTATGAGAAAGCGCTTTAACAGCGATAGGAGCCAACTCAGCGTCATCTAGCAGAGAGACTAATGGCTCAATGTTGTAACCACCTTGCATAGTGCCAAGCAGCTCCGCCGCTTTTGCTTTGCTGACAAGTGGTGATGAAACCTCACCTTTAGTGATAGCGGTTAAGAAACCTGCTTTAACATACGCAGCTTCGTCTACACCTGGTGGGATACGGTTTTCTAGGAGGTCAAGAATAAACTCTTCTTCACCTTGAGGCGGGTTCTTCAGAAGTTCCACAAGGCCTGCAACTTGCTCGGCATCTAGTGGTTTAGGAACAACTCCTTCGGCAGCACGCTCTTCGACGTGTTTACGGTAGGCTTCAAGCACGACTTTTTCCTCTCATTGCGGTTCCTCCCTCTTATTGCTATTTGTTCAAAGAATAAGGGAGTGAACATCCTTGGAAACTTGGCTCTCCATGCCATATTTTTCATTCAATCTTGACTGAGAAACAGTGCCAGAGAGGCCAAACTGTGGGCGGTAGAATAGCAAATTTAACCTTAAATTAAAATCTCATCATTTTGACCAACATAGCAACTTAAGACTAAAGTTCTATGATTTTCACTGGTCAATCCCGCCTATTCCCATACTTTGAGAATGGCGGAAATGGACATATAAACACCAGAGCTACTTAAAGGTAGTACCGATAATTAGGTAGTATGAATCATAGTCATTTTCGGTACGCCCGTAACCAAACATAACCGGCCCAATCGGTGAGTCAACCCCTGCAAATACAGAACCTGCGGTATACAAAGGTGCTTCGTTGATTTCGAGATCCGGATCAGACCAAACCCCACCATACTCAAGCGATGCACCGACATAAAACGGGGAGCTAAACAGGCCAAAGTCGTTGTCAAACCAGCGATAGCGGTAAACCACGCTACCAAACACTTTATTCTGACCAATTAAGCTGTTTCTTGGGACACCAGATAAGTTAAGAAAGCCACCAATCTCTTCAGGATCAATTGGCACCGAAGAATTCTTACTCTCTACAAAACCCAGATCGACATTTGCGACCAAAGTATGGCGTGAAAACGTATGTGCAGCGATCATTTTCGCTCCGATTTCATACGATGTGTCTTCAACTCTCTGGTTCTCAACCAACACACTATCACCGACGCTTTTGTCGTGTGAGACGAGATAATTGAGATCCAAGTAAAAACCAGAGCGCGGAAAACTGTAGTTGTCGAGAGTATCAATCCGATAGTTCGCAAACGCCCCTAAGCGATGAAACGCAACATCACCAAAACTAGGTAAAGTCGAGAGTGTGCTCTTGCCATCGGTGTACCTTACCCCTGCCATGAAACGTCGCCACAAGGTATCTTGATAACCAATCGCCCACTGGCTAACCCACTCAGTATACGCAACTGGTACGTAATTCTTGGTTGCCTCTAGGCTTGTATCATCAAAGCCAGTCACTGGCGCATTACGTTTTTCATTGCTGTACGTGAGAGCTAACGTTGTAAAGGTCTTTTGGCTCGAAAAGAATGGCGAGAAAAACTCCGCTTCGATGAGCTTATCTGTACCGATTTCAAAATTGGTACGTAACTCTGCGCCATGGGAGTTGAGGTCGGTAAAATTGGTCGACACACCAATGGAATACTGGCTATCGGTTGAAAAATCATCTTCAAGGAAAAAACGGAAGTTTACGTAATTCGGTCCCCAAGACTTCTCATCAACATCAACGATCAGGGCATCTTGCCCGTCGACTTCATCATAGCGATAAGTCACTAGTTCAAAACGGTCTAAAGCGTAAAGATCTTGGATACTTTTCTCAACCTGATCCAAGGTGTACTGCTTACCCGCTTCAAGCTCAAGACGGTTTTCAAGAAGGGTGTCTGTATAGTGGGTGTTATTATTGATGACCACTTTATCAACGGTAATTTCATCACCATATCGCAGTTCACGTCGGACATTCTGTTTCTGTTCAATATAGTGTTGATAGTCTGCCGTGGATAGGCTCAGTTTCTGCAACTCTGCTTTCCTCGCCATCGTTGCCTGATAACCTTTTTCAAATGCCTGCGGCATTTTATCAAACTCAGTGGTCTCCATATCGCCAACATCAGGCTGCAAGAAAAAGTCTTTGTCTGTTAGTAATTCAGCCTGACGAGCTGTCGTACTGCGGACCAAATAGTTGGAGAGTTGGTCTGCCACCGTTAGGAACGTGGTGAAGTCTTCTTCATTTTTGTATTCCGTACCGATATCAACCGCGATAACAATATCAGCCCCCAAGTCACGCGCAACGTCTACTGGCATATTGTTCGTCACGCCACCATCCACCAACATCTTACCATTGAGTTGGTAAGGAGGCAGTGCGCCGGGAACCGACATACTGGCCATCATGGCATCAACCAGATAGCCCTGACTGATCACAACTGGTTTCAGTTCAATAATATCGGTCGCGACAGAACGGTAGGGAATGGCGAGATCATCAAAAGAATCAAATGGAGGTAAATTGCCCGTCGTTTCACGGAGCAATTTAAGCATTCCCTGCCCCTGCACTATCCCACGACTAGCTCGAACCTCCCCCCAGCGTAAACCAAGGTCAGTGGTTAACTGATATCTATCTTCGTATTCCTTGTCCTGTACTTTTCGCTGACTGCGGTCGACTCGATCTCGATAACCACTGTTCCAGTCAACGGTATCAATGAAAGACTCGATTTCATCGGCGCTCATACCGGTCGCATACAAGCCCCCTACATAAGAGCCCATACTGGTACCAGTGATTACATCAACAGGCACCCTTAGTTCTTCAAGCGCTTTTAGCACACCAATATGCGCTGCGCCTTTCGCGCCTCCACCAGCTAAAACAACTGCTACTTTGGGCCGCGTATCAGGTTGCGGCTCTGTCTGTGCTATCGCATTAAAGGCAACGCTTCCAAACAAGCATAATAGGAGGCCTGCTAATTTTTTCACGATACAAATCCCTTTCTACAGTCGTTCTAACGTTTATACTGACAGACTTAATCAGCGTAAAGTACTAATATTCAACACCATGCGTGTTACCAACTAAATAATTTCTGTAACCATTGTTTAGGCTGGCTATCACACTGCTGCTTCATTACGCCATTGATGTCCCACACTGGCAATGTGAACTCGTTTCCACAATCCAAATCCAGACTACCCTGAGCCGTTTTAGCAAAACCAAGCGTACTGATTCCCTGGGGCCAAGGTAGGGTTAACTTTTCAGGAATACGGTGCTCTAGGTACTCAGCGTAAACTCGCAATGCACCACTTGAACCGGTTAACTTCGTCGGTTTGTTGTCATCTCGGCCTAGCCAAATCGTGGTCACTTCTCGCCCATCGACGCCGACAAACCAACTGTCTCGAGTATCGTTACTGGTTCCGGTTTTTCCTGCTAACGCCGCCCAGCCAAACTGGCTGTTGAGATGACGCCCTGTTCCTTCCAAGACGCCTCGCTTCATTGCGTATGTCGTTAACCACGCGGCCTGCTGATCAACGGTTTGTGACACTTTCGGTAATGACTGGTACAGCACATTCCCTTCCAAATCAATCACGGACCGCAAGGCTGACAGCTGGGCTTGTTTTCCCGAGTTAGTCAGCGTTTGGTACATCTGCGCGACTTGAAATGGCGTTAACGTAAATGAACCAAGAAACATCGACGGAACCGGACGAATTTCATTCTTGTCTACGCCAAGTTTTTCCAACGTGTTAACCACATTGGCGATACCAACCTGCATCCCTAGCTCAACCGTAGGTACATTGAGCGACTTAGCTAAAGCGATATACAAAGGCACATCACCACGGAACTGACGGTCATAATTTCTAGGCGACCAGACATCACCTTTACTGCCTTTCAAGCTAATCGGTTTATCGTGCAGCGTCGTGGCCAGATTGTATTTCTCTGGTTGTTCCAATGCCGTGAGGTAAACCGCAGGCTTGGCTAATGAACCAATTTGTCGGCTGGCATTCAAAGCTCGGTTGAAGCCATCGTAACCGGTTCGTTTCCCTCCGACCATGGCTCGTATTTCCCCTGTGTGCCTGTCGACAGCGACAGCTGCGCCTTCAAGAGATTTACCCGCCACATCAGCAAGTTGCGGAATTTTCTTTGCGATTGCTCGTTCAAGTTCTTGCTGAGAAACAGGATCCAATGATGTAAATACACGTAAGCCGATATCTGACTGAAATGCATCCCCTGCCTTCTGTTCTAGTTCAATCTTCAACTGCTGAAAATAAGCGGGTTGGCGGCTGGCAATTTTCGGATTGTCCTGAATATCAAGGGGGCGACTTGCCGCCATATCATACTGTTCTGCCGTGAGAATGTTTTGCTGCATCATTAGGCGTAACACTAAATCTCGACGCTCTTTCGCACGCTCAGGAAAGCGCACCGGATTGTAGTAGGAAGGACCTTTTACCATGCCCACCAGCAGAGCAAGCTGGTCAATGCGCAGTTCTTGGATCGGCTGACCAAAGTAAAGTCGCGAAGCAAGACCAAAGCCATGAATCGCCTCGCCGCCACTTTGACCGAGATAAACCTCGTTCAGATACGCCTCTAGTATGCGATCTTTGCTGTAGCGATAATCCAGAATCAAAGCAATGTAGGCTTCTCGAACTTTACGCCATAAGGTTCGATCACTGGATAGAAAAATATTCTTGGCCAACTGCTGAGTCAGAGTACTGCCACCCTGCACAGTTCTGCCCGCCTTTACGTTAGCAACCATCGCTCGTGCAATCGCAACAGGCGAAACGCCATCATGTTGGTAAAAGTTGCGATCTTCTGTGACGAGTAGGGCATCCACCATGACTTCTGGGAACTGGTCTCGACGCAAAAACAGCCGCTGTTCATCGTGGTTTTTCTCCAACATACCAAGCATTTTCGGCTCAATACGTAAGTAGCCTAAATCGCCTTTCTTTTCTAGTGATTGAATGCGCTCTAGCTGGCTTGAAGAGAAATGGAGCATCACATGACGATCAGGCTCTGGACCATCACTAAATTCAAATGGTCGACGAATCACTTCAATTTTTGTCGAAGAAGAAGAGTACTCGCCAGGGTAGCGAGGTTGGCGGACTTTGCGGTAATTGAGCACGTCTAACTCATTGCGCACTTCTTGAATCGTAATATCTTCGCCCGGAGCCAAGTTAAGGATTCGCGCATAAACCACAGTAGGCAAATCAAATAATTGCCCTTCAAAGCGTTGTTTCACCACACTATCTAGATAGATACCAACAAACAGCAACAAAGCGAAGCCAGCTAAGCCGACCTTCCAGCTAATGCCCCATAATGTTTTCAGCCACCTACGTTGGGGCGGCTCACTAGGCTTACGTTGAGGCGATTTCGCGCTTCGTTTACCAGATGGCTTCTTGGCGGATGTGGATGTTTTTGCCTTACTGGTTGTGGTGGTATTTTTCTTGGTCATGAGTTCAATTGTCGTTTTGTTTTCGTTGTCGCTACATGGTTAGCGGGATCATCAGGCCAAACGTGTTTTGGGTAGCGACCTTTCATCTCTTTTTGCACTTCGATATAAGCACCCGCCCAAAAGCTAGCAAGATCTCGGGTCACTTGCAGAGGTCGCTGCGCCGGAGAGAGTAGTTCCAACACTAAACGCTTCCTGCCCTGTGCTATTTCTGGAGAAGCCTGCTCACCAAATACTTCTTGCATTCGTACTGATAACACGGGTTCCTGACCTTGCTGATAGCGAATTTTTTTCTTGCTGCCTGTCGGCAACTGGTAATGCGTTGGTAGCCATTTATCAATGTCTTGATTCAGTGGCCAACCTAAATACGCCAATAACGCCGCTTCTAATTCGACTTTGCTTAGCGCTTTAACCGATCCAATCCCATTGAGATATGGTTCTAACCACTGCTCTAAATTGTCTAACAGTGCGTTGTCTGTTAACTCCGGCCACGCTTGCTCTGGCAACCATTCTTGACCGCAACGCACTCTTTCCAGTAACTCAAGGCTGTGTGGCGTCCAATTTAATACCGAAAGACCGTTACGACGAATGAAATTAAGTAAAGCTTGCGTCATTTTTTCGCGAGGTGGCTCAGGCAATGCTTTCCTCTCTACCACTAAGCGACCAAGTTTACGCTGTTGTTCAGCAATAAGTCGCCCTTTCTGCTCATCCCAGTCAACAACCTCCTGATCCACAAACAGGTCGGGAAAGAGATTGTGTAAAACAAACATATCCAGTTCGACAGCAGAATAAATCATTGAAGAGTCAGACTGGCTGCGCATCAGGTCGATAACCACCAAATACTCACTTGCAGCCAGCTTTTCAACCTCTTGCAGTTCAGCACCGTGTCCATTGGCAAGAATAAACCGCCCCTGCTGATGACTTCTCGCTTGGGCAATTCGATCAGGAAACGCGGAGGCCAACAAAGGAGCCACCAGTGACTCATCAAGCGCCGCGAGTTCAAACCGACACCCAAGTCTATTGGCAAGCGTATTTGCGCGTTGTAGAACGACTTTCTGTCGGCTATGGCGGCCTTCTTTTAAGCGATGAACACTATGCATAAAGTTAATCGTGTTTCGCTCAGGGTCTTCCAACAGTGCGACAACAGCAATTGCTGTCGCCTGTGAATGCTCGGCTCGGGCAATAAGGCTTGCCATTCTTGGATCTAATCCTAATTTTGCAGCCAGTGAGCCTGATTCCGTCAGTTGGCCTTTTTCATCCAATAAGTTGAGCTGACGCAATAACCCTTTTGCCTGACTGATTGCGCTCGAAGGCGGCACATCCAGCCAACTTAATTCCGCAGGGTTCTGGGTTCCCCACTGAGCCAACTCTAAAACTAAATTTGATAAGTCGGAATGAAGAATCTCAGCTTGCGGAACATAGGGCTGTTGCGCGAGCTGAGCTTCGCTGTATAGGCGGACACAAATACCCGATTCGATACGTCCGGCACGTCCTGCTCTCTGCTCTGCCGAAGATTGGGAAATACGAACTTGCTGGAGCCTTGTAATACCACTTTTCAAATCAAATTTGGCTACTCGCTCCAACCCTGAATCGACCACCAGTCTGATCCCTTCGATTGTCAGGGAGGTTTCAGCAATATTGGTCGCTAACACCACTTTTCTTTTACCTTGTTGACAAGGTTCGATAGCGGCTTGCTGCTGTGCAAAATCTAACTGACCATATAATGGACAGACCTGAATATCGTCGGCGAGGTTATGCAAACGCTCTTCAACGCGTTTGATGGCAGAAACCCCTGGTAAAAACGCAAGTAAAGAGCCGGTTTCTTTCGCCATAAGAGAGGTAATCTGTTTGGCCATCAGATCCTCGAGTCGCTCATTTGGTTTCGCAGACTGATAACGATACTCAACTGGGTAGCTTCGCCCATGAGATTCAATATAAGTCGCAAGGGGAAGCAATTGACTTAACGCATTTTGGTCTAATGTTGCAGACATCACGACCAGTTTAAGATCTTCACGCAGTGCATCCTGAATTTCCAAACAGAAAGCCAGCGCAGTGTCTGCATGGATACTGCGCTCATGGAATTCATCAAAAATGATCAAATCGATACCCGTTAACTCCGGATCCGATTGAATCATTCGTGTCAGAATCCCTTCCGTCACCACTTCTAACTGAGTATTCGTACTCGTTTTGTTCTCGCCTCGAACACGATAACCCACCCGTTGCCCCACACTTTCACCCAATTGGTTAGCCAAATAACGGGCGATATTGCGTGCTGCAAGCCGTCTTGGTTCCAACATGACAATTTTTCCTTCCACCGCTCGTTCAAGAAGCAGTTGCAAAGGAAAATAGGTCGATTTACCGGCTCCTGGAGCAGCTTTAAGGATCAATTGCGAGCTTGAGCGAATACCAGAGAGTAAATCTGGCATCACGCCTTGAATAGGCAGTTGTGACAATGGGAAGGCCTTATGGTGTAATGATGCAAATATTGTACATAAATCCAGTTGTAAATGAAGTTTGAACCTATACTTGAGCCTGCTGTCCTCATTAGGCGCTATAAACGCTTTTTAGCGGATATCACTTTACCTGATGGTAGTGAACGAACCATTCACTGCGCCAACACTGGCGCTATGACGGGTTGTGCCACTCCGGGAAATAAAGTTTGGTACTCGACCTCAGACAATCCTAAACGCAAGTACCCAAATAGCTGGGAGTTGAGTGAGACGCAAGCGGGTCATCGCATCTGCATTAATACCGCTCGCGCTAACCAATTGTCAGTCGAAGCGATAAAGTCTGGGGTGATAACTGAACTTCAAGAGTACGACCAACTTCAAACTGAAGTAAAATATGGCAATGAAAATAGCCGGATTGATATCTTGCTCAACGCTAAAAATAAACCAAAATGCTATATAGAGGTAAAAAGCGTCACCTTATTGGATGAGGACAAATTAGGCCAAGGCTATTTCCCTGATGCAGTGACCACTAGAGGTCAAAAACATTTGAGAGAGCTGGCTCAGATGGCTCAAAATGGAAGCAGAGCTGTACTTTTATTCACTGTTTTACATTCAGGTATTGAAAAAGTATCTCCTGCCCACCATATAGACGCCGACTATTCACAATTACTTAAATATGCACAAGAACAAGGGGTGGAAATCCTGTGCTATAAAGCACAACTTTCACACCATGAGATAAAGCTGGTTAAGGCGCTAGATTTCAGCCATTAACAAACAAAAGTGATGTAACCTTCACATTGACAGTAAGTTTACTCACCAGTATTTGCCTCACAAGATTCTTTTTGCTATAGATACCCGCCTTAAAATAAACTGCGAGCGCAGTTGACTAGGTGTTAGTAGGAGATGCTGCATGCCAGAATCAAAGAAAAAAGCGCTAGGCATCCTAGCCATTGCAGGGGTTGAGCCATACCAAGAGAAAGCAGGTGAAGAATACATGTCACCTGAGCAGATGGCTCATTTTACAAAAATTCTGTCCGCTTGGCGCAACCAGCTCAGGGAAGAAGTTGATCGCACTGTACACCACATGCAGGATGAAGCAGCAAACTTTCCAGATCCAGTTGACCGCGCGTCTCAGGAAGAAGAGTTCAGCTTAGAACTGCGCAACCGTGATCGTGAGCGTCGTCTAATCAAGAAAATTGAAAAAACTCTTAATAAGATTGAAGAAGATGATTTTGGCTTCTGTGAATCTTGTGGCGTTGAAATCGGTATCCGTCGTTTAGAAGCACGCCCAACGGCTGACCTTTGTATTGACTGTAAAACTCTTGCAGAAATCAAAGAGAAGCAAATGCAAGGCTAATTACGGCTTTGTTATGACTACTGAAGGGAGCCTTGGCTCCCTTTTTGGTTTGTTATACCTATTAGCGCAATAATACTATGAGTTACATCGGTCGCTTCGCCCCATCCCCTTCAGGACCTCTTCATTTTGGTTCACTGATCGCTGCGCTTGGCAGTTACTTTCAAGCAAAATCTAACCAAGGTAAATGGCTAGTTCGAATTGAAGATTTAGATCCCCCACGCGAAATGCCGGGCGCTAGCCGCCTGATTTTGGAAACGCTGGAGGCATACCACCTTCACTGGGATGGAGAGGTCGTTTACCAAAGTCAACGTCATTCACTTTACCAACAACAGATTGATCGTTGGTTAGACTCTGGCCAAGCGTATTTTTGCCATTGCACACGCAAGCAAATTAAAGAGTTAGGTGGCTTTTACACTGGTACTTGCCGCGATCTTAAACTCACTAGTGGTGAACAATGTGCCGTTCGTCTGCGAATGTCTCATCCTGTGTATCAGTTTGAAGATAGACGCCACGGTATACTCAACATTCCAACTGCTCTGGCAGATGAAGATTTTATTATAAAGCGACGAGATGGCTTATTTGCGTACAACCTTGCTGTAGTATTAGATGATATTGACCAAGGGGTGACGGAAGTCGTCAGAGGGGCAGATCTGATTGAGCCAACCGGAAGACAAATCAGCTTATATCAAATGCTTGATGCTAAACCTGTAAACTATTTGCATCTGCCTTTAGCGCTTGATAATAATGGACAAAAATTGTCCAAACAAAATCATGCGAAAGCCATTGATAACCAGAATCCTAAGCCAGCACTCATCGATGCTATGACATTCTTAGGGTTTGATATTGATGAAGAAATTAGTACTGCGAGCTTAGATGAAATCATCCTTTGGGGGATAGAGAATTGGCACTTATCACAACTGCCTTCATCGACTGAGATCACACCAATATTCTCAAACCGCTCGCTGTAAGCTATTATTAGCCGCAAATTCGCCCCTTATGGGCCTAAGAAATTAAACTCAAGCAAGGTTGGCTTGACCAATTATTGCCATATGCACATGAATAAAAACGATTATACACCCGGCGAAACAGGAAAATTTTCTGAGCTCGCTCTAAATATTATTACTCGCCAAGAGCACAATATCTCGCGCAAACAGATCAGTGATAATGCATTGAAGGTGCTATACCGTCTTCATGGTGCAGGCTTCGACGCATATCTTGTCGGAGGCGGTGTTCGAGACTTGCTGCTTTCTCAGCAGCCGAAAGATTTCGACATCGCGACCAATGCAACCCCTGAACAAATCAGACAGCTTTTTAAAAACTGCCGTCTCATTGGCCGCCGTTTCCGTCTAGCGCATATTATGTTTGGTCGCGACATTATCGAAGTGGCGACCTTCCGAGGCCACCACCAAGAACCTAGTAAAAACGTTTCTCAGCAATCAAAAGAAGGCATGCTTTTGCGTGACAACGTCTATGGCACCATAGATGAAGATGCTGAACGCCGCGACTTTACCGTCAACGCAATGTATTACAACATCGGCGATTACTCTATCCACGATTACGCACGTGGTATCGAAGATTTAGAGGATAAACTCATTCGCCTGATTGGTGATCCTGATACCCGTTACCGCGAAGATCCAGTGCGTATGCTGCGTGCGATCAGATTTGCGGTAAAACTGGACTTCGATATTGAAGAAGACACCGCAGCTCCGATAGAAGAACTGGCAACATTACTGCAAGAGATCCCTGCTGCACGACTCTATGAAGAGTCCCTTAAAATGCTTCAGTCTGGCCATGGCCTAGAAACTTATCATCTGATGCGTGAATACAACCTTTTCCAACAGCTTTTCCCGACTATTGCTGAGTTCTTCACTGAAGATTACTCATCGCAAACTGAGCAAATGCTGGATCTCGTGCTCGATTCTACTGATCAGCGTATCGAAGAAGGTAAACGCATCAACCCTGCATTTATGTTTGCAGCCATGCTGTGGTATCCACTGCAAGAGAAAGCCAAACAGCTGATGGAAAAGCGCAATCTCTCGTTCTACGACGCGATAATGGAAGCAAGCAACTTTGTACTTGATGATCAAGTTCGAACAATTGCGATCCCACGCCGCCACACCGCGACTATCCGCGAAATTTGGCAGCTCCAGCTGCGTATGCCACGTCGTAATGGCAAACGCGCATTCCGTCTAATGGAACTTAACAAGTTCCGTGCTGGCTACGACTTCCTCGAAATGCGAGGGGAAGTGGAACAAGGTGAAACCGCACAGTTAGCCAAATGGTGGGAAACGTTCCAGAACGCGGGTCGCAATATGCGCCAAGCTATGGTGGCAGATCTTGACGCTTCAATTGAAGGTCAACCTAAACAGCGCCGTCGTAAGAACTACCGCAAGAAGAAGCCTAAGGCATAACAATGATCACTGTTTTTATCGCACTAGGCAGTAATCTTAGTGATCCTGTCTCTCAAGCGAATGCGGCAATTGATGCCTTAAAACAACTCCCTAAGTCCGAGTTTATCCAAACCTCATCGCTGTACAGCAGTACACCGATGGGGCCTCAGGATCAACCTGACTACATCAACGCAGTTGTCGAAATTAAAACCGAATTAACGCCTCTTGAACTACTCGATTGCACACAAACAATTGAACTAGAGCAAGGGCGTGTCCGTAAAGAAGAACGCTGGGGCCCAAGAACCTTAGATCTCGATTTGATTCTTTATGGCAATGAGGTGATTGATTCCGAGCGTTTGGTCGTTCCTCATTATGGAATGAAAGAGCGTGAATTCGTGCTCTACCCGCTCGCAGAAATCGCACCAAATTTAACCCTCCCATGTGGGACCAGACTGGAAGACTTACTTAAAGTCGTTGAGCAAAACGGTCTGCGTATTTGGCAATCATAGCCAACTCCTGTAAGGAAAAATCATGAAAAAAATTACTATTAGCGACTTGATGAAATGGAAGCAAGAAGGTCGTAAATTTGCCACTTCTACCGCTTACGATGCGAGCTTTGCTCAGTTATTTGAAAGCCAAGAGATGCCGGTGCTGCTAGTCGGTGACTCACTAGGAATGGTTTTACAAGGCACTCGTGACACACTACCAGTGACTGTCGATGATATTGCCTACCACACGCGCTGTGTGCGTGCTGGCAGCCCAAACTGCCTACTAATGGCAGATATGCCATTTATGAGCTATGCCACGCCTGAACAAGCTTGTGAGAGCGCGGCTGCTTTAATGCGTGCTGGCGCCAATATGGTCAAAATTGAAGGTGGCGACTGGTTAGTCGACACAGTGAAAACACTCACAGAACGTGCCGTTCCTGTCTGTGCACACCTCGGCCTAACGCCACAGTCAGTCAACATCTTTGGTGGCTTCAAAGTTCAAGGTCGTGAGCAAGACAAAGCGGATCGCATGGTACGTGATGCACTTGCACTACAAGAGGCAGGGGCTCAAATCATCCTACTTGAGTGTGTACCGCAAGAACTTGCAGCGCGCATCACCGAAGTGTGTGAAGTACCAGTGATCGGCATCGGTGCGGGTAATGTGACTGACGGCCAGATCTTAGTGATGCACGATATGTTCGGCATTTCAGCTAACTACATGCCAAAATTCTCGAAAAACTTCCTTGCTGAAACGGGTGATATGCGCAGCGCTGTCGCTAAGTACAAGCAAGATGTTGAAAGCGGTGCCTTCCCTGACGAAGCACATACAATCGCCTAAGGAATGATAGCCATGCAAACTTTTGCTGAAATTTCCGCTCTGCGTGAGCAAATCAAACAGCACAAACGTGATGGCCGCAAAGTTGCGTTTGTACCAACTATGGGTAACCTCCATGAAGGTCACCTTACGTTAGTCCGTAAGGCTCGCGAGAATGCGGACATCGTTGTTGTTAGCATCTTCGTAAACCCAATGCAGTTTGATCGTGCTGATGACCTCAACAACTATCCACGCACGTTAGATGATGACTTAAGCAAGTTAACGACCGAAGGCGTTGATTTGGTCTTTACCCCGACTCCAGAGATTATCTATCCTCTGGGAATTGAGAATCAGACCACTGTTGAAGTCCCTGGCCTATCTAATATTCTTGAAGGTGCGTCTCGTCCAGGGCATTTCCGTGGCGTCGCGACCGTTGTCACCAAATTATTCAATATCGTCCAACCCGACGTTGCTTGTTTTGGTGAAAAAGACTTCCAGCAACTCGCCATTATTCGCAAAATGACTGAAGACTTGGCTCTGGATACCGAAATCATTGGCGTACCAACCGTTCGTGAAATGGATGGACTGGCAATGAGCTCACGCAATGGCTTACTCACGATTGACGAACGCCAACGAGCCCCAGTTCTGGCACGTACGATGCGTTGGATCAGTAGCGCCATTCGTGGTGGCCGCGATGACTACGCGTCTGTAATTGAAGATGCCAGCGATCAGTTACGCGCTGCTGGGCTACACCCAGATGAAATCTTCATTCGCGACGCCCGTACACTTCAAGTGGTATCCGCTGAAACCACGCAGATCGTTATCTTGATGTCTGCGTTCTTAGGTAAAGCACGCCTGATTGATAATCAAGTGGTGGAAATCTCAGTTGAGAGCAAAGAAGAAGATCCGTCTGAATCGACACCGATCTCGGCGGAATAACTAAATCTTCCCCAAAAAAAGGGTTGGCATTTACGCCAACCCTTTTTGTTATCTTACTCTTTAGCTTCTCAAGCCAATTCCTCGTGTCACTAGATAATGTGCAACGCCGTATAGCAGGACGACAAAAACACCAAGAACACTGAATGAAGTGACTATACCGACATCAGAGACACCGAGAAAGCCATAACGGAATGCGTTTACCATGTAGACGATTGGGTTGATCTTCGACACACCCTGCCAAAACTCTGGTAGCAAGCTGATGGAGTAAAACACACCACCAAGATAGGTCAGTGGCGTCAACACAAAGGTTGGAATGATCGAAATATCGTCGAAGGTTTTAGCATAGACCGCATTGATCAAACCGCCCAATGCAAAGACTACTGAGGTCATAAATACCGTTGCGATGATAATGCCCCAGTGATCAACTTGGAGATCAACAAAGAACAATGACACAAAAGTAACGATCGTACCAACCAATAAACCACGCACGACCCCGCCCATCACAAAGCCTAAAATGATCACATAATTTGGTACTGGCGCGACCAACAACTCTTCGATATTTCTCTGAAACTTCGCACTAAAGAAAGAGGAGGCCACGTTAGAATATGAGTTGGTAATCACCGACATCATGATCAATCCCGGGACGATATATTCCATATAGCTGAAACCATTCATTTCACCAATTCGCGAACCAATTAGGCTACCAAAAATGATGAAGTACAAGGTCATCGTAATGGCGGGTGGCACCAGTGTTTGTACCCAGATACGAGTAAAACGGTTAACCTCTTTAGTCAGCAGGCTACAAAATGCAGTCCAATATAAATGATACATATTATTGGCTCCCCTCTCGTACAATACTGACAAACAACTCTTCAAGACGATTGGCTTTGTTACGCATCGACAGCACCTTAATACCCTGCTCCGATAGCTGAGAAAATATGCCATTCAATCCCTGAGTTTTCTCTATTTCGATCTCTAACGAGTCATTAGAAAAAATCTGACTCTTCACACCCTGCAACTCTGGTTGTGCCGAGCCTTCTTCAAGATCAAGAATAAATGTCTCCACATCCAGTTTGCTCAGTAGCGCCTTCATGGTGGTGTTTTCGATCAGTTCACCTTTATTGATGATCCCAATGTTACGGCACAACATTTCAGCTTCTTCTAGATAGTGAGTCGTTAGAATGATAGTGATCCCCTGCTCTTGATTGATTTCTTTCAGAAACTCCCACATTGAACGGCGTAGTTCAATATCGACACCCGCAGTAGGTTCATCCAGAATCAATAGCTGAGGTTCGTGCATAAGAGCCCTAGCGATCATTAAACGTCGCTTCATCCCACCAGACAAATTTCGTGAACGTTC
Organism: Vibrio sp. TRT 29B02; assembly: GCF_050113655.1. Lineage (NCBI taxonomy): Bacteria > Pseudomonadati > Pseudomonadota > Gammaproteobacteria > Vibrionales > Vibrionaceae > Vibrio > Vibrio sp. TRT 29B02. Next base: position 132,102 of record NZ_JBNJOJ010000007.1, read on the forward strand.
GCTACGTTTTTCCCACAGATCGAGCTTAGATAAATACTTTTTTGCTCTCTCTTTGGCTACGGATTTTGACACACCATAGTAACCAGCCTGCTGAAGCACTATCTGTTCAACGGTTTCAAACTGATTAAAATTGAATTCTTGTGGCACAAGACCGAGGTGCTGTTTGGCTAGCTCAAGATCTTTATCAATATCAAAGCCAAACACTTTTACCTGACCAGAACTCTTATTAACCAAAGATGATATGACTCCGATCGTGGTCGATTTTCCGGCACCATTTGGACCGAGTAAGGCGTAAAAATCACCTTTTTTGACATTTAAGCTAATGCCTTTTAGCGCTTCAAGTCCACCCGCGTAAGTCTTGCGGAGCTGCTCAATTTCTAATGCATACATAAGTTACGACTGCCATTGCTTTGCGTATTCGAAATTTAGTTTATCGTTGAATGACGATGATTACAATTAAACCTTTCGAATATTTTGGAAATAATATTTACCTAACTTAGCCACAAATAAAAACGCCACCGAACGAGGTCGGTGGCGCTTTTTTACTCTAAAACATCAGACTTATATCGCTTCGTCCTGATGTTCATCACTTCCCACATGCTTCACTGCGGCTTTTAATGCTTCATAGCGGAATTTATAAGTGTTCCCTTCTGGCACTAAGTCAATGACGTGGAATTTATCCAATTGTTGGCGTGTCTGTTCATTCGGACACAGCAAGTAAACCTGACATTTAGCATCCAATGCGTCCTTGATAGCGTTTTCCAGTGCCAGTCCCACCGTAACATCAATCATTGGTACATCGGTCAAGTCTAGGATCATGACTTCATAATCAGAAATGCTGCTATGTTGACGCGAAATTGCCTTAGATACACTGAAAATCATCGGTCCAGACAAGTAGAAAAAGAGAACCTTCCCATTCGCTTTATCCAACAAGCCTCGTTCACTGTCGGTTAAAGGCACATCATCTTCATCTGCATCACTGATGGCTTTCACTTGTCTTGCTTGCTCACGGCTTAAACGCTCAATAATAATAATATTGGAGATAAATACACCCAGTCCGACAGCTGCAATCAAATCAACGAATACAGTCAGCAGCATGACACCGTACATGATCGCCATACCAGAAAAACTGACTTTGTGCGCGCGTTGGATAAAACTCCAATCTAAGATATTGAAACCGACATAGACAGCAATACCGGCTAGCACCGCCATTGGAATTGGCTCAGTCAAACCACCCGCGACAAGAACCACCAGTGCCAACACCAGAGCACGAATCACACCAGATAACGGCGAGCGTGCACCAACTTGGATGTTGGTAACCGTTCCCATTGTTGCCCCTGCACCAGGTAGAGCGCCAAACAGACCTGAGATCATGTTTGCCAAACCTTGGCCACGAAGCTCTTTATCTGAGTCATGTTCTTTACGCGTTAAGGAGTCACCAATGACCGCTGTCAGCAAGGTGTCAATACAGCCTAAAGTACCCAGCACTAAGGCATCGATCACCATCTCAGTAAACATCGCCGAATCAATCTGAGGGATCACCAAAGAAGGCAGTCCTGCTGGGATCTCACCAATACGACGGATGGCATCGGTATCAAATAGAATGACGGAAAGTAAGGTCACAACGATCAGTGCGACTAATTGAGCTGGAACATACTTACGATAATGTTTAGGAAAGAAGAACAGAATCGCTAGGGTTAGCAAACCAAGAAACAGCTCGCTAAATCTCATGTTAGCAACCGTTTCTGGCAACGCAGAAAGCGTTCCCATGACGCCACCGGATGGGGCGGCATGACCGAGTAGTGGAGAGAGTTGGAGAATAATTAATATAACGCCAATTCCCGACATAAAGCCGGAGATCACGCTATATGGCATTAAAGTGACATATTTTCCAAGCTTCAACGTACCGAGTAAAATTTGGAATGCACCTGCCATCATAACAACAGTAAACGTCATTGCCATACCGGTTTCTGGGTACTTCGCCACCATACTGGTGAGTACCGCTGTCATGATAACCGTCATAGGACCGGTAGGTTCAGAGATCAGTGTGTTTGATCCACCAAACAAGGCCGCAAATAAGCCGACCATGATGGCTCCCCAAAGGCCAGCCTCAGCACCCGCTCCTGAAGCGACACCGAAAGCAAGTGCTAACGGTAAAGAAATAATGGCGGTTGTCACACCACCAAACAAATCCCCTCTGAGATTTATATCTTCAAAACGACTCGCGAACACAACTTTGCTCCATGCTTATTACTCAACATTACCCACAGACACCGTCGGTGGTGACGCCACTGTGGTTATGTATTGGCATTACAACGTCTTACTCTAAAGTCACATCCATCTATGCTCGTTCTTAGACGGCATAACCTTAGAATTTGTAGGTAAAAATGACGCTAAATGCTGCGAAATAGCGCTATTTACATCATGTTATCAAATGTTATCGAGTAGAGATAAGTGTTAATCGCATCCTATAACTCATACTTTATAACCATTTGTTAGGATAACGACTAAGTTTATGATTTTTGGCGCTCAAACACGTCAGATGAGTACCTTTTTGGCCAATTTAACTAGGAAGGAAATTGTAACATTGTGTATAGTGGTGCAAGTATATTTTAAAGGTTGTGAAGAAATGCCGGAAATTAAACAGCTATTTGAAAACAATTCCAAATGGTCAGAATCGATTAAAGCAGAACGTCCCGAATACTTTGCGAAGTTAGAAGAAGGCCAAAGCCCAGGCTTTCTTTGGATTGGTTGCTCAGATAGTCGCGTACCCGCAGAACGTCTTACCGGACTTTACTCGGGGGAGTTGTTTGTTCACCGAAATGTCGCCAATCAGGTAATACACACCGACCTCAACTGCCTCTCTGTCGTCCAATATGCCGTCGATGTGCTCAAAGTTAAGCATATTATCGTTTGTGGTCACTACGGTTGTGGTGGTGTTAACGCCGCGATTGACAACCCACAACTCGGTCTTATCAATAACTGGTTACTGCATATTCGAGATCTCTACTTCAAGCACCGTAATTATTTAGATGCCATGCCTGTAGATAAGCGTGCTGACAAATTGGGCGAAATCAATGTCGCGGAGCAGGTTTATAATCTGGGTAACTCCACTATCTTACAAAACGCTTGGGAGCGTGGACAAGAAGTCGAAATTCATGGCGTGGTCTACGGTATCGGTGATGGCAAACTCGAGTATTTAGGGGTTCGCTCCAGCTCTCGCGAGTCTGTAGATACGTCATACCAGAAAGCAATGGAATCGATTCTGAACCCAGAACACCATTTACTGTGTCGTTAAGCACAACCAAAAACGCCCGCTATTGAATGCGGGCGTTTGCTTTGCGTCACTTCACAGAGTTTTACTTACTCTTGAGGTACAACTTTGCCAATGTATGGTAGGTGACGGTATTTCTGTGCATAGTCGATACCAACACCAACAACAAATTCGTCAGGTATTTCAAAACCAATCCACTTCACATCCACGTCAACTTCACGACGAGATGGCTTGTCTAGCAGAGTACATATTTCGATTGATTTAGGCTCACGAAGACTCAAAATCTCCTTAACCTTATTTAGCGTATTACCTGTATCAATAATGTCTTCTACCAGCAGAACATCCTTACCTTTGATGTCGTCATCAAGATCTTTAAGGATGCGAACATCACGTGAACTTTCCATCGTGTTGCCATAACTAGAAGCGGTCATAAAATCAACTTGATGAGTAAGCTCAATCGAGCGAGCCAGATCCGCCATAAATACGAATGATCCGCGTAGCAAACCAACCATGACTAGATCTTCACTACCTTGGTAGTGCTCAGTAATCTGCTTACCTAACTCTTTTACTCGCTCGCTGACTTCTTGCTCAGAAATCATTACTTCTACTGTATGTTTCATACCAATCTCGTTTTTCACGTTCTCTGTACCAGGTTAATGAATAACCACTTACGTACAGTCTGATGCTTTAAGGGCGTAGTTTAGCACTAGCCAGCATCAAGGAAAAACGTTTGCCTAAAATAATGATCGATAAATTTAATGTTTCAGGTTGATCTTTAGCACGATATTAACAAAAGTGATTATAAAATAAGCAGAAATCGTTGACCTGACACATATGCACCATTACACTCATAGAGCGTCATGCAATTTATAAAATACTAAAATAGGGCAAAGCCCAGACAATTATATTAACAACTCATTTGGCAAGGAAATTAACTATGGACTCTATAGCTAAAAGACCGCGTACGCGTCTATCACCGCAAAAACGTAAGCAGCAATTAATGGAAATCGCTCTCGAAGTGTTTGCACGTCGTGGCATCGGGCGTGGTGGTCACGCTGATATTGCTGAAATTGCACAAGTCTCTGTCGCTACCGTTTTTAACTATTTCCCTACTCGCGAAGATCTTGTTGATGATGTACTTAACTACGTAGTACGTCAGTTCTCAAACTTCCTCTCAGACAATATCGATTTGGATATCCACGCTAAGGAAAACTTAAACAATCTAACCAACAATATGGTTGATTTGGTGGTTAATGACTGCCATTGGCTAAAAGTTTGGTTTGAGTGGAGCGCATCGACTCGTGATGAAGTGTGGCCACTGTTTGTGACTACCAACCGTACTAACCAGCTATTAGTACAAAATATGTTTGTTAAAGCGATCGAACGTGGTGAAGTATGTGAACAACATGAACCTGCACATCTGGCTACGTTATTCCACGGAATCTTCTACTCACTGTTTGTTCAAGCCAACCGAATTCAAGATGAAATGGTTATGTCTCGATTGACACAAAGCTACCTTGATATGCTTTGTATCTACAAGCATGCTGAGAATGCATAATTTTTACGAGTAAATGTTAAAGGCCTACCCTTTGTTGAGTAGGCCTTTTTTCTGTCTTGGCGAAATCAAACAATAAAAAAACCGCTGAACAATCAGCGGTTTTTTAGCGTCTCTACGAAAAAATTACTTTTTCTTTTTCGCTTTAGGGTTTGGTAGGTCAGTGATAGTACCTTCAAACACTTCCGCTGCTAGACCCACAGACTCGTGTAGAGTTGGGTGAGCATGGATAGTTAGAGCGATATCTTCCGCATCACAACCCATCTCGATAGCTAGACCGATTTCACCTAGTAGCTCGCCACCGTTAGTACCAACGATAGCACCACCAATTACACGGTGCGTGTCTTTATCGAAGATCAGCTTAGTCATACCATCAGAACAGTCTGATGCAATTGCACGACCAGATGCAGCCCATGGGAATGTCGCTGTTTCGTAGTTAATGCCTTCCGCTTTCGCTTCTTTCTCAGTCTTACCAACCCACGCCACTTCTGGCTCAGTGTAAGCAATTGAAGGAATAACTTTAGGGTCGAAGTAGTGTTTCTTACCAGAAATAACTTCTGCTGCAACGTGACCTTCATGCACACCTTTGTGAGCAAGCATTGGTTGACCAACAATGTCACCGATCGCGAAGATATGAGGAACGTTAGTGCGCATCTGCTTATCGACTTTGATGAAGCCACGCTCGTCAATTTCTAGACCCGCTTTCTCACCATCAATCAATAGACCATTTGGAACACGACCGATAGCAACAAGAACAGCATCGTAACGCTCAGCTTCTGCTGGCGCTTTCTTACCTTCCATTGAAACGTAGATACCGTCTTCTTTCGCTTCAACCGCTGTCACTTTCGTTTCTAGCATTAGGTTGAACTTGTTCTTCACACGCTTGGTGTAAACTTTAACGATGTCTTTATCTGCCGCTGGGATAACTTGGTCGAACATCTCTACGACGTCTACCTTAGAGCCAAGAGACTGGTATACCGTACCCATTTCTAGACCGATGATACCACCACCCATGATCAGTAGTTTTCCTGGTACTTCTTTCAGCTCTAGAGCATCCGTTGAATCCCAGATACGTGGATCTTCGTGTGGAATGAATGGCAGTTTGATAGGACGAGAGCCTGCTGCGATGATAGCGTTGTCAAAAGTAACCGTTGTTGACTCGCCTTCACCTTCTACAAGAATAGTGTTAGGACCAGTGAACTTACCGTAACCATTAACAATGTTAACTTTACGCATCTTAGCCATACCGCCAAGACCACCAGTAAGTTGGTTTACAACTTTCTCTTTCCAGATACGGATTTTGTTGATATCTGTTTGTGGCTCACCGAACACGACGCCGTGTTCAGCCATCGCTTTAGCTTCTTCAATTACTTTTGAAACGTGCAGAAGCGCCTTAGATGGGATACAACCAACATTCAGACATACACCACCTAGGGTGTTGTAACGCTCGATAAGTACAGTTTCAAGACCTAAATCTGCACAACGGAATGCAGCTGAGTAACCAGCAGGACCAGAACCAAGTACAACAACTTGGGCTTTAATTTCTTTGCTCATTGTGACCTCTTGTAGTCATTATCCCTAACAGGCTGAGTGGGTATTGATTTATATGTTCAAGTCGATTTGTTTTAAACAGTTATTTTCAGACCGCCAACAGTTTACAGAGATGTTAATGGAGTGAAAAGTAAATCAATTTAGCCTGTGAGCTAGACAACAATTCGATGGGTAAAACCTTATTGAATCTAAGGTCTGCTATCAAATTGTCTGGTAATTATTATTAGCAGAGGCGGCTTAATTGCCGCCTCTTAATCGTCTATCGAATTAAAGAACTAGACGACGGATATCTGATAGTGCGCCATTTAGGAACGTAATGAAACGTGCACCTTCAGCACCATCGATCACACGGTGGTCGTATGATAGAGATAGTGGAAGTTGTAGACGCGGTTCAAATTCTTTACCGTTCCAAACTGGTTTAATTTCAGATTTAGATACACCTAGGATACCAACTTCTGGCGCGTTAACGATTGGAGTAAACGCAGTACCACCGATACCACCAAGGCTTGAAATCGTGAAACAGCCACCCTGCATATCTGCTGCAGTAAGCTTACCAGCACGTGCTTTCTTAGAAACCACCATTAGCTCTTCAGATAGCTCGTAAATGCCTTTCTTGTTCACGTCTTTAAATACAGGAACAACTAGGCCGTTTGGCGTATCTACCGCGATACCGATGTTCACGTATTTCTTCAGAATTAGGCTTTCACCATCTTCTGATAGAGACGAGTTGAACGCAGGGAACGCTTCAAGTGCTTTAGCTGCCGCTTTCATGATGAACACTAGTGGAGTGATCTTCATGCCAGAATCTTTCTTCGCTTCAATCGCGTTCTGCTCTTTACGGAATGCTTCTAGCTCAGTGATGTCTGCATTATCCCACTGTGTAACGTGAGGGATCATTACCCAGTTACGGTGTAGGTTCGCACCAGAGATCTTCTTGATACGTGATAGAGGTTGAACCTCTGTCTCACCAAACTTGCTGAAGTCAACTTTTGGCCATGGTAGTAGACCAAGAGCCGCGCCGTCACCTTTGCCAGATGCTGCTGCACCTGCGCCAGACTCAAGACGCTTAAGCGCTTCTTTAACGTAAGACTGAACGTCTTCTTTGAGGATACGGCTCTTACGACCAGTACCTTTAACCTTAGATAGGTTAACGCCAAACTCACGAGCTAGGCGACGAACAACTGGAGACGCATGTGCGTACTCGTTGTTTTCTTGGAAATCGCCAGCTGCTGCCGCTGGTGCTTCTGCTTTAGGAGCTGCCGCAGCAGGCGCTGCTGCTTGTGCTGGAGCTGCTACAGGTGCAGGCGCTGCGCCCGCCACTTCGCCTGCCGTTGTAGAGAAAATCATGATGAGTGAGCCAGTAGACACTTTGTCGCCAGCTGCAATCTTGATTTCTTTAACCGTACCCGCGAATGGTGCAGGAACTTCCATTGAAGCTTTGTCGCCTTCAACAGTGATGAGCGATTGCTCTTCTTCCACTGTATCGCCAACTGCGACCATGATTTCAGTCACTTCTACTTCGTCGCCACCAATATCAGGCACGTTCACTTCTTTTGCTGCAGAGGCTGCTGGAGCTGCTGCCACTGGAGCTTCTACTGCTGCTGGTGCCGCTGATGGAGCGCCGGCAGTTTCGAATACCATGATTAGAGAGCCAGTCGATACTTTATCGCCAGCGGCTACTTTGATCTCTTTTAGAGTACCTGCAAATGGTGCTGGAACTTCCATAGAAGCTTTGTCGCCTTCAACAGTCAGAAGAGATTGCTCTTCTTCAACACTGTCGCCAACTGCAACCATAATTTCAGTCACTTCTACTTCGTCGCCACCGATATCTGGTACGAAAACTTCTTTCAGTTCTGCCGCTGCTGCTGGAACTGGAGCCGCTTCTGCCGCAGGAGCAGGCGCAGCTTCAGCTGCACCCTCGGCTTCGACATTCTCTTCAACGAATAGCATGATTAGAGAACCAGTAGAAACCTTGTCGCCTTCTGCGATTTTGATTTCTTTAACGATACCTGCTTGAGATGCAGGAACTTCCATAGAAGCTTTATCGCCTTCAACTGTGATCAGAGACTGCTCTTCTTCAACCTTGTCGCCAACGCTTACAAGAATCTCAGTAACTTCAACCTCATCCGCACCGATGTCTGGTACATTAATTTCGATTGCCATTTCTTATCTACCTTCTCAATTAAGCGTATAGCGGGTTAGTTTTTTCAGTGTCGATGTCAAACTTAGCAATAGCTTCAACTACTACTGATTTCTCAACATCACCACGCTTAGCTAGTTCAGAGAGCGCTGCTACTACAACGTAACCTGCGTTCACTTCGAAGTGACGACGTAGGTTTTCGCGGCTGTCAGAACGACCAAAGCCATCAGTACCCAGTACTTTGTAAGACTCAGAAGGCATAAACGCACGAACTTGTTCTGCGTAGTTCTTCATGTAGTCAGTTGCTGCGATCGCTGGCTCTGTACCCATAACTTGAGCAATGTAAGGTACTTTGTCTTCTGCTTCTGGGTGCAGCATGTTGTCACGCTCTACCGCTTGGCCATCACGAGTTAGCTCGTTGAATGACGTTACAGAGAACACGTCAGATGCAATGCCGTACTCTTCACTTAGGATTGTTGCCGCTTTACGAACTTCGTTCATGATAGTACCAGAGCCCATCAACTGAACTTTAGACTTGTCACCAGCGTAAGATTCAAGCTTGTAGATACCCTTACGGATGCCTTCTTCCGCGCCTTCAGGCATCGCAGGCATCGCGTAGTTTTCGTTCATTACTGTTAGGTAGTAGAACACGTTCTCTTGCTCAGGGCCGTACATGCGACGGATACCGTCTTGCATAATAACGGCAACTTCGTATGCGAACGTTGGATCGTAAGAAATACAGTTAGGAACTGTGCCCGCCATAATGTGCGAGTGACCATCTTCGTGCTGTAGACCTTCGCCGTTCAGCGTTGTACGACCAGCAGTTGCACCTAGTAGGAAACCACGAGCTTGTTGGTCGCCAGCTAGCCATGCCATATCACCTACACGTTGGAAACCAAACATTGAGTAGTAGATGTAGAATGGGATCATTGGCAGATCGTTAGTGCTGTATGACGTTGCAGCTGCAACCCAAGATGCCATTGAACCTAGCTCATTGATACCTTCTTGAAGTACCTGACCTGATGTTGCTTCTTTGTAGTAAGAAACAATGTCGCGATCCTGTGGCGTGTAGTTCTGGCCGTGTGGGTTGTAAATACCGATCTGACGGAATAGACCTTCCATACCAAACGTACGTGCTTCATCACAGATGATAGGAACAATGTTCTTACCAATGTTTTTGTTCTTAAGCAGGATGTTAAGAGTACGAACGTAAGCCATGGTGGTAGAAATATCACGCTTCTGCTCTTCTAGTAGCGGCGCGAACTCTTCTAGCTCAGGAACTTGGAAGTCTTGAGTAAATTTAGGTAGGCGCTGAGGCGTGTAACCTTTCAATGCTTTACGACGAGCGTGTAGGTATTCGTATTCCGCTGAACCTTCTTCAAGTTTCAGGTAAGGAAGTGCCTTCACTGCTTCATCCGTTAGGATGTCTTGAAGACCTAGACGGTCACGTAGATGTAGTACGTGAGTCATATCCATCTTCTTAACTTGGTGCGCGATGTTTTTACCTTCAGCCGCTTCACCCATACCGTAACCTTTCACTGTCTTAGCTAGGATTACAGTTGGACGACCTTTAGTTTCTGCCGCGTTTTTGTATGCTGCGTAAAGCTTAGAAGACTCGTGACCACCACGCTTAAGAGCGAAGATTTCGTCATCTGTCATGTCTGCAACGAGTGCAGCTGTCTCAGGGTACTTACCAAAGAAGTGCTTACGTACGTATGCGCCATCTTTAGATTTAAATGTTTGGTAGTCACCATCTACAGTTTCGTTCATCAGCTGTAGAAGTTTACCTGTTGTATCTTTAGCAAGCAGAGCATCCCAGTTGCTACCCCAGATAACTTTAACAACGTTCCAGCCAGCGCCTTTAAATAGACCTTCTAGCTCTTGAATGATGCTGCCGTTACCCATTACAGGGCCATCTAGACGCTGTAGGTTACAGTTAACTAGGAAACATAGGTTATCTAGCTTCTCACGCGCAGCGAAAGACAATGAACCACGTGATTCTGGCTCATCCATCTCACCATCGCCTAGGAAAGCGTATACACGTTGAGCAGAAGTATCTTTCAAACCACGGCCGTCTAGGTACTTAAGGAAACGCGCTTGGTAGATCGCAGAAATTGGACCTAGACCCATAGAAACGGTAGGGAACTGCCAGAACTCAGGCATTAGTTTAGGGTGTGGGTATGATGGGATACCTTTACCGTCTACTTCTTGACGGAAGTTATCTAGCTGCTCTTCAGTTAGACGACCTTCAACGAATGCACGAGAGTAGATACCCGGTGAAATGTGACCTTGGTAGTAAACTAGATCGCCACCGTCCGTCTCGTTTGGAGCGCGGAAGAAGTGGTTGAAACATACTTCGTAGAATGCAGCAGAAGACTGGAAAGACGCCATGTGGCCGCCTAACTCAAGGTCTTTCTTAGATGCACGTAGAACGATCATGATTGCGTTCCAGCGGATGATAGAACGAATACGGCGCTCAAGTGTTGTGTCACCTGGGTAAGCGGGTTCTTGGTCTGCAGGAATCGTGTTGATGTAGTTAGTTGTGATACCTGTTGGCATATCAACACCGTCTAGACGTGCTTTGTCTAGAACTTGCTCTAATAGGAACTGAGCACGCTCTACACCTTCTTCACGTACAACTGACTCAAGTGCTTGAAGCCATTCTTGAGTTTCCAGTGCATCTACGTCATGCTTCATATCAGACATGGCGATCTATCCTTCTATTGGTTGGATCTACTTATTTAAGTAACCGTTTCTTGTTTAAAGAATCGTTACCTTGCTGAATTCGACGCAAAGAGCGCTCTCTGCGTGACTCTTCACGAGTCAAATCCAACAATGTTTCTTCGATATAAGCTAAGTGTGAGTGTGACATTTCACGTGCCTTTTCCGGCTGACCCGAAACAATCGCATCCACAATATTAGCTCGGTGTTTACTTACTTTCTCGACCACTTCATCGCGGCGATGTAAGAGCTTTAAATTCTGTAAGACGTTTTGCTCAAGCAAAGGAGCCAAACTACGAACAATATGCAGCAACACTACGTTGTGTGCAGCTTCCGTTAAAGCAATCAAAAACTGCATAACAGCTACAGCTTCCGCTTCGACATTTTTCTTCGTTTGCTCTTCGCTGATGTTTTTCAGGCAAGCCTGAATACGCGCAAAGTCTTCCTCGGTTCCACGAACTGCTGCAAAGTAAGCCGCAATACCTTCCATCGCATGGCGAGTTTCCAGTAAGTCCAGCTGAGTTTCAGAGTGGCTAGACAATAAATTTAGCAGAGGATCAGAAAAGCTTGTCCAAATACTCTCGCTAACAAATGTGCCGCCGCCCTGACGACGAGTAAGAAGACGCTTAGCTTCTAGGCGTTGAATCGCTTCACGGATTGAAGGACGTGAGACATCGAACTGCTTCGCTAACTCACGCTCTGGTGGCAACTGCTGCCCCGGAGACAATGTTCCTTCCACTATCAGCCTTTCCAATTCTTGTTCAATGACATCAGAAAGTTTTGGCTGACGAATCCTTTGATAAGCCATAGTTGTTTTTCTTCTACTCTTTGCAGTCAATTGGTATTACCAATTTCAAGTTGGCAGGAAAATTAACATAATTAAAACGCAAGTTCCAGTCAAAAATTGACCCAAATCATAGAACAGCCCTTACATCAACACTTTGATAACAATAGCTGATTAAAACAGCAATTAAATTGGTCAGACCAATTACAATTTATAAACAGATGGGCATGTAACGTGCTAGGGGTCACAGTTTATCTTTTTAGTTTTAAAAGAATATGAATGGGATGTGTCGCGAAAAGACAGCGAGAAGCGAGAAGCGAGAAGCGAGAAGCGAGAAGCGAGAAGCGAGAAGCGAGAAGCGAGAAGCGAGAAGCGAGA